>CAJTYI010000008.1:0-47551 GCA_910584215.1 uncultured Roseburia sp. | reverse complement strand
CTCGTAGCCTTCCAACGGCCAAAAACGCGAACTGTCCGGCGTGAGCATCTCGTCTCCCAATACAATGGAGCCGTCTTCATCCAAACCAAACTCAAACTTGGTGTCCGCGATGATAATGCCGCGGCTAAGCGCATATTCGGCACATTTCTTGTACAACGCGAGCGTGTAATCTTTGATTTTTTGCGCATACTCAGACCCTTTGCCCGGATATGCCTTTTCCAGCACTTCCACGCTTTGATCAAACGAAATATTTTCATCGTGCAGACCGATCTCTGCCTTGGTGCTCGGTGTATAGATCGGCTCAGGCAGTTTGTCTGACTCCATGAGTCCCTCCGGCAGTTTGATGCCGCACACGGTGCCGTTTTCCTGATAGCTTGCCCAGCCGCTGCCGGTGATATATCCACGCACAATACACTCGATCGGCAGCATCTCTAATTTTTTGCACATCATACTGTTTCCCTGAAACTCGTCTTTGCGAAAAAACTCCGGCATGTCCGACGTATCCACAGAAATCATATGATTTGGCACAATATCCTTTGTAAAATCAAACCAGAACTTGGACATCTGTGTCAGGATCGCACCTTTTTGCGTAATCCGGTTCTTTAAAATGTTGTCAAACGCCGAGATACGGTCAGTCGCGACCATAATCAGGCTCTCTCCGTTGTCATAGACTTCCCGTACTTTTCCCTCTTTGAACGGCCTGTATTCCTGCATGATACTCTCCTCTTTTCCGGCACGGCAAGCGCACCTAATTTTAACCAAACAATAACTGTTTCCTTATCGTGAACGCCATACTACTTCAAAATTATAATACAGGCCCATGATGTTCGTCAATGTTTTTGTTACATTTCAATCCCTATGCCTGTTTATACTACACGGTTACTTCCAAGGTGCGAACGCATCCATCTTTTCCTTCACTTGGCGCGGCCGTCTTTTTCTTCACTTGACGCAGCAATTTTACACCGTTATAATAAAAGAGAATACTAAATGTTTTGGCGCTTATGCCATATTTTATATCGAAAGGCGAACAGATTCTTTATGAGAGAACGAAGGCGAAATGTCAGATATCCGGTCAGCATAAAACTGAGCATCTGCGATCTTTATAAGCAGAATTACAGCGGCGTCCATGAACTGGAAACACCGATAGAAGTTGAAAACATATCCATAAGCGGTCTTAGCTTTGTCACAGAAGGCGTGCTGCCCGTAGGTTACTATTTTAATGCCTCCCTCGCCTATGAACAGCCCGGCGCACCGGACAGCGCCAACCCCAATCCACTGATTTTTACTACGGTAAAAATCCTTTACTCAAAACCGTTAGATCACAACCACTACCGTTACGGCTGCGAATTTGCAGTTCCAACCGATAATCTGCAGGCGCTTTTGGCGTTATAACATGATATCGCGCATTACATATTAAAAACAGTTTCGGCGGCCATTACGGCCGCCGATTTTTCATACGCAAACTTTGCTGTCCATTTACGGTCAGCCATTATTTTTTGATCAACAATGATTTCCCTGTCATCTCTTGGGGCTGTTCCATACCCATCAACTCTATCATGGTAGGAATAATATCAGCCAGACATCCGTTTTCTCTCAGTGTATATGCCGGATCGGCATTAATTAAGATAAACGGCACCGGATTGGTCGTATGTGCGGTAAACGGCGCCCCTGTCTCATAGTCCACAAGCTGCTCTGCATTTCCATGATCAGCACACAAAAACATCTGACCGCCCGCTTCTTTTAATGCCTCGACCGCTTTTCCAACGCAGGCGTCCACTGTCTCCACTGCCTTCACGGCCGCTTCCATAATTCCTGTGTGGCCTACCATGTCCGGATTGGCAAAATTGATAATAATCACATCATATTTGCCGGAACGAATCGCCTCGCATAGCTTGTCGCACACCTCCGGCGCGCTCATCTGTGGCTGCAAATCATAGGTTGCCACTTTGGGCGATTTCACAAGAATTCTATCCTCTCCCTCGTTCGGCTCCTCCACACCGCCGTTGAAGAAAAACGTGACATGCGCGTATTTTTCCGTCTCGGCAATTCTCGCCTGCGTCTTGCCGTTTGCCGCAAGATACTGGCCAAATGTATTCTTTAATTCTACTTTATGGAACGCAATCTCCTTGTTGGGAATGGTCACATCATACTCGGTAAAGCAAATATAAGTAACGTCTTTTCTTTTTCCTCTGTCAAACCCGTCAAATTCGTCCGCACAGAACGCTCTTGTTATCTCTCTGGCGCGGTCCGGCCGGAAATTAAAGAATATTACGGTGTCTTGGTCTTTGATCGTCGCGCGCGGCGCACCGTTTTCCACAATGACTGTCGGCTCGAAAAATTCGTCCGTCACGTCCTTGGCATAGGATGCCTCCATGGCGGCGACAGCCGAATCTGCCTGCACGCCTTCCCCTTTTGTCAGCGCATCGTAAGCTCTCTGCACACGCTCCCAGCGATTATCCCTGTCCATCACATAGTAGCGTCCCGAAATCGAAGCGATCTTCCCCACGCCGATCTCGGCCATTTTCTCCTCCAGAGCTTCCACAAAACCTTTTCCTGAGGTAGGCGCGGTGTCGCGTCCGTCGAGGAAACAATGTACATATACATTTTGTACGCCCTCCCTTTTCGCCAGCTCCAGCAAGCCATACAAATGTGTGTTGTGGCTGTGTACGCCGCCGTCTGAGAGCAGTCCATACAGATGGAGATCGGAATTGTTTTTCTTTACGTTCAAAATCCCTTTTAATAATGCCTCGTTCTTGAAGAAATCTCCGTCCTCAATCTCTTTGGTGATGCGGGTCAGCTCCTGGTAAACGATTCTTCCCGCCCCCATATTCAAATGTCCTACCTCGGAGTTCCCCATTTGTCCGTCGGGAAGTCCAACGGCCAGCCCACTGGCGTAACCCTTTACATAGGGATAGTCTCTCATCAGCCCGTCAATTACCGGTGTATTGGCCTGCGCCACTGCGTTGCCCTCGGTCTTTTCATTTAAGCCGAAGCCATCCAAAATCATTAAAACGGTAGGTTTTTTGCTCATTTTTTTATCCTCTCTTTTCTTTTCTATGCTGGACGTTTGCATACCACTCTTATTGTAAACGGCAACAATGCTGCATTTGCCGTATACGTTCATGATTAAGATATTTATTTGAGGTTGCCAACGATGTCGATGACACGCCCGTCCAAGTCTATCGCTCCTAGAACCTGCGTCTCGCAGAGATCTGAATCATAGGGCACATTCATGGTACCATAGTCGTCCGCTGACTTATCATGAATTCTCCCATCTGAATCTATGCCGACACCTATGGAAACAGAGGCCAGATAGCGATAATATTTCTCCACCTCATCTTCGTCCGTTATAATGGAGGTCTTAAGATTTCTCTGCAAACATGGCACATAGCGGAGCGAAAGATCGCCTTTATCATCAATCACAATCTGCGCTACAGTCGTATATAACGTTCCCGTTGAAAACCAGAAATTGCCCAGACTGTAAGCTACCGGCGCTCCCTGAATAAAACCGGCTCCCTGCAGACGATGTGGATGTGAACCGATAATGGCATCGGCGCCTGCCTGTACAAAATGCTCGGCAAGCTTATATTGTTTCCCGTCGTACATCAGGGCTCCCTCCGGTCCCCAATGAACCACAACAATACAATAATCACTGTTTTTTTTCGCCTCTGCAATGACGTCTAAAAAACGCTGCGGATTAAGCGTCTTCATCACACCGGCACTATCCTCCTTCGCCTCTTTCGTAAACTGCGTCGTGCGCTCGATCTCGGTAGCAGAGACAAGGGCAATTTTTCTGCCGTTGGCAACATAATAGATAATCCGGGAAGCCTCCTCAAGATTTGCTCCGGCGCCAAAATAAGTAATCCCTTGCGCTTTTAGATAAGCGATGGTATCTAAAAGCCCTTCTTCCCCAAAATCATAGACATGATTATTGGCCAAAGTCACAATATCCGTGCCAATCTCCCGCAACAGCTCTACTCTCTCAGGCAGAGCACGAAACGTATAGGACTTGCCCGACAGCGCTTCGCCATCATTGCTGTAAACAAATTCGTTATTCATCAAAAGAACATCCGCTTCTCTCATACAGGCAAGCAGATCATCCGAAAAACAGTCGCTGATACCGCCGGGCTGTTCATTCAAATACTCTGTCGTACACCAACCCTCAGCGAGACTAAAATCACCGGTGAAGCAAAAAACCGTCTCATCACTGTTACGACAGGTAAGCTGCTGCACATGATTGAGCTGATAGCTTTGAAATCCGGTATCCTGGCAGTATAATAGCCACAAAACATGCATGGTATTACCGGTCAGCTCATACCACAACTGCGCATCCATCTCACCGTCGAGTACATGCGCCGCAAGATTTATGACGGCAGCCTTTCCATACTTTGCCTCAAACCAGCACAAAAAAGCCTCATCCACCTCATGTCCGGCCAAAAATTCTCCGGTAACACCACTTAGAATGCTGTGATACACCGATGTCAAATCTTCCATTGCCCGCTTTTCATGGTCTTGCGCTTCCACAGTCACTGCGTCGTTGCCGCCGCTTCCACAGATGTAAAAAATAAACATAACGAAAAGCAATGCACATTCCGCACATTTTTTCTTCATAGGATTCCCCATTTATTCATCATAGTATTATGCCAATTTCTGCGCGATTCTCATGTTCCACAGAAGTCTCTAAATTCCAAACAATCTCTATTATACGTTTCATCCTCTGTATTTTCAAGTATTTTCGCAAACATCGCTTTTTTAGTAACAGTTTAGCCTCCGACTAAACTGTTACGTTTTTCGTACTGTCTCTTTACAATACATGATAAAATGCATGTCCCCTATGCCAGCTGCCCGTCTATCCAGCGCTTAAGGGCGTCTTTGGGCACAAACCCCACATTCTGCGCCACCGGTGCACCGTCTTTCAAAAAAATAAGCGCCGGGATGTTCGTGATGCCATACTGCTGTGCGAGAGCCGTATTTTCATCCGTATCGGCGTTAAAAAAATCTACCTTTCCTTCATACTCTTCCGCTATACCGTCCAAAACCGGCGCCAGCATTTTGCATGGTCCACACCAGGCAGCGGAAAAATCCACCACCGCGGCCTTGCTCTTTAACGCCTCATCCATATTGTTACCTACAATCTTCTTTACCATAAAAATCCTCTCCTCATTTTCTGATTTCTTTTATACAAAAGCCGAAAGATCAGCTATTTGCGCCATCATTAATCGAGTAGGGGAGATTTCTTCCCTACTCGCTGCGCGGGGTGCGTGCTGCAACAGCAGCTATTTTCACTTCGCACCCCTGTGCATAAAAAACGCGGACTGCTATGCGATTTCGCCCGTGTCCTGTTTTTGCTGCTTCACAGCTTTTGCCTGCGCCTGTTTTAGACGGCTTAGATAAGTCACTGCCGAGAGCGCCGCCACGTTTCCCTGCCCCGCCGACTTGACATACTGATACGGTCTGCCAACAATATCGCCGCAGGCAAATAATCCCGGTATATCTGTCTCCATCATGGCATTAACGTTTACATGGCGGTCGGCGATTGTAAGACCGGGCACCATCTGAGCGGGCGAAACCGCATCGCGCAAAATAAATATCCCGTCCACCTGCCAGTCCTCTTGCTCCGTGCGCAGTGTCCCGGCTTTCAACGTGCCAAGAATCTCCTTTGGCTTCTGACGGACCACCTCCACAGCATCCGCCACCTCGGGCTCTCCTTGATACATCGGAAAATAATAGACTTTACCCGCCACTTCCGACAGATAATCTGCCTCGCGCTCGGACTCCTCGTCATAACCGACAACCGCAACGGTCTTTCCTTTATAAAACGGTGCGTCACAGGTCGCGCAATAGCTGACCCCCCGGCCCAAAAACTCGTTTTCCCCCGGAAATGTCTTATCCTGTACCACACCGGTGGCAAGAATGACCGTTTGCGCCTCCACCATATCGCTACCCGCCTGAAGTCCAAAATATTGATCCATGGCGTATACCGCCGTTACCTTCTTTTCGGTGATGGCAATGTCCATGTGCTCTAGATGGGTCTTGAGGTTTTGAGCCAGCGTCTCCCCAGAAATCTCCGGAAACCCCGGGTAATTAAGAATCTCATGCGCCTTGCTCACTTTATCGCTCAGATTGTTGCTTCCCAGCAAAATAATGTCTTTGTTTCTGGCCTTCGCGGTAATAGCCGCAGAAATTCCCGCCGGCCCCGTCCCTATGATTGCAATCTCCGCCCGCTCCATACTAATCTCCTATTCCGAGAACGTTTGCGCTCGAGGAACCGCAAGAGCACACTGCGAAGCAGTTTTTCTTGACTAACCATGGCTTATTTGTGACGTTCTCGGCACAATAAAGCCACCCCAACGAGTTCCTGTGTGATACATCCGATCGCTACACAATATACATATCACTATTTCCATTGAAAAGCAATAGAAAATGCTCTGATTTATTCTTTACCGTTTTCTTTGCAGATTAAACAGGCCTCTTTCCTTTGGTTAAAATTCCCTGTATGATACAAAAAAGGAGCGGCTACCGAACATTCGGCTCCGCCCTTTTTTCATCTCTTTCACTCTCTCAAATTTGAATCTTTCTTTCCTATACCTCAATTGGCTCAATCACCGACGCAAAGACGCTCGTAAGCTTCGCCATGCCCTCGGCCGCCGGCTGCTGAGCCGCCCGCGCGTAAATCTCATATTTTGCAGACTGGTCGCTGGTGCGCGTATTTTCCGATGATGTGGTGACCTTACCGCTGATGTTGGCGCTGTAACCCCAGTAAGAAAAGCCAGCCCCAAACGAACTCTCCGATTTGTTGATATCTTTTTGAGAGGTTACTTCCTTTACTTCCATCGTAAAACGCACCGTCGCCTCGTCCATCGTAAAAGCCGGAACCGGAACTAACGATAAGATCGGCGCTTCCACCTGTATGGGCTGTATTTTACTGTCACCGTTTTCATCCACAATCTGTCTGTTCAGCGTAAATTTCACAACGTTTACCCCCTTTTCGGGGTCCCCGTCGACAAAAGCGAGTTTGAATAAGTAATCCAGATAAACCCTGCACAATTCCGCCTGCCCTTGCGCAACCGCAAGTATCGGTGAACAGATCAACTGCCCGATCGGCAGCGACGCAAAACTTTTTCCTAAATCCGCCATACAAAATCCTCCTAATTTATATTGTCTTGGTTATATTGTCTACCACTCTCGACAAGCCTTCCGGTTTTTCAGACACCTGATACACAAGCTCCACTTCATGCATCTGGGAAGCGGCGGCTCCCTCTTCTCCCGCATGTTCGGATGAGGACGGCGCATTTCTGGCCGGCACGTTCATGTCCGCCACAATTTCATTCGTATCATCCGTATACAGAGAGACTTTCATTTTCACGGAAACCTGCTTCAGCGATACCTGATTATGGGGAACCAGAGAGAGCAGCGGTATCTCCGACACCACAGTCCCGTTCATGTCATCGCTCTTGGGAACAGCCATTTTGGCCGTCTTTGGGCACAATACCTGCCCCCCGTCATCGCGGCCGTCGTTTTCCGGCTCCTCCTCAAAATAATTGAAAAACCGATAGAGAGAGTGTAACTCGACATTCTGCTGTGCCTCCGACACGGCCTTTCCAATCGATTCTATTAACTCATTCATCCCAAGCTTCACATTTTTCCCTTTCTCATGCTAAGTAGCAGACGCGTTCATTGGGTATCTTATATTTTTCCATCAGCATTTCAAGCCTGTCACTCACCTCCACCACCTGATGCCCACTGCTGTTTTTGACTGGCGACCAGACTGCATACCTGCCGACAATCGTCTCCTCGTCATCGATGATCGCCGTCTGGTTTTCTCCGAGATCTGTGATAAACGCTTTTCCGTTCATTAGTTCCGACCATTTCACCATATCGCTTCTTTTTCCCTCCTGGCCTAGACCGCATATATTTTTTCGTTGCTTAAAGGGGCCGTTTCACCGCATCACTCTTTCACCGCTCAACGGCGCCATTTCACCGCATCATTCTTTCACTGTCCAACGGCACCGTTTCACCGCATCATTCTTTCACTGCCTAAAAGTGCAGTCTTTATTGCACCGTTTTTCACTGCCTAAAAGTGCAGTTTTTATTGCACCATTATTTCACTGCCTAAAAATGCAGCCCATATTGCACCATTATTTCACTGCCAAAAACGTAAATTATCCGTATGTCCTGCCCGTCAGGTGCTCATACTCATAAACGCCGCCCCGGTGACGGCGGCTGCCATGATAAGCCGATGCAATCAGATACATATGACAAAAATATTCTGTTCCGCTTTTTACGATCCCCTCCTTGTGATGCCATGTATATCCTAGCGGTGTCTGCGCTAAACCCGCCTTGCGGTTTGCCTCATCAAAATCATCTGTTCTGCTTCCTTTCATTTTGATGCGATACGGCCCCGGGTATCTAGGATGTGTACATAAAAGTGGAAGGAAATTCATATCGGAGCCTTCGTCCAATACAAATCCTTTAAATTTTTCAATCGAGGGAAATTTATGCGTCCCGTATTGCAAACACCAGTCAATAATCTTCGCGATCACTTCATGCCTTTGATAACTGTACCCAAATGCCCCGCACAAAACAGGATCGTCAACATTCTTTATTTTCTTTCCATGAATGGTAAGCAACTGTTCACCCCCTCCCACTATCATAACTATGCTAATCCAACATATTATATGACCATCCAAATATACAGAAATTCTCATACAGGAAATTCTTCTTCTCTGCTCATCTGACCGCCCTGCTCGCGCGCCGAGCCCCTATCAGCTTTTGCGGGCAAATTTCCTTTGGATGCCTTGTGCATAAAAAGGCCCTGTAATATGTACGAAACCGACATATCACAAGGCCCAATCATCTTTTTATGCTGTTTGATTATTTATAATTTACGATCTTACCAAAATCGGCTTTTAAGGATGCCCCGCCGACAAGTCCTCCGTCGATATCGGGTTTTCCAAACAATTCTGCCGCATTTGCCGCATTGACGGAACCGCCATACTGGATGCGGACAGCGTCTGCCGTCGCTGCGTCATAGATCTCGGCGATGCATGCACGGATTGCACCGCAAACCTCCTCTGCCTGATCGGATGTGGCGGTTTTCCCGGTGCCGATCGCCCAAATCGGCTCGTACGCGATCACCATAGAAGCCACCTGCGCCGCAGATACGCCGACCAAATCTGATTTGATCTGCATACGAATCCAGTCGAGGGTAATCCCCATTTCGCGCTGCTCTAATGTCTCTCCACAGCAAAGAATCGGTGTGAGTCCTGCCTCGAGAGCTTTCTTTACCTTTTTGTTGAGAAGTTCGTCGTCCTCTTTAAAGTAATCGCGTCTCTCGGAGTGTCCGATAATCACATATTTGACGCCGGCATCTACCAGCATCTGAGCAGAAATCTCCCCCGTGTACGCTCCTTTGTCCTCAAAATACATATTCTCGGCGCCGACTGCCACATTGGTTCCCTTTACGGCCTCAACCACCGGTACAATATCGATCGCAGGAACACAATAGACTACCTCAACCTCATCGCTGGCCACTAACGGCTTTAACTCTTCTACCAGCTTCACTGCGGCGCTTGGCGTCATATTCATCTTCCAATTGCCTGCTACAATTTTCTTTCTTGCCATGTTATCCTCCATCTTTACTCCTGTATAATTGGTAACTATTATCGTCCGCCACGCCTCTTTTTGTGCTTTTTATTTATCGTCCGCGGCAGACAGCCACGGCATGATTGCCGCTCATCTTTTTGTCTTTTTTATTTATCGTCTGCGGCAGATCACTACGGCGTGTTTGCCGCCCTTCGTTTTGGCTCTTTTTACTTATCGTCTGCGGCAATCACGCCGGGAAGCTCTTTGCCCTCGAGGAACTCAAGGGATGCTCCGCCGCCGGTGGAAATATGGCTCATCTTGTCGCCAAAGCCCAATTGATTTACAGCCGCAGCGGAATCTCCGCCACCGATAATCGTCGTTGCGTCCGTCTCTGCGAGCGCTTTTGCCACCGCAACCGTACCTGCTGCAAGCGTAGGATTCTCAAACACACCCATCGGCCCGTTCCACACAACAGTCTTGGCCGCTTTCACAGCATCCGCATACATCTCTGCCGTCTTCGGTCCGATATCGCATCCCTCGCGGTCCGCCGGCATATTTGCCACGTCATAAACCTCAACGTCAACTTTCGCGTCGATCGGGTTCGGGAAATCTGTGATCGTCACAGAGTCTACCGGAAGCAGCAGTTTCTTGCCGAGTTTGTCTGCCTTTTCAAGCATCTCCTTACAGTAATCGAGCTTGGTATCGTCCACCAAAGATTTACCGATCTCATAGCCCTGTGCCTTTAAAAATGTATATGCCATACCGCCGCCGATAATTAAAGTATCGCATTTCTCCAACAGATTAGAGATCACATTTAACTTGTCTGCCACTTTAGCGCCGCCAAGGATCGCCACAAATGGACGAACCGGATTCTCCACGGCATTGCCAAGGAAATCGATCTCTTTCTGCATTAAGTATCCAACGACATTTTCGCCGCCCTTTGCACGGATAAACTTTGTAACGCCCGCAACAGACGCATGCGCCCTGTGGGACGAACCAAAGGCATCACATACATAGACGTCGGCCAAATCCGCCAGCTCTTTGCTAAACTCCTCACCGTTCTTTGTCTCCTCTGCCCCGCGGAAACGCGTATTCTGCAACAGCACAACGTCGCCCTCGTTCATCGCTTCTACCGCTTTCGTAGCCGCCTCGCCCGTCACGTTGTAATCGGATACAAAATTGACATCTTTGCCGAGCTTTTCGGAAAGTCTTGCGGCAACCGGTGCCAGCGACTCTCCCTCGTTCGGACCGTTCTTTACTTTGCCAAGATGGGAGCAGAGAATCACCTTGCCGCCGTCATTTAATAACTTCTGAATGGTCGGCAGCGCCGCATTGATACGCGTCTCGTCCGTGATTTTGCCCTCTTTTAAGGGCACGTTGAAATCACATCTCACCAGCACGCGTTTTCCTTTTACGTTGATATCATCTACAGACTTTTTGTTTAATGACATTATTATATCCTCCTTTAATAAAAAACATCTTTTTAACAACGATATGTTACTCAAAAATCAATGAGATCGAAAAGAGGTCCGGTCCAAACGGGACCGGACCTCTGAAAAGTCACATATAATCTTCGCGCAAGAATTATGATAACTCGCTGAAATATTTGATGGTACGAACCATCTGAGAGGTATAACTGTTCTCATTGTCATACCAGGACACAACCTGTACCAGATTGGAAGCGCCAACCATTGTCTGGGTTGCATCGAAGATAGAACCATAAGTGCTTCCTACGATATCGGAAGATACGATCTCATCCTCATTGTATCCGAAAGACTCGGTAGCAGCGGCTTTCATTGCTGCATTGATCTCCTCTTTTGTCACAGACTTCTCAACTGTCGCCACTAAAATCGTTGTAGAACCTGTCGGGGTCGGTACACGCTGTGCGGAACCGATCAGCTTACCGTTCAACTCAGGAATAACCAGACCGATTGCCTTTGCTGCACCTGTGCTGTTCGGTACGATATTAACTGCGCCTGCGCGGCTTCTTCTCAGATCGCCTTTTCTCTGCGGTCCGTCAAGAATCATCTGATCACCTGTGTAAGCGTGGATTGTGCTCATGATACCGGATTTGATGCCTGCAAGGTCATTTAATGCTTTTGCCATCGGAGCCAGGCAGTTTGTTGTACAGGAAGCAGCAGAAATGATCGTGTCTTCCGGTGTCAGAGTGGTATGGTTTACATTATATACGATAGTAGGAAGATCATTTCCTGCCGGAGCAGAGATGACAACTTTTCTTGCGCCTGCATTGATATGCGCCTGCGCTTTCTCTTTGCTGGTATAGAAGCCGGAGCACTCTAACACTACATCGACTTTTAACTCGCCCCATGGGCAGTTGTTCGCATCCGGAAAAGCGTAGATTTTGATAGTCTGTCCATCTACCGTAATGGAATCCTCACTAGCAGACACAGTATCAGCTAATGCATATTTGCCCTGAGATGAATCGTATTTTAATAAATGTGCCAACATTTTAGGGCTGGTTAAATCATTGATTGCTACTACTTCATATCCTTCTGCTCCGAACATCTGTCTGAAAGCAAGACGACCGATACGGCCAAAACCATTAATTGCTACTCTTACTGCCATTTTTAATTCCTCCTAGAATTTGTAAATGATATGCTATGGAAACAGAGCCGCATAGAACCCTTTTTCCGTACTTCCTATATTCTAACCAATTTTTTTCTAAAGTTCAACCCTTTTTCACTACTTTGTTAAATCTTTCACCATTTTTTTCCTGTTTGGATATTTTCCCAATATATTCTGCCGTCCATACAGGAAGAATCCACAATTGCCCATGCCCGCCATTTGCGGCGGCAAAGAAAAGGATAGACATTTGGACCGCCGCGGAGTAAGATATAATCAGTAAAAATCGCTGTCAATTTCACGAAACTGGAAGCTTTAACAGCGCAAAAACGGAGGATTATTATGATACGACAGGCAGTGCCAAAAGATATTCCACAGATCATAGATTTATTATACCAGGTGCAGCAGATTCACGCAGACGGCAGGCCCGATTTGTTCAAATCCGGGGAAAAAAAGTATTCCCGCGAAGAGCTTTTACGTTTGTTTGACGATCCTGACCGGCCAATCTATGTCGCCATGGACAAAGACCGGCTGTTAGGCTACGCCTTTTGTATTTTCCAGCAGGCGCACGGACACTCTATGCAGGGCATAAAGACGCTGTACATCGACGATCTTTGCGTATCGGAAAACGTCAGGGGACAGGCCGTCGGCTCCCGCCTTTACGAGTATGTACTGCAAATCGCCAAATCTTGCGGGTGTTATAACGTAACGCTCAATGTCTGGGCCTGCAATGAACAGGCCATGAAGTTTTATGAAAAGTGCGGCCTGAAGATACAAAAATATGGCATGGAAACAATTTTATAGATGCGGCATCTTAAAATCATGCTGCACACGAAAGGAGACCGCCTATGTTATGGGACACACACATGCACAGTCAGTACTCCGGCGACAGCGACGCCGCCCAGGAGTCCATGATTGAGGCAGCCATACAAAAAGACTTGTCCGGCATCTGCTTTACCGACCATCTGGACATTGATTACCCCGTAGAGCCCACGCTGTTCTTATTGGATTTGCCCAATTATACCGCCTCCGTGCTCTCCCACAGGGAGCGCTACCGCGACAGACTTCCCATACGCCTTGGCATCGAGCTCGGGTTGCAGCCCCATCTTGCCGCCCTTCACGATGAGATTCTAAGCCAGTATCCGTTCGACTTCGTGATCGGCTCCTCCCATCTCGTGCACGGCGTCGACCCCTATTATCCTGTATTTTATGAAGGTCGCGCCGAAAAAGCCTGTTACCGTGAATACTTTGCCTCGATCCTGGAAAATGTCAGAGCTTTCGACGGCTTTGACGTCTATGGGCACATTGACTATGTCGTCCGCTACGGTCCCACAAAAAATCAACATTATCATTGGAGCCAATACCAGGACATCATAGATGAAATATTAACATACCTCATCGAGCACGGAAAAGGTATCGAGATCAACACAGCAGGGTTTCATTACGGCTTAAACCATCCAAACCCCACAGAGGAAATCATCGCCCGCTACCGCGCTCTGGGAGGCGAAATTATCACGATCGGCGCTGACGCCCACAAACCGGAGCATGTTGCCTACGATTTTCAAAAAGTGCCCGCGCTTTTAAAGCATGCAGGATTTCAATACTACACCGTATTTCGGGAACGGAAACCCGAATTCATACGGCTGCCATAATCCGAGAGCAGTTTATCCAGTATTTTTAATCCTTTGTCCATCTGCTCCGTGTCAAGCTTCCCGTAACCCAGCAGCAGCGTAACGCTATGCCCCTGCGTCTCTGTCTCATCTTTAACGGCACCCGGACTCACAGCCTTTCGCGGCGGCAGGGCATACTCGGATATTCCCGTGATGCCAAGCCCCCGCTCTTTTGCCGCCAGGCACAATTCCTGCTCGCTCATCACAGTCTTTATCTTTACCAAAATATGAAGCCCCGCATGATCACCGCTGATGGCCTCCACCCACTCATATTTTTTCAGCAGATCACGCAAAAAATCGCGCTTATTTTTGTAGATGCCGCGCATTTTATTTAAATGGCGTTCAAAATATCCTTCCGTCAAGAATGCCCGCAGTATCTCCTGCTGCATTTTCGGCACGGTGGCCGAATAAAAGCCACAGCAATCCCGATATTTCGCCATCAACCGCGGCGGCAGCACCATATAGCTGACGCGCAGGGACGGAGCGATACTCCTTGAAAATGTTCCCAGATAAACGACTTTTCCGCTGTGGTCGATACTCTGCATGGAGGGAATCGGTTTGCCGCGGTAACGGTATTCACTGTCATAGTCATCCTCGATCAGATAACGGTGTTCCCTCTCGCCCGCCCACTTAATCAATTGCAGACGCAGATTTAATGTCATCACATCCCCCAGCGGAAACTGGTGTGAGGGCATCACATAGACGAGATCCGGGTCGTTTCCCTCCAGCTTTTCCATAAGCTTCTCCCGCTGTCCCCCGTCCACGGTGATTACATCATATCCCATGGCACAAAACGTGCGGTATGCCTGCGGATAACCCGGATTTTCCATCAGCACCCGCCCGCCTCTTTCCAGCAGCTGCCCTAAGACCAGCTCAAGATATTCATTGCCGGCGCCCACGATAATCTCGTCAGGATGACAGTTGACTCCCCTCGCCTGGTGCAGATAAAATGCAATCGCCTGCCTCAGCTCATATTCTCCCTGTCCGTCTCCGGCATACAAAAGCTCCTCCCTATCCTGCTGCAGCATCGTTTTGCTTAATCTGCGCCAGACGTCGAACGGAAAGCTTAACGCGTCGATCGCATACGGGGAAAACTCAATCTCCATCCGACGGCTTCGTCCAGGTTCCCCAGCTTCACCTAAGGCAGGCTGCCGCCTTTTTAGCTGGTACAATTCTGTAATATCACAGGCAAAATGTCCCCGGCAGGGTTCGGCCTTAATGTAGCCCTCCGCCATAAGCTGCTCATAGGCAAGCTCTACGGTACTGCGGCTTACTGACAAGTTTTTTGACAGTAAACGCGTAGACGGCAGTCTTTCCCCCTGGGAAATCCTGCCGTCTGCCATCTCACATTTGATGTGCTCATATATCTTCAGATACAGGGGGACATTCGGCTCCCCCTGCAAATTTACCATAATATCAATCATCGCTACTTGCTCTGTTTCATCTGTGTAACAATCCGCTCCTTCAAATCAAACGCTTTGTCTTTCATGCGCTTAGAGGCAGAGGGCGCGCTCTGGATGCGCGAGATACACTTGGAAGCGACGTCAAACTTCTTAAAATGAAATGACATCACTGCCAGCAAATAATCTACCGTGCACTGATCCATGCCGCACATCGGGAACATTTCTTTGGAGATTGCCTTGGTAAATCCCTCATATGCCTGCTCGTAAAATGCCTCCTCCTGCTCCTTGCACTCCTTGAACACTTCCGCATACTTGGGGTCCGCCTTGTCTAATGTCTCCGCTTTTCCACGATAAAGCCAGGCAATTTTCAGACAGGTATAGGCCCGCTCACTGGTCTTGCCCCTCTTTACGATCGTATTAAACAATGCCAGTTTATAACGGTCTAACGCGGTATCGTAATCATAGGTGGCTTTCTCTGCCGTATCGGCAGAGGGCTTATAATTGGCACAGACTCCCTCCTGTACTAACTTGATCTGACCCGCAGTCAAATGTTCAAAATAACGGTTCATCGCAGCATAACCACACGACGGACAGGATGCCACATCATATTTGATCGTGTCAATATATTCAAAACGGGGACGCAGATCGTCGTCGGGCTCTAGGCGCTTTGTCCTGCCGTTTTTAATCATCTTTGTCTTAAATACCTTGTCACAGACCGGACAGCGAAGCGCCTTTTCCAACAGAAAACTCTCCTCTGTGGGGGCTTCCTCGGTTGGAGCTCCCGCTTCTTTCGTCTGCGCCTTCTTCTCTTCCTCGAACAAAGACTTATTTTCCACTTTCAGACCAAATTTCTCTAATCCTGCAAAAATATTCATGATACAATAACCATACCTTTCTATATCCTGTGGCCGACTAAGGCGTCGGCAGCTTAAATGAACTCTTCAATGATACTATTCTGTTAAATACAAGATGCTCCGGTCTGGAATCTCTCGCATCCACACAGAAAAATCCCTGACGCACAAACTGAAAACTGTCATACGGCGCTGCGTCTTTTAGATTCTCCTCCACGACACAGTCCGTTAAAACTGTCAGAGAATTGGGATTGAGATTGAGGCTGCCGTCTTCATTATAGACCCCTTTCTCCTCATCCACAATATTTTCATATAATCGAATCTCCGCGTTTACGGCGTGCTGTGCTGACACCCAGTGAATTGTGCCTTTCACCTTCCGACCATCCGGGCTGTTGCCGCCCTTAGAGGCCGGGTCATAAGTACAGTGGATCTCTGTCACTCTGCCGAACTCATCCTTTGTAAAACTGTTGCAGGTGACAAAATATGCATTCATCAGGCGCACTTCGTTGCCTGGGAACATGCGGAAATATTTTTTCGGCGGCTCCTCCATAAAGTCTTCGCGCTCAATATAAAGCTCTCTGGTAAACGGTACCGTCCGGCTGCCAAGCGCCTCATTTTCCAGATTATTGGTAACCGTAAGCTCTTCGGTCTGCCCTTCGGGGTAATTGTCGATGATCACTTTCACCGGGTCTAAAACCGCCATCATGCGGGGCCGTTTCATCTTCAAATCTTCGCGGATACAGTACTCGAGCATAGCATAATCGACCGAACTGTTTGCTTTAGAAATCCCGCAAAGCTCGACGAACATTTTTAAAGACTCCGGCGTAAATCCCCTTCTGCGCAGCGCAGCGATGGAGACCAGCCGCGGGTCATCCCAGCCGTCGACGATTCCTTCATCGACCAGACGTTTGATGTAGCGCTTTCCAGTCACCACATTGGTGAGATAAAGTTTCGCGAACTCGATCTGTTTGGGCGGCATCTCATATTCTAACTCACGCACCACCCAGTCATAGAGCGGTCTGTGATCTTCAAACTCCAGCGTGCAGATCGAGTGGGTGATCCCCTCGATGGCATCCTCGATCGGGTGCGCAAAATCATACATCGGATAAATGCACCACTGATCTCCTGTGTTGTGGTGATGCATGTGCGCCACACGGTAGATCACCGGGTCTCTCATATTGATATTGGATGAAGTCATATCAATCCTCGCGCGCAGCACCTTCTCGCCATCCGCGTACTTTCCGTTCTTCATATCCAAAAACAAGGCAAGATTTTCTTCCACGGTCCTGCCAGCGCTCGGGTCATCTCTGCCGGGCTCCGTCAGCGTGCCGCGGTACTCTCTGATCTCGTCCGCAGACAAGTCGGACACATATGCCTTGCCTTTCTTAATCAGCTTCACCGCCGCATCATACATCTGGGGGAAATAGTCTGAGGCAAAAAACAAACGCTCCTCCCAGTCTGCCCCAAGCCAGGCAATATCCTCCTTGATGGCCTCGACAAACTCCGTCTTCTCTTTCGTTGGATTGGTATCGTCAAAACGAAGATGAAACTTGCCGCCGTACTTTTGCGCCAGCCCATAATTTAATAATATGGACTTGGCATGTCCGATATGAAGATATCCGTTCGGCTCCGGCGGAAAACGCGTGTGAACTTCGCTGCAATGTCCCTCCTCTATGTCCTTATCAATAATCAGCTCGATAAAATTCTTTGAGACATTTTCCATAATGTCTATCTCCTCCCTGCCAAAAACGCGCCCCTGCACTCCCAGACAACAGCCTTTGCGGCCGTGCCTTTATTTCGCACATGGCACAGTCTCGTAATATACTATACCTAAAAAAGCCGCTTGGCGCAAGTAGAATATGGCAGGATTTTATATTTTCTAACTTTTGTACAGATGAATGACGTTTTTCCGATTCAGATAATGGAGCACTGCGACAAACATTGGGAGTAAAAACAGACCCCACATTCCCAACAGCCGGTAACCAATCAGCATAGCCGGCAGCGTCACGACAGGCGAGATGCCCATCTGACGCCCCACCAGCCTTGGTTCGACAAAATTCCGCACCACCGTGATAATCAGATACAAAAGCAGCAGCCCCACGCCAAGCGTCCGATTGCCGCAGACGAGCGTGATAAGCCCCCACGGCAGTAACACCGTACCGGTGCCCAAAATCGGCAAAATATCCAATATCGCGATCACCAGAGCCAAAAACAGCGCTCCCTCCACCTTCAGAATCAACAGGCCGGCGGCAAGCTCCGCAAACGTCATAAGAAAGATCAGCGCATATGCCCCGAGATATTTTCCCATGGCCTTTGCCACTTTTTTCTTTCCCGGCTGACAAAAACAGCGAAAACGCTCCGGGATATTTTTCCACATAAACTGCCGTATCTGGGGCAGCTCCATCTCGATAAAAAATGTTGCAATCACCACGATCAGCGTATTCATGCCGATTCCAGGCAGACAGGATGCCGCCCCCGAAATACAGTCGGTCACACAGGTCGACGCCTTAGAGACCAGCTCGCCGGAAGGCGAGGCGCCCCTGCCGCCCAAAATACTGCCCCCGAGCACGGCATCGTAATCCCGCAGAAACGATTCGACGATGGGCAGCAGCTTTTCCGTGAGAACACCGCCCATGCCTGAAAAAAAGGTGACTGCCATATTACAAACGCAGTAAATCAGTCCGCAGACACAAACCGCCAGCAGTACAAAAAAAATACCCACGACAAGCACAGACGACAAACCGCGCTTCAATTTTACTTTTTTCTGCAAAAATTCCACCGGATAATTCAAAAGATAGGCCAAAAAAAAGGCCGCCAAAAAGGGCAGCAGCACCGTGCCCAACAGTTTTACCGCAACATACACCGCTCCTACCCACAGGCCATAATAAGCGGTTCTGATCAAAATTGTAATTTGTGCTTGGGTACGTTTTTCTTTTTCCATGACATTTTCCTCATTTTCTGTAAACACGTCTCTTGTTGTTATGATTATGATTTCCATCGAAATCGGTTGTTTATGCGAAAGAACGTCAGGGAAAAAGAGGAATGTCGTATTCTGTAGAAACAGGGCGACATTCCTCTTAAAATTAATCTTGATTTAATTTCATAATGTAGATACAGTTTGGTTTATCCACCTGCACGGCAGGACCTTTCTGCAATGAGTATTTTTCATCAAAATGAATCTGATAAAAATATATGTCATTGGAATTGTTGTTTAATGTCATATAATGTCTTTCATCCGGGAACACCGCCATCACTTTGGGATAATCGCTGTTGACCTTGGAACTGAACGCACATTCCAGCAGCCCCGTTATCTCGTCTATCTTATAACAAATCACGGAGTTTACGCCGGCGTTGCTGCAAAAAAGGTATTTGCCGCTCGGAGAAACCTCCATGCCGGATGCCGCGCAGAGATCGTCGTAGGACCCAAGCGTCGTCGAAACCGACTGAATCTTCTCAAAAACCGGCTCATCGCGAATCACATCATATCGGTAAACTTCCACCGTATTTAAAAGTTCATACAAAATATAGGCATATTTACCGCTTTTGGAAAAACGTATCATGCGCGGTGCAGACTCTAACTGTCCGCGGATGATATCGATCACCTCCAGCTTTCCGCGCTCATAATCGATGCGGTATACTTTTACCTGATCAAGCCCGTTGTCGACAGCGCAGAGAAACTTTTCGTCCGGGGTCAGCTTCACACAGTCGACATGAGGGATAAAATTTCTCTGGGCAATGCTGCGACCCATTCCAATATGAAAAACACCATCCGCGATCTCACCGACGCTGCCGTCCTCGTTGAGATGCATCATGGTTACGCGCCCGTCATGATGCCCGCCCACAAAAAGATACCGGTTGGCGTCATCCACCTCCACATAACAGCCGCGCATCCCGCCAATCCACTTTTTATTGATCGGCTCTAAGTCGCCGTCCGGCAATATCCGAAACGCCTCCACGCCTTCGTCCGCAATCGAATATAAAAACTGCCGGTTCTTTGACACAATCAAGTCGGAAGGGTTGTTGATCGGCACTACCTTTCGCTCTCTCATCGTTCCGTTTGGCACATCCACATCATAAATATGAATCCCAACACTGTTTTCATGGGTATAGGTGCCCACATAGGCAACATATCTGTCCTCTTTCATCGGTCAACTCTCCCTTTCTTCTTAAAATTCTTCCTGTCTGCGCAGGATATCATATTTTTCCAGCGGCTGTCCCAGATCAATGTAGAGCGTCTGCTTCGGATGCGGCGCAGATTGCATTTCCTGTCCCCTCTCGTCGACGATACGCCGCACGGTAACCTTGCGGTCGGTCCCGTCGGGCTTCATCACCTCAATCTCCTCCCCGACCGAAAACTTATTGCGCTGCTCGATGCGATACAGCCCCTCGTCATTTTGTTCTCCCACAATACCCAGATAGGTGTATTCTTTGACATAGGTATTGTTGTCGTAGATCTGCGTCTCCTCCGAGGGCTTTCCAAAGAAAAAACCGGTCGTAAACTGTCGGTATGTGCAGCGGGAAATCTGTTCCAAATACCAGGGCATATGCTCCTGGTAAAGCTTTGAGGAGCGGCGGTAATCGTCGATCGCACGGCGGTACGTCCGCGCCACGGTCGCGACATACAGCGCTGTTTTCATTCTGCCCTCGATCTTAAAACTGTCGATGCCGGCCTCAATCAGCTCCGGTATGTGCTCGATCATGCACAGGTCTTTGGAATTGAAAATGTAGGTGCCGCGCTCATTCTCATAGACAGGGAAATATTCTCCCGGCCGTTTTTCCTCCACAACTGCGTATTTCCAGCGGCAGGGATGCGTACAGGCCCCCTGGTTGGCGTCTCTGCCCGTAAAATAATTTGACAGCAGACACCTGCCGGAATATGAAATACACATCGCGCCATGAATAAACGTCTCGATCTCAAGATCATCGGGAATATGGGCGCGGATTTCTTTGATCTCCGCCAGCGACAGCTCCCTCGCCGAAACGACGCGCTTTGCCCCCAGATTGTGCCAAAATAAATATGTGCCGTAATTGGTATTGTTCGCCTGCGTGCTGATATGCCGCTCGATATTGGGACATACTTCTCCTGCAATCGCATAAACGCCGGGATCTGAGATAATGAGCGCGTCCGGGCCAAGCTCCTTTAGCTCTTCCAAATACTCCCGCACCCCCACTAGATCGTCATTGTGCGCCAATATATTGACGGTCACAAAGACACGCACACCGCGGGCATGAGCAAAGGCAATGCCTTCCCCCATCTCCTCCATGGAAAAATTCTTCGCTTTCGCGCGAAGTCCAAACACTTCCCCGCCGATGTAGACGGCATCGGCGCCGTACATTACCGCTATTTTTAATACCTCAAGACTGCTCGCCGGTATCAAAAGCTCCGGTCCGTCTCCCCGCATAGCCTCACCTTCCATCTATGATTTTGTTCTAGTACATTGACGTGTACTCAGCGTCACCCCATCGCCGATGGGCAGCACAGAGGTGACAAGCTCCTCGCAGTGGGTCAATTCGTACAGATAATCCCGCATACGCTTATGAATCGTCCGATTCCTCCTCGTAACCACAAAACGCGACTCTATAATATCACCGTCCTGCAATACGTTGTCGGACACCAGCACCCCGCCAACCTCCAACAGCCGCATCACATCGGGCAAAAAATGAATATACTGCCCCTTGGCGGCATCCATAAATATAAAATCGAACGGTCCCTCCAATGTCTTAAGCGCCTTAGCGGCATCCTGCGAAAGCAGTGTAATCTGCTCCACGCAGCCGGCCCGCGCGAAATTTTCCCGCGCGATCGGGATTCGTTTTTCGTAATTTTCTATGGTCGTAATATGGCAGGGCACAGGGTTGTACTTCGCCATCAGGATTGCAGAAAAACCAACTGCTGTCCCCACCTCAAGTATTCTGTGCGGCTGCTTTATGGCAAGCAGCGTTTTTAAAAATTGCTGCATCTCCTTGCGGATCACCGGCACGCAGGAAGCGATTGCCTCTCTCTCGATCGTCTCTAAAATCTCAGTGTTACCGGTGCCGAGCGAATTGATATAAGTCGAGAGACGCGTATCTACAATCACGGCTCATCCCCCGCATCTTCCGGGGTGTCGTTCCCCTCTGCATCGTCTTGCACCCCATCGCCGGTATTTTCCGTCGTATCGGTTGCGTCCACAGCTTCCGTATCTTCGGAAGCCCCGGTCTCCTCTGTCGCAAGCGGCTCTTCGGTCTCCTCCGTGCTCTCCGCCGTATCCGCAGCCATGACCGCCATCATCTCTCTGGCAGTCATGGAAGTATTCAGCGTGTAGGTGCCGCTGCGCAGCCCTCCCGCGTACGCAGAGAGTTTTAGCTGCGCGTAGAACAGGTTCTTGTCGCGAATCAATCCCTTTTCCAGCAGGGCACTGCCGATGTCATACTCGGACATATCGCTCGTGAGCAGAACCACAACATCCGTGCCCGGCTCCTCTTCCATGGCCGGCTCGGTAAAAACGCGGTAACCAAAATGATAGCAGTACTCTCCCAGGCGGATCAGGCCTATCACTACAAGCAACGTAACCAAGATCGAAAAACTGATACTGACAAATTTTAATATGATTTTATGAATGTTCATATCCTGCCGCTCCCTAATCTACCAGTCCTGCCTCGAAGTCCATCGCCTCGATCAATGTCCAGTTAATGTGCTGAAACATACGGCAAAAAGCGCTCTCTGCCGCAAGATACTCCGACACGAGCGGATTTGTGCGCCACTCGCGGTACTCTCGTTCCATACGGTCCGTCTCCTCGTAGATGTCAAGCGCGCCGTTGCTGTTATGAATCCGGTAACATTCATTGCGGAACGCATTGATCTCCTGCTCAAGCTTGGGCATAGCATGTATCTTATCCTGTATCACACGGTAACGGATATACTCGTCGCTCTCTTTTATCCTGTCCACCAGGTTTAAAAGCGCCTGCTCCACCTGATCTTCCTC
Organism: uncultured Roseburia sp.; assembly: GCA_910584215.1. GTDB lineage: Bacteria > Bacillota > Clostridia > Lachnospirales > Lachnospiraceae > Roseburia. The sequence goes on along the minus strand of CAJTYI010000008.1, from coordinate 24,497 downwards.
TCTCATGTGTCTTCCCTTCTTTCTGTCCCGGCTGTAACAAATCGGCTGTACCCGTGATTCCCTGGCACACGCAATGGCCCGTTTTTAAACTTCCATGATAATCGGCATGATCATCGGCCTGCGCTTCGTCTCTTTCCAGACAAACTCGCTGAGGGAATCCTTGATCTCGGTCTTGATGCGTCCCCAATCCGTAATATTCTTGTCCATACAATAATCCATGCGGTCGATCAGAATGTGTTTCGCCTCCTCCATAAGGCTCTCGGCTCCGCGCACATAGACAAAACCGCGTGAAACGATATCCGGCCCCGCTAACACCATGCCCGAACCGTTCTCTAACGTCAGCACTACGATAATGATACCGTCCTCCGCCAGATGCTGGCGGTCGTGGAGCACGATATTGCCCACATCACCGACGCCAAGGCCGTCCACCATGATCGCGCCCACCGGCACACGTCCTTTTATGGCAGCGCCCTCTTCGTCCAGCTCTAACACCTCTCCCGACGAAAGAATAAAAATATTGTCTTTCTCTATGCCAAGTTCTTCCGCCAGTCTCGCCTGTGCGATCAGATGGCGGTACTCGCCGTGCACCGGAATCGAATACTTTGGCCGCACAAGCGAATAAATTAATTTGATCTCCTCCTGACAGGCATGGCCCGACACATGGACATCCTGAAAAATCACCTTTGCGCCCTTCATCGAAAGCTCATTGATAATCTTAGACACGGCTTTCTCATTCCCCGGAATCGGATGAGAGCTTAAGACAATCGTATCCCGCGGCTTGATCGTCACCTTTTTGTGCATGCCGCTTGCCATGCGGGAGAGCGCAGCCATCGCCTCGCCCTGGCTGCCCGTGGTAATTAACACCGTCTGCTCATCGGGATAGTGCTTTAGCTCCTCGATGTCAATCAGAGTATTCTCCGGAATATTGATATACCCAAGCTCCGAAGCAATGCCGATGATATTTACCATACTGCGGCCTTCCACCACTACTTTTCTGCCATTCTTGTGCGCAGTATTGATAATCTGCTGCACACGGTCTACATTTGACGCAAACGTGGCAATGATAATACGGTGATTCTTATTGTCTGAAAATATTTCGTCAAACGTGCGGCCCACCGTCTTTTCCGACATCGTAAAGCCCTGGCGTTCCGCATTGGTACTGTCGCACATTAACGCCAGCACACCCTTCTTGCCGATCTCGCCGAATCGCTGCAAATCAATGGCATCGCCGAATACTGGCGTGTAATCTACTTTAAAGTCTCCGGTGTGTATCACAGTCCCCGCCGGCGAGTAGATGGCAAGAGCCGCCGCATCCTGAATACTGTGATTTGTCTTGATAAACTCCACACGAAAACATCCCAGATTGATATGCTGGCCATAGCGCACGACCTTGCGCTTTACTTTTGTCAGCATATTGTGTTCTCTCAACTTGTGCTCGATGATTCCGATCGTCAATTTGGTTGCATAAATCGGAACATTGATCTCTTTCAAAACATAGGGTATGGCCCCGATATGGTCCTCATGCCCATGGGTAATAAAAAATCCTTTCACACGCTCAATATTATCTCTCAAATAGGTAATATCCGGGATTACCAGATCGATTCCATACATATCATCCTCCGGAAATGACAATCCGCAATCCACAACAATAATACTGTCTTTGTACTCAAAGGCAGTAATGTTCATTCCAATCTGTTCTAAGCCTCCTAAAGGAATGATTTTTAACTTTTCAGTTTTTGCTTTCTTCACTATAAACCTCCATTATTTTCCGTTCTCTCTTTCTTCGTCTAAACCTATTGTTTACAGATATCCGGCAACCAAAACAGATTTCTGTAAACATCAGTATGTGATGTCCGTATCTTCCAAAAGCTCCGCAAACACTTTGCCGATCGCCTTTAGCTCGTCATCCTCTTCCACCATCTCGTAAACGGCTTCCTCTGCCTCCTGCGCCACCTCTTTGAGCAGATAGGCATCCCCGTCCGCATCCTCTTCCATTGTGACCAAAAGATACTTACAGCCGTTTACCTGTGTCTCCTCAAGCACAAAAAAATCCGTATTCTCCGCCGTCTTCGGATCTAAAAAACTAACTTTCTGCATAAACAATCCCTTCTAGCGCAAAGAATCCAGATATCCCTGCAGGATAAATACCGCCGCGATCTCATCGACGTAATTGCGGCGCTCCTCCCTGCGGATGCCGGATTCCATCATATGCCTGTCCGCCGCCACGGTAGTAAGCCGTTCGTCCCACAGTACAACGGGAAGCCCCGTTCTGCGCTCCAACATCTCTTTAAACTCTTTTGTTTTCTCGCAACGCTCTCCCTCCGTATTGTTCATATTTTTGGGATAACCTAAAACAATACGCTCAACCTGATACTCAGCGATTATGGTCTCAATCCGCGCCAAGGTCTGCCTGAGCTTGCCGGCGGACTGCCTCCTTATAATCTCCCTTCCCTGCGCCGTCAATAAAAGCTCATCGCTGACAGCCACACCTACCGTCTTTGCGCCAAAGTCCAAGCCCAAAATACGCATATATCTCTACCATCCTAACATTTCATAATCAAAAGCCTACGCATCCCAACGGTGATTGCGGATATAAAACCGCAGCACCTCTTCCACCAACTCGTCACGCTCCACTTTCATAATCAGGCTTCTGGCATTATTATGGCTGGTGATATAAGTGGGATCACCTGACATAATGTATCCAACAATCTGATTGACCGGATTGTAGCCCTTTTCTTTCAACGCCTGATACACGATTTCCAACACGTCACTGACTTTTAGTTCCGGCCCTTTCTCTACTTTAAAAAATTGTGTATTATTGATATTCTGCATAGTTTTCCTCATACCCGCACTGCATTCTGTGCAGCCCTTTTACCGTTCCATAAAAAGCATTGCTGTTATCTATTGTAATATAGTTTGTCCTAAAATTCAACCAAAAGATAGACATCACCGACGAGCTGCCGCTCTAATCGGCCGGTCACAAACCGATTTGCACTGTCCTGCTCTGTCCGCAGCGCCACCCGGATATACTCCGGCGTATAGCCGGTCATATAGCGCGCTCCCTCATAGAAAAAAGGTTCCTCCAGCAGCGCCGTCACACTCTGTCCAAGATACCCGTCACGAAAGCGCTTCGACATTTTATCGGCCAATGCCAGCAGCGCTGCGCTGCGAGCAGCTTTCACGGGCTCCGGTATCTGTCCCTCCATAGCCGCCGCCCTAGTTCCTTCCCGCACGGAATACTTAAAAATATGCATCTCGTAAAACTGAATTTGCTCCAAATATTCCTCCGTAACACGAAACTCTTCTTGCGTCTCCCCAGGGAAGCCAACGATCACATCCGTCGTAATGGCCGGCTGCGCAAAATATTTTCGCAGCAGCGCGCATCCCGCCGCATATTCTGCGGTGGTGTAGCGCCGGTTCATACGCTCTAACACACTGTCGCACCCACTCTGTAGGGACAGGTGAAAATGGGGACAGACCTTTGGCAGCGCAGACAAATGACGCGCAAAGTCCTCCGTCACAATGCGCGGTTCTATACTGCCAAGGCGAATCCTGCGGATACCTTGGACTTCATGCACTTTTTGTATCAGGCCAAGCAAGTTCTCCCCGTTATCTTTCCCGTAAGAGCTCAGATGAATACCTGTCAGCACAATCTCCTGATAACCGGACGCGGCGAGCGTTTCCACCTCCTTAAGCACCTGGGACAATGCCCGGCTTCTGACCCGGCCTCTGGCATAGGGAATAATACAGTAACTGCAGAACTGGTCGCAGCCGTCCTGCACCTTGATAAAAGCTCTCGTGTGTTCCGCCGTGCGCACAAGGGACAACGGTTCATACTCCTGCTTTGCACGGTTGATGTCGCACACCTCCGCCGTCCGGCATCCGGTCTTTTCGTACTGTTCGATCAGCCTTAACAGTTCGTGTTTTTTATTATTCCCGATCACGATGTCGGCCATACGGTCCACCAGGCCCACAGCCTCTTTTGTCTGCACGTAACAACCCGCAGCTACCACTATTGCATCTGGATTTAACTTTCTGGCCCGGTGAATCATCTGTCTTGACTTGCGGTCCGCCATGTTCGTGACCGCGCAGGTGTTGATGACATAGAGGTCCGCCTTTTGTCCAAACGGAACAATCTCGTAACCCGCATCTTCCAACAACTGCTGCATCGCCTCCGTTTCGTAAGCATTGACCTTACAGCCCAGGTTATGAAGCGCCGCTTTTTTCATGTATCCTCTCATTCCGCCGCGCAAGCGGCATTCTAATTGTCACTGTTCACTTCGCAACCGGTAGAGCGCAGTTCGGACACTACAATTCGCTTCGCGAAGCCCAAACTGCCGCCTAAATCATATCCTCCCCAAGCCGTGCAGCGAATGCACGGCTCGGAGCGAACAGTATCTTTTCATCCGGTCATCCAGTAGAAAGTTTTCACGACAAGTTTTAGGTTGACTTTTTCACCAAAAACCTTTACTATAAAAGCAACCATAAAGACCCATTAAAGGAGGTTATTTGTATGAAAACAGTTCAGATTTCTTTAAATTCCATCGACAAAGTAAAGGCATTCGTCAATGCAATCGCTCAGTTTGAGTATGACTTTGATTTGATCTCTGGCAGATATGTCATCGACGCAAAATCAATCATGGGCATCTTCAGTTTGGATTTATCCAAACCTATCGACCTTGCAATCCATGCGGAGAGCAATATCGACGAGATCATGGAAACATTAAAGCCCTATTTAGTTTAATCATTAAAAGAATGTTCCCAAGAGCCACTGGATTTCTCCAGTGGTTTTTTTGCCCTGTGCGGCAACTCTCTGACTGGATCTCTCCAGTGGTTTTTTGCCTTTTTAAGCCTCTCTCTAATCTGGCAGCACCAGAATCTTCTCTGTCGTCTCGACTGCCTGCGCAATCAGCGCGTCGATCTTTTCGGACAACTTTTTCTCGTCGTTTTGAATCACCTGTATGCTTGGCTTCGTCACCGGATGCTTGGCGACAAAAATCGTACAACAGTCCTCATACGGCAAAATAGAAGTTTCGTAAGTTTTGATTTTTTCGGAAATCTCCACGATCTCCTGCTTGTCAAAACCGATCAGCGGGCGATAGACCGGCATGGTGCAGACCTCGTTGGTCGCCGCCAGCGACTGCATCGTCTGGCTCGCCACCTGACCGATACTCTCCCCGGTAATCAATCCCAGACAGCCGCTCTCTTTTGCAAAATGCTCCGCCAGTCTCATCATATAGCGGCGCATAATGATCGTCAGCTCTTCGTGCGGACATTGTTCGTAGATATAAAGCTGTATGTCGGTAAAATTCACCACATGCAAGCGAATCGGCCCGGTATAGCGGGAAATAATCTTCGCCAAATCCACTACTTTTTGTTTCGCGCGCTCCGAAGTGTACGGCGGCGCATGAAAATATGTGGCATCGATGGCAACGCCCCTCTTAGCGATCATATAGCCGGCAACCGGGCTGTCGATTCCGCCCGAAAGCAGTAACATTGCTTTTCCGTTGGTGCCAACCGGCATACCGCCCGGACCCGGAATCACCTTAAAATAGACATTGATCTGATTGCGAATCTCTACGCACACCATCACCTGGGGCTTGTGCACATCGACTCTGGTGTCGGGAAACGCCTCCAAGATGCGCTCTCCCAGACTCGCGTTGATCTCCATTGACTCCATCGGATAATTCTTCCGCGCACGCCGCGCGTTGACCTTAAATGTAAACTTTTTGTCCGCAAACTCTCTGTCTATGCAGTCGATCACCGCGCGCGCAAGCGCATCAAATCCCTCGTCCTCCAAAAGAACCACCGGGCAGATGCCGACAATGCCGAACACATGCTGCAACGCCAAAACCGTCTCGTCATAATCATACTCGCCCTGGGCGTCCACATAGATACGCCCCTGCTCCTTGCGCACGAAAAAACTGCCGTCCACAGACTTTAATGCCTGATGGATACGGCCCACCAGCGCATCCTCAAACAGAAAACGGTTTTTTCCCTTGACCGCAATCTCTGCATATTTAATTAAAAAAGACTTGTATTTATTATCGCTTATCATACTGTTCTTTCCCTTCTTCACTGCCTGGGAGCATACTTTTGCAATCGGGGCGCCATCTCACACAGCGTCTCAATCGCATAGTTGATCTCCTCACATGTCGTATGCGCACATAAGCTAAAACGTATCGTTGCATCCAACAATTCCGGCCTTAATCCGATACTCTTTAAAGTCCTGCTCACCGCCGGTTTGTTTGAGGAGCAGGCGCTGCCGGCGGAGACATAGATACCTTTCTCCTCGAGCGCATGCAGCATTACCTCGGCGCGCACTCCCTCGATGCTGGCACTGACGATATGGGGCGCTGCCCCGTCTTGTGCCGCCCCGTTGACGCTGACGCCTGAGACAGCTGTGATGCCTCTCATCAACCGCTCTCTGAGCTCGCGCATATGTGCGGTCTTACGCTCGAAATCCTCATAGCTCTCCGCCGCAGCCTCCCCGAACGCCGCAATCCCCGGTACATTCTCCGTGCCGCTGCGCATCCCTCTCTGCTGTCCGCCGCCATATAGCACAGGTTTTACTTTGGCCTTATCTCTGATATAGAGAAATCCTGTGCCCTTGGGCGCATGAATCTTGTGCCCGCTGACAGACATAAGATCGATTCCCATGCGTTTCGGATAAATGCGGTATTTTCCGTAAGCCTGAATCGCATCGACGTGAAACAGGGTATCCGGGTTGTTGGCCTTTATCACCGCCGCGGCCTCCTCCACCGGCTGGAGTGTCCCAATCTCGTTGTTGACCATCATAACCGAAACCAGTATCGTATCCGGGCGCAAAGCGTTTTTGAGCTCTTCTATTGAAATTCTGCCGCAGGAATCCACCAAGAGACAGGTCACTTCAAACCCCTGCTCTGTGAGAAACTCCAACGGCGCCGACACGGAGGCATGTTCGATCACCGTAGTGATAATATGTTTCCCGGCCCGCATATTGGCGTAAGCTGCGCCAAGGAGCGCCAGATTGTTCGACTCTGTTCCGCCGGAGGTAAAGAGAATCTCTTTCTCCTCCGCTTTGATCGTCTTGGCAATCTTTTTTCTCGCTTCCCGCACAGCGTCCTCGGCCTCTTTTCCCATCTGATGCAAGGATGAGGGATTGCCGTAGTCATCCGACAAAAGCCGCAGCAGCAATTCTTTGGCTCTGTCACTGCACCGTGTCGTCGCCGCATTATCCAGATATACCCGCATCTTCACTCTCCTCTTCCAATTCCAAATAATACATCAGTATAGACAACGCCGCAAGCCCCGCCGTCTCAGTGCGCAGAATCCGCCTGCCAAGGGAGATACGCCGCATCTTATCATCTGCCGATGCAATCTCCTCCGGCGCAAAGCCACCCTCCGGCCCGATAAAAAGACCGATCGACTGCCCAGGCCGCAATTGCTCCATTGCCCGTTTTGTGCCCTGCATACCGTTTTCATTCTCGTAGGGCAGCAAAACAACATCCAATGTTTTCGCATAGTCCGCCGCCTCCGAAAAGGACATAGGAAGCAAAACCTTTGGTATCACACTGCGCTTGGACTGTCTGGCCGCGCTCTCTGCGATACTCTGCCAGCGCGCCGTCTTGGCCGCCGCCCTCTTTTCGTCGAACTTTACGACACAATGCTTCATCGCGACCGGGACAATCTCGGCCGCACCGAGCTCCACCGCCTTTTGTATCACAAGCTCCATCTTATCACCCTTTGGCAGTCCCTGAAACAGAACGATGCGGCTTTTTAACTCGGTACCCGCGATACCGCGCTCCGCAATCGCCGCACGCACGAAATTGGCACCGATCTCCTCCACCACACACAGATAATTGGCGGACACAGTACTGACGCGGACCGTCTCGCCCGCGCGCAGGCGAATCACATCTCTGATATAATGCACATCGCTGCCCGCAATGTGCACAAAATTTTCGCCCACTGCGCCGTCCTCTACAAAAAACTGGTACATAAGAATCCACTCCTGCCATATCGCATTGTTTTGCCTGCCCCGCAAAGAAACCGGGAAACATGCATCCTCTTTATTTGCGAGCGGTGATGCCTACCCACTCTCCCTGATGGTTGATCTCCACCACGGTCAATCCGGCCACCTCGATCGCTGCCCGCACCTCTTCTTCCTTAAAGTCAATGATGCCGGATGTGATAAAATAGCCGCCCTCTTTCAGACATCCCGGGATTACCGGCGCCATAGGGATGATGACGTCCGCCAGGATATTGGCAACCACGATGTCATATCCCGTCCCCACTTTCTGCTGCAATGTGGTATCGTCGATCAAATTGCCGATATAAAAGGTTCCCGCCCGTTCATCCAGGTGGTTGACCGCCATATTATCCCGCGTGGAAATCAGACAGTCCGCATCCAGGTCTGTCCCCACTACGGCACGCGCGCCGAGTTTAAGCGCAACGATAGACAAAATACCGCTGCCGCATCCCACATCCAATACTTTCTGGGACGGCGCACCGTTCTTCATATATTTTAACAGCTGACGGATGCACAACTGGGTAGTCTCATGCTTTCCTGTGCCAAAAGAAATACCCGGATCGATCTCGATGACAAACTTGTCCGTATCCTCCGGTTTTATTTCCTCCCAGGTAGGCTTAATCAAAATATCTTCTATATAGAAAGAACGGAAGTATTTTTTCCAGTTGTTAATCCAATCCAAATCCTCCGTCTGGCTTGAAGTTATCATGCCGCTGCCGACTTCCACCGTGCGGCGCAGCTCCTCCAGCGCAGTTTTTACCTGTTTTAGCAATTTCCGCTTATCCGTGCCGTCATCTTCGAGATAAAAACTTACATGGCTCACACCGTCGTCCGGCGGCAGCTCGGGCAGAAAGTCAATAAACATATCCGCCTGCTCCTCTCTCGTAAGAGGCACCTTGTCCTCGATCTCCACACCCATAATGCCCAAGTCCATCAACATGGCGCTCATATAATCTTCCGCCGCAGTCGTAGTCTCAATGGTATACTTATTCCAGCGCATCTTTCCCGTTTCCTCTCTTCCTTCTCTCCAAAATGGCAGCGCACAAAAGCGGCCCGCGCATAAAGCGGTACTCACCTTTTGAGATTCTTTCCTATATTACCACAGTTTGGCGGGCTTTTTCAACACTTTCCCGGATTCCCCTTGACGATTTCTGATTTCTGCTATAATGTTATCTTAAGCAGTTACGCAATTCAATATGAGGAGGATTCCAATGGAAAAAATTACAAGCTTTACAATTGATCATATCAAGTTGCAGCCGGGCGTCTACGTCTCCCGCAAGGACACGGTCGGCTCCGAGCTCATCACCACGTTTGACCTGCGCATGACCTCGCCGAACGAGGAGCCTGTCATGAATACCGCCGAAATGCACACGATCGAGCATCTGGCCGCGACGTTTCTTAGAAACCATCCCGTCTATGGCGGCAAAACCATCTATTTTGGGCCGATGGGCTGCAGGACCGGTTTTTACCTGCTGCTCGCCGGAGACTACGCTTCTAAGGATATCGTCCCGCTGATGATCGAAATGTATGAATTTATCCGCGATTTTGCGGGGGATGTGCCAGGCGCCAGCGCAAAGGACTGCGGCAATTATCTCGATATGAACCTGCCCATGGCTAATTATCTCGCAGGCCGTTTTCTCGACCATGTTCTCTACCACATTGACGATTCCAGACTGATCTATCCACAATAGTCATAACCCTGCCATTTTTAATATACACCACAGTGGGATGATCGACTGATCTATCCACAGTAGTTTCAACCCTCACTCTCAAAATCCAAGACATTGGATATGGTCGCAAACGGGGATGCCGTAAAACAATACGACATCCCCGTGATTATGTCAAATATTTTCTCCGTTTTGCAGCGTGAAAAGTCTGCCACACTCCTGTCACATCTTCAGCTGCTTCCCGACCAACTGCGATCAGCTTACCCCATACTGCTGTTTTAAGATATCGTACTCTCTGTTGATTTCCTGCAATGCGCCGGTATCGCCCGAGAGATTATCCGGATGATAGATCTTGAGCAGATCTTTGTATCGTTTTTTTAGAGATCTTCCGTTCTTGACCCCCACAAAAAACATGTCTGCGTGTACGACACGGCTCCTCTCCACCGTCTCTGTCTGATCAAAAGAACTCACTCTCTTATAAAAGTCCCGCTGCTTTTCAACGCGCTCCCTCTCACTGGCAAGCTTTTTTACCTCGTCCTCCAATATCTTCCATTTCATCTCAAACAGATGGCGTTCCGATTCTATCCGCCTGTCCTCCATACTTTTGTGTATGGAAAAAGCTTTCTTCTCCTGCTCGAACTCACGGCGCTCCTCCTCAAACCTCCGGCGCTCCTCCATAAGTTTCTGCCAGTTAATATCCTCGTCTAACGTCTCTCCAAAGTTCCATTTTCCAAATATAAGCTCTGTCCTATCTGTCTGTACTGCCGACTGATCCATGACAATTCTCACTTTCCCTTCCCACAAAATGCCCTGCGGCTCCCCAAAGAAAGACCGCTGCATCATCCGATGATTCCTGTTTGTCTGTGATATCGTATCATAACCGTTCCAAAAACGATGTATTTGTCTTCTATATCCAGCGCAATTTTATAAAACACATATCGATATATTACAATATTTTCCTGTATCATGCAAGGCTTTTTTGTTTTTTCTCCCAATAGCTTTTTTCCCAATAGTTTTTCTCCCAATAGCTTTTTCTCCCAATAGCTTTTTCTCCCAATAGCTTTTTTCCCAATAGCTTTTTCTCCCAATAGAAATAAGCTTCCCCGGCGGAATCAATTCCGCCGGGGAAGCCTCTCGCACCTTTTGCAGCTATCAAAAGCGACAATTCTTTCGTTTGTCCTTTTAGATATCCTCAAATGTCTCTTTTAACTTTTCTTTCAATCCCTTTTTCTTCTTGCCTTTGTCTTTGTCGCCCTCTTTTGTAAAACTCCGGTTCAGTGAATTGCCGCTCAATTCGTCAAACCTGCGCAAAGCTTCTTTGGCATCCCCATTTAGATTGGTCGGCACCTGCACCACCAGCGTCACATACTGATCGCCGCGCACCGCCTTGTTGCGCAAGGACGGAACGCCTTTGCCTTTCAGCCGGATGCGGGTATCCGTCTGAGTTCCCGGCTTGACATCGTATAAAACGTCTCCGTCCACCGTGTTAATGCGGATTTCTCCGCCCAGAGCGGCCTGCGCATAAGTAATCGGCGCAGTAGAATAGATATTCATATCCTGCCTCTGGAATACCGGATGGCGGGACACCACCACCTCAACCAACAAGTCACCTCTGGGGCCGCCGTTGACGCCAGGCTCACCCTTCTCGCGGATACGCACGCTCTGTCCGTTGTCGATACCTGCAGGAATCGAAACCTGAATCTTTTTCTTGCTGGCGATATAGCCCGTTCCACGGCAATCGGAACATTTTTCTTTAACGATCTTGCCTGTTCCGCCACATTCGGGACAGGTCTGTACGTTCTGCACCGTGCCAAAGAACGACTGCTGACTGTAGACCACTTTCCCTTTCCCCCCGCACTTCGCACAGGTTTCCGGTGAAGTTCCCGGCTTTGCGCCGCTTCCGCGGCAGGTCTTGCACTCATCCTTAAGTACCATCTCTATTTCTTTCTCGCAGCCGAACACCGCTTCCTCAAAGGTAATGCGGACACTCGTTCTCAAGTTGGCGCCTTTCATGGGACCATCGTTGGCTCTTCTCCTCGAACCACCTCCAAAAAGATCTCCAAAGATATCCCCAAAGATGTCTCCCATATCCATGCCGGAGAAATCAAAGCCGCCAGCGCCTCCTCCGCCACCCTCAAACGCGGCATGCCCAAACTGGTCATACTGACGTCTCTTGTCAGGATCGCTCAAGACGGCATACGCTTCCTGCGCCTCTTTAAACTTTTTCTCCGCTTCGGCATCGCCGGGATTCATATCTGGATGATATTTTTTTGCCAATACACGGAACGCTTTTTTGATCTCCGCGTCGCCGGCGGTCTTTTGCACTCCTAGAACATCATAATAATCTCTCTTATCTGCCATAGCCATCTCTCATTTATTTTTAATCTTATACCGTCTTACTGCACAAATCTGAGAAGAACGGCGGCTTTCGATGCGTGCCGACCGTCACATACACACTTGGGAAGTAAAATCACTGTAAAAAACCAGCATAGTGTGAAATGTAACATAACGTTCTTCTCAGATATCACCTTTTGCCAAAACGCCTGCGAAACCAAATGATCAAGTTTCCCTCAGCTCTCCGGCGCCTTTTCAACTATACTTCTTTAAAATCTGCATCCACAACGTCATCTTCCGGTGCGCTGCCTGCCGCTCCCATATCGGGACCTGCACCCGCTGCTCCCTGTGCCGCCTGCGCCTGCTCATACATCTTAGCAAATACTGTCTGTGCACTCTGCGTCAGCTTTTCGTGCAATGACTTCAGCTCCACGACATCTGCCTCCGACATCTCTTCCGGATTCTGATGCGCCTCAAGGAAAGATTTCACCGCATTCATATCAGCCTCCACGGCAGACTTATCCGCGTCGCCAAGTCCGGCGCCGACCTGGTCGAGCGCCTGCTGTGTCTGGAACACAAAGGAATCGGCATCGTTTCTCGTATCAATCGCTTCTTTGCGCTTCTTATCCTGTGCCTCGTACTCCGCAGCCTCGCGAACTGCCTTGTCGATCTCGTCGTCTGACATGTTAGAGCCTGCCGTGATTGTAATATGCTGCTCTTTTCCTGTTCCCAGGTCTTTTGCCGACACGTTGACGATACCGTTGGCATCGATATCAAACGTTACTTCGATCTGCGGAACGCCGCGTCTTGCAGGCGGAATACCGTCTAAACGGAACTGCCCCAAGGACTTATTATCTCTTGCGAACTGTCTCTCACCCTGTACCACGTTGATATCAACTGCCGTCTGATTATCTGCCGCGGTAGAGAAAATCTGGCTTTTTTTCGTCGGGATAGTCGTGTTTCTCTCAATCAGTCTGGTCGCAACACCGCCCATTGTCTCAATTGAGAGGGAAAGCGGTGTGACATCCAACAGGAGAATCTCTCCCGCGCCGGCATCTCCGGCAAGCTTACCGCCCTGAATGGAAGCGCCGATCGCCACACATTCGTCAGGATTTAACGATTTGCTCGGCTCCTTGCCCGTCAACTGTCTTACTTTATCCTGCACGGCCGGGATACGGGTAGAACCGCCGACCAGCAATACCTGCCCTAAATCAGAGTTGTTAAGGCCCGCGTCTTTCATCGCGTTCTGCACCGGAATCGCCGTCCGCTCCACGAGATCATGTGTCAGCTCGTCAAATTTTGCTCTCGTAAGATTCATGTCAAAATGTTTCGGACCCTCGGCCGTCGCTGTAATAAACGGCAGATTGATGTTGGTTGTGGTCGCGGAAGACAGTTCTTTCTTTGCCTTCTCCGCCGCTTCTTTCAACCTCTGTAATGCCATCTTATCCGTCGACAGATCGACACCCTCGGCTTTCTTAAACTCATCGATCATCCACTGTGTGATCTTATTGTCAAAATCATCGCCGCCGAGACGTGTATCGCCGTTTGTGGCAAGAACTTCAATAACGCCGTCTCCGATCTCAATGATCGAGACATCAAATGTACCGCCGCCAAGATCGTATACCATGATCTTCTGCTCTTTTTCGTTGTCGAGACCGTAAGCCAAAGCGGCCGCTGTCGGCTCGTTGATGATTCGTTTCACGTCAAGCCCGGCGATCTTTCCGGCATCTTTGGTCGCCTGACGCTGCGCATCATTGAAATATGCCGGAACCGTGATAACAGCTTCGGTCACTTTCTCGCCCAGATAGCCTTCCGCATCAGCTTTGAGCTTCTGAAGTACCATCGCGGAAATCTGCTGCGGTGAATAAGGTTTGTCATCAATGCTCACTTTATAGTCCGTGCCCATATGCCTCTTGATCGATGCGATCGTTTTCTCTGCGTTCGTCACAGCCTGTCGTTTCGCAGGCTCACCTACCAATCTCTCCCCCGTCTTTGTGAAAGCCACGATAGACGGTGTCGTTCTTGCACCTTCCTGGTTGGCGATAACGGTTGGTTTACCACCCTCCATCACTGCCACGCAGCTGTTTGTCGTTCCTAAATCAATACCAATAATCTTTCCCATGATCTATTCCTCCTAATCATTCTATAGATTGTAACCATAAGTGATATAATATAAAGACTGCCCTGGCAACCATGCGCCTGATGCCGTAAATAAGCTTTCGCGGATTATCTGGGTCGCAAAGCAATCTTAAGTAACTGAATCATGTTAGGTCTGCCGTCCAGCGATTCCCTATGCCCCGGTTTGGCATCACATACTTCACTAGGAAACCACCGCCACCATACTGTGACGCACGACCGTTTCCTTGTAGGTGTATCCTTTCTGCAGCTCCTGTGCGATCACACCGGATTCGTATTCCTCGCTCTCGACCTGCATGACAGCGTTGTGATATTCGGGGTCAAACTCCATCCCCACTGCCTCAATCGGCTTTACACCGATCGCCTCAAGCTCTGTCATAAGCTGTTTGTAGATCTTATCCATACCCATGACAAACGCGTCCTCTTTTTGCTGATCGGGAACGGCTGCAAGACCGCGCTCAAAATTATCTACCACCGGCAGCATCTTTTCGATGATTGTCTTAGCGCCCATATCGTACATCTGCGACTTTTCCTTATCGGTGCGCTTCCTGAAATTATCAAATTCTGCCATCTGGCGCTTGAGCTTGTCGTTTAATTCCTCAATCTGTTCGTCTCGCTTATCTTTCTTCTTTTTAAAAAAACTCTTTTTGGCGGAACCCGCGGCGCCATCGCCGTCCTGGTCGTCCTCCGCGTTTATATCTTCCTTTTCGCCGTCCTCCTGCGGCTGCTCTTCATCCTGGGAAATGTCAGCACCGGTCTCCTCTGTTGTCATAGCTGCTTCCTCTGCCTCATTCCCGGCGGCTTCCTCGACAGTCTCCTCTGTCTCCAGTATGTCTTCTTTATTTTCTAGCATATCCCCTATTCTCCTCTATTATTATGTGCTGCCTCTTAATTTATCTAAAATTCCATCCAGGGAATTTTTCAACATCTTTAAATTATCCATCACTTTCTCATAATCCATCCGCTTCGGTCCCACGATGCCGATGGTGCCTCTGACCCCCTCGCCCAATTCGTAAGTGGCGGTCACCACGCTACAGTCTTTCATTGTCTGAATCGGACTCTCATTTCCAATATAGACCTGTATGCCGGTATTCTCTTCACCGAGAAGGTTTTCTGTCACCAGTGTCGCCAACTGCTGTTTTTCTTCAAAGGTAGAGATCAGCTCGCTCGCTTTCTCGGAATCGCTGAGTTCTGGATATTTGAAAAAGTTAGTCGTACCGCTGGTGTACACCCGAATATCCTCCTCCTGGCTCATCGTCTCCGCCAGAGTGTCCAAAACATTGCTCACAATGTCGCTGTGTATGCCCGCCTGTGCCTTTAACTTGGCAATTGTGCCCAGATTGATCTCCTGCAATGCCAGTCCATTGAGATTGGAATTGAGTAAAATATTCAGTTTGAGCATCGTCTCGTTGTCGATCGGCTCGCTCACCGGAATGATCTTATTTTTTACCAGGTTGCCCTGCGTAACAATCACTGCCAGTATCTGCTCCGCATCCACATTGGAAAGCTGAATAAACTTAACTTTGTTCTTGTGATAGGAGGGCGCGGTCACCATTGTGGCATAATTTGTAGTGTTCGCCAACACCTTTGCTACCTGCTGCAGCACCGTATCCATCTTTTCGGTGTGCTCGATGACAAACTGCTTCATCTCCTTAACTTCCCGCTCTTTCTCCTCCAGCAGATGATCGACATAAAATCGATAGCCTTTGTCGGAAGGAATCCGCCCTGCGGAGGTGTGAGGCTGCAATATATATCCCAGCTCTTCCAGATCGGCCATCTCATTGCGGATTGTTGCCGAGCTGAGGTTCAAATCTGTATATTTGGAAATCGTTCTCGACCCCACCGGCTCTCCGGTCTCCAGATAATTGCGGATGACGGCATGTAATATTTTTGTTTTGCGCTCATCTAATTCAAATTCTTCCATCCACTTCTCCAGCTATCTTCGTTATTCGCTTTCGCGGGTGTTCTGTTAGCACTCAATTGTGTAGAGTGCTAATATCTTTATGTACTTAAGATAGCACCATTATTTTTCTTTGTCAACCTTATTTTTGATATTCTGGTAAAGTTTATAGTTTTTTCATGATTAGCGGGCAAAAAAATCCCGCGCACTCCTTAGAAGCCGCGGCGACGCCTCTCAAAAACAGATAAATCCCCTGCCGCGGAAGACCCTGCAGGATACATGACAGTTCCTGTGCACTGGCTAGTCTTCCCCGATCGGGGATTTTGTATCATAATGATAGGAAACTATTTTAAACTCGTGAATGAAATGTCTTTCATTTGATCAGGGCTTACCCTCGATACGCGCTCAGCAACCGCTCATATTCTTCCTCTGTCAACGCGACAACGGAGCCGTGCCGCTTCTTAAAGCCCCCCATATCGTAACTTCCCTGCTCTTTGACGGAGAAATCTCCTGCGGCGAGGTCTTTGCACACCAGCGGCAGGTATCCTTTGTGCTCTGCAAATTGATCGACGATCAGGCACCACTGCTTTTGTTCCTGCAAATAGTAGATTTCCGGGCCCTCGACGCCGTACAGCGTCGCAAGCGCCTCCGAGGAAATCTCCTGGAACTCTCCCTGTAAATCGCAGCCGCTGTCCATACGGATTCGTTTTGTCGTCTCATCTTTGGAAAAACGGTAATACCTGCCGTTGTCTTCTACGATCGTGGTATCAATGACATGATTTGTCCGCTCAATATAAACTTTCGGCTCGGTAAACTCCTTAAAATCTCTGGTATATACGCTGTAAATCCGCTGTTTGGGCTCCGCGTCCCCCGCAAGCTTCACCATCGAAGCATAAAATACCAGATAAGCGTCACGCTTCCTGTCATAGATTGCCTCCGGCGCCCAGACACAACCGGCCCCCTCGACGCCGAGCGTCACACTCCGCTCCTCGCTCCAATGTACCAGATCGTCGGATTCCCAAATGAGTAAATCCCTGCTTCCCGCGTACTGAGCCACATCCCATCCCTTTCCGTTTGCGATGCGCAGATCTGTGGCGATGAGAAAGAAATGATTTCCGTCCACAGAACGCAGCAAAAACGGATCTCTGGCTCCTTTTTCTCCGATCGACGATGTCAGCACCGGATTACCGCCGTTTAAATCCTGCCAGTGCAGACCGTCCCGGCTGACGGCAAAATAAATCTGCTCCCCGTCCTCCCTCCCATCTGTAAATGTCACAAAAAGATATCCAGCCTGCCGCATATCAATCCTCTCCTTCCACAATAATCTTTGTTCTCACCGTGCGGAATCGTTCGGGCAGTTCTTCCGCTGCCGACAAGTGCAGCACTGGCAGACCGTCCGCCGCAAAGTGAATCCCCTTCGCCCGCGCATGGCGGCAAGGGTCGCTCAATGCCTCTTTCCCCGGCTCCACATAAGAACATCTGCCATAATTGCCATCCGCGTCCTGGGCGTTGGAACACGCAAACGGTCTCGCATGATAAACCAGCACCACATTGCCGTTTTCGTCCGTCGTAAATGAGTTGTGGCCAGGGCCGCACTGATCCTTGAAATCATCGCTGGACAAAAACGGATAGTCGTATTTTTTCCAGGCACCCGGCGCGAGCAGATCATCCTCACAGGAGGCTTCCAAAAAACCAATACAATAGGTATAGTCTACCGCGGACGCAGAAAAAGCAAGATAGAGCTTCTCTGCCGTCTTCAGAAGAATCGGCCCCTCATTTACTTTTACATTGCCCTGCATCTCCCAACGATACTCCGGCCTCGTCAAAAGCACGCAAGGACTGACCAGCTTCCAGGGCTCATCCGCACCGATCTCGGCCAGGTAGATATCAGAAAATTCGTTCTCTTTTTGCGCCCACGCCACATAGTGTCTCCCGCGGTTCTCAAAATAGGTCATATCCAGCGAAAAGTCCTCAAAAGGAAGACAATCCCCCCCACAGCCCTCCACGCGGTAAAGATTGGACTCGTCCGGCGTATTCCAGCTTGCCGCATCCATCAGATCTTTTCCGACACACTTTAGCATATGGGGGCGGATTCCCCAGACATTGTCCTCCTCAACGCTCGCCGTAAACAAAATATAATAACTTTCACCGATCTTGTGCAGTTCCGGCGCCCAGACATAGCGGTGCACCCGCGTGGAATCTTTCTGATGCCAGAGCGTCACCTCCTTTGCCTGCCGCAGCCCTGCGATCGACTTTGCCCGCCGCAGCACAATGCGGTCGTACCCAACTCCATTTCTGTTTTCCTCACTGCCGCACACCGGATAGGATGCTGTAAAGTAATAATAGCCGTCATCCGCCCGCAACACATAGGGGTCAGCCCTCTGTTCCACCAAAATATCCCCATATTCCGGATATACCACAGTGCCCTCTATCTCATAGCTCCCCGCCTGCGCCGTATCTACTGCCGCAAGGTCGCGCTCATTCCATTTGATAGTAAAATGTTTCTCACTGCCGTCACTGTATATGACAGTTTGCCGTCTCTGTGCAAGTCGGTCTGCAAGTTTTCCATCTTTTTCCACATGAAGATCCTCGAACGGCTTCACGTCAACTGCTTTCAGCTCGATTCTCATATGCCGCACATTCCCCTTTCCTGGTCCTTTTCTTCCAACGCAGAAACCGGAAGGACAGACTGCTCCGCTCCTTCCGGTCTCCCTTTGCCTTACTCCTGTTAATCTAAGTGAAACAGCGGCTTTAAATCGATGGACACAGGACTGTTATCCGGGTTCGTCTCCATGATATCCGCCATGAAATCCCACCACTTGCGGTTGATGGCAGTATCCGCGCCCTTCGCCCAGAGTTCCTCATCCTCAATCTCAATATAACCAAATAAAGTCAAAGTCTCCTTATCCAGAAAGATCGTATAATTCTTTCCACCGTGCTCATGAATCATATCTTTCATTTCCTGCCACAATTCATTGTGACGTTTCTCATACTCTGCTTCCTGTCCTGGATAGAGTTTCATTTTAAATCCTTTTACCATTATTTCCACTCTCCTTCTCGACGCTAACATCCGCGCATCGGTTTTTACTGATCTGTCTTTCGCACATCGGTCTTACTGATCTTCTTTTCGCGCATCGGTCTTACTGATCTTCCTTTTGCGCATCGGTTTTTATAAATCTACAATCTGCGTCTCAAATGCATCAAGCACAAAATTCTTGGTTCCCTTCTCGGTCTTAATGCCGGTACTGATCTTCTCACCACTGTTGTTGATCACCACGAGTTTGCCGCTCGCCGGATAATAAGCACACTCTGCCTGCGCATTGTCCGTCAGATAATTCTGGTCGAGCTCCAATCCCAATCCGTACAGCATAAGATTGAGCAGCAAGCGCGTGTTGGCGTTATTGACCTCAAAGCCGCCAAGATAGATACCCCTGCCCTTGCCAAAATCGTGTACGGCCGCCGTGGGGATGCCGTTTGCATCCGCGAGCACATCCGCCTTGCCGTCGGTCAAGTACAGATGATCTCTCGCCGGAACGCCTGCGCCCTCTGGGAACACTTTCTTTGCAATATCAGTGTTTACGTCATACTGCCATCTGCCATGGCACACTCTGGCACCGGTATCCTCATCCACACCAAGCACGGACGCCATGCGGAAATACGTCTGATAACCTTCCGTCGCGGAGGGTTCTCCGACACCGATAAATACGCCGCCATCATATACCCACTTCTGCAATGTCTCCACAAGGGCTGCATCTTTCCAAGCATCGCCGCCGCTCCACGCAGTGCCCGCGCGGCCCGCATTGATGACGATATTGACATCCGCAAGAGCTCCCGCCTTCACATCCTCAAAATCAATGAATTTGACATCAACCGGAAGTCCCGAGAGCGCCTCATTGACATGAATCAGGTCGTGCATATAAGTCTCATGAAAATGGCCCGACAGGGTCCAGGAGCGCAGACTGCCCCAGCTGTGCAGTACGGCTACCTTGCAGGGCAGCGTATACACACCGCCGTCTCCGTGCATGGACTTAATTCTGCGGAACTCTTTTCCGACAGTCTCAATATAATCACAGAAATCAGGATACGGCTCAACCAGATGCAGATAGCCTCCAAGACCGATACGGTCCACCGGCTGGCGCAGCAGCGCGCGCCGGATACTGTTCCAATATTTCTTCGCCTCAAGCGTGGGATTGCCGCCCTCGGTAAAGGTAGGCGCCCCGCCAAGACCAACCGGGAACAGATACGGATGTAAGCGCAGCTCGTGCGTCTCCACCTTGGCGCCGGCACAGAGCCTTGCCTCGTACCCCGAGAACACACATTTGATTAATCCGTCAAAACCAAACTCTTCAAAATGCTCACTGTAAGGCTCCACGCCCACCCAGCTGTCGTCGTAGAACACATACGCTTTCTTTCCATATTTATGTACCAACTCTACCAACTGCTTGCCGAACTCTACCACAAAGCGGTTCGTAAACTCCATATAATCGCGCTGCTTCTTGCCGGCAGGCATATGGGTCACATGCAGTTTACCCTGATTGATAAAATCCTCCGCACAGAGTGCGTAGCCATATTCTTTCTCAAAATCATCCAGTGCCTCGGGGCTCACGGTAAAATCATACGATCCCCAGTCGGAGAACAGACTCCTGTTCCTCTCGTCACTGCCCCAAATCCATACAAAATTATAAAACATGGAGGTAAAACGCACGACTGTCGTAGTAGGATGCGTCTCACACCAGTTCTCCATCCACTGATACATATAGTCCTTGGCTTCCTGCGTCCTTGGGTCGATCGGCATCAGATGTTCCTTGTCCCAGTTGTTGGTGACATGATTGTACATGGAGATTTCTTCCCAGATGCGATATGCAAGGAAGCTGACTGTGTATGTGTGAAACGGCGTTGCACCAGAAATCACCACATTGCCGCCCGTCTTGTCATAACTCCAGCAGGAAGCATCTACTTTCTCCTCCGTCGTGCGGTCGTACACCTCCCAGTATTTGAGAGAAGCATCACTGTCATTGACAACAAATTGTTCCTCAAAAAATCCGTCCATCAAGTGTATAGTAAGAGCGCCCTCCGCCGCGATCTGCGGCTCCGTCATCAGAAAACTCTGCTGCAGCTTATCCATATGCGCCCTAGCCCACTCGTTGTGGTCGCGAATAATACAGATTGTGGAATAAATACCGTATCCGGCATTTACAATCTCATCCGACAAAACAGTTCCGTCGCTGTCGCGGATAACATCCGCGCCCCATTTTTCCGCCATCTTTAATGTTAAATCTTCATATCCAGACTCACCCGGCAGGGTAAATCCTCCCTTATCAAATTCTGACATTCTACTCTCCTTTAAATATGTAATTTTTTACAAATCTCTGCCGCCACGCCACGCGCAATCGGCGCTTTTTCGTCAAAGTCCTCCGGTGTAATTGCCGCCACGTCCACGGCATCACTCTTTCTGCTCTGGTAACCGTTTCGCAAAATCTTAATAAATTCTTCCCCTGTCACCGGCCAATCCGGGTGAAGCTTGCCGTCTTCGACCATCTCATCCGGAATCAGACCATTCTGGTAGGCACATTCCACCGTTCCGGCATACAATTCATGGCCGATCACATCCTCAAACATATCGTTGTACACATTGGTGGGGAAGAAATGCATGGCGGTAATCACAAGCTCAAGCGCATCGGTGCGCGTCGCATTGTCCTGCGGTCGTTCCAAATTTTCAAATAAATGCTCTGCGTCCGGATTCTCCATATTGGCATACTCCTCCGGGATAGTCAGCGCAGGAAGCTCTGCCGGCGGCATCCACGCAGACGGCGTCTTGCCGTCCACCAGACCGTTGGCCGCCATCTCCTCATACACATATCCCGCAAACAGGTAAGCACCGTAATCGTTGCTGTGCGTATAGTCGGACGGAAAGAAAAAGCGCTTTGCCGCCTCCCTGCCCTGTGCGGTCACAAAATCCATACTCTTTTGATGCAGATGCAGCACCGGTATCCCGGTTTCTTTGGCTAAACGGGTACACGCGCCATCGAACGGCTCCAGCAAATCGTTATAAGAACCGTCGTTGCCCTTCCAGCTATTGCGCGCCAGCGGTGTCACAAGCACCGGCTTGGCTCCCTTCTCCTTGATCTCTCTGATATAGCGCACCAGATTATCCCGGTAGCCGCCGTCCGCCATCAAATGCATTAATTTTTGATCATTATGACCGAATTGAAACAGACAGATGTCTCCATCTTTGATCCGGTCGATTAAGATATCATAATGTCCCTCACTGCGGAAACTCTCTGTAGTGAGACCCGAGTGAGAGTGGTTGGACACTGCCATCTGCATCCCCAGATAGGCAGAAATCATCTGCCCCCATCCGCAATAACTGCTGCCTGGGAGATAGGGATAATCCGCGCTCTGATCAGTCACCGTGGAATCTCCCGCTATGTACAGCGTCGGACCCTGCCACGGCTCCGCCTCCACAGCCGTCAAATGAAGCCCCCGACCAATCACGGTAACGTCCAACGTCAAATCCTCCATGGCGTCGCTGTACGTCCTGGGAATGATCGGACAGATATTGGCAAGAAATGTTCCCTCAAAACACTCTCCCGCCGCGAGACTGCCGCGCCATGCCAAACGCCTGCGGCCTAAATATATCATCGCATCGTCGATGGCCTGCTCTGCCGTCACCGTCACTTTTACCTGATAATTGCCCTCTGCGGCAACATCGGTCACAAAAGTAACCGGTATCTCACCTTCACCGTCCCAGGCGGCGAAACAGCCTTTGTCATCCGATACCAGCTTGGAAACCGCCTGGCCGCGCAGCCAGTATACCGCATCCATTCCACTGTTAAGCTCCGGTATCTGCAGCCGCTTTGCCTGTGTACGATTCTCCTCAGTCAAAAAACCGCACCAGACATCGTCTGCAATCTGATACAGATTAGCTGCGTCGACATAATTGTCCTCTGCAGGACGATTAAATTGATATTTCATCACGCTCATGCCTTCTCCTTGTCACGAATCTCTCACCGGTGCACACGCTCTCCGGTATGGAATTGTTTCGATTACAGTGCACCATCATTTCTGGAGTTGTCGTAATTCAATACGCCTGCAAAAAACGCGAGCGCCATACCCTGGCCCCAGCCCTGAATCCATTTTTTGGAAATATTGCGATATCCGTCTCTGTCTTTCATAACCGCCGTGCCGCCGGATACGTTCATCACGCGTCCATCCTCGGTCACATTGGCGAGAATGCCTTTGATCGCCTTATTGATATACTCGATATGCAGCGGATTGCCTTTTGTAATCATAGCTGCCGCAATACCTGCGGAAGCGGATACTTCCTCGTAAGATTCCGGATCATCCAATATCGTTCTCCACAGTCCGTTCTCTGTCTGCAATCCTTTCAACGCTGCCAACTGCTCATTGATCGAGCCGACAATTTCAAGGAACTTGGGATACAGATAACTCTCCGGCAGAATAATGCCGACCTGAGACATGGTGTACGCACCCCAGCAGTTCGCTCTGCCCCAGTAGAAGCCTGACATATGGTCACCGGCAATATTGTCATAACCGTGATACCAAAGACCGGTATTTTCATTCTGCAAATACTGAATATGCCAATAATACTGATTCAATGCATCCTCGATGATCTCCTCGTCCTTAAGCTTCACACCCACGCGCAGCAAGAAAAATGCCGCCATGAACAAAGTGTCTGCCCAGCACTGCTCGGGGAAATCATTGTTCGCGGATACCGTGTGCTGCAACACGGAATCACCGAAGCGAAGCGCTTCCTTTCTCAGATAATTGATCTTGCTCATGATAATATCCCAGTATTTCTGATCGTTCGTCGCATCATAAATTGTCAACAGGCAATGACCCATCGCACAGGTATTTACCGTCCATACCTGCGGCAGGCCGATCTCAATATATTTATCCACTCTCTCTTTGAGCAGATTTAAGTATTTTTCATTTTTTGTCACTTCATAGGCACGGCTAATCCCATAATAAGCTACCCCACACGGCCAGTCCCATGTCATATCCATGCGCATGGTACGCTCCACAATTTTGTCAACGATCTCTTCCACTTGTGCCTTGTCAAATTCTAATCCTGCCATATCATTATTCTCCATTTCTGCGCCGCTCTTGCGCATAGAAACATCTGTGTCAAGCAGCGCGCAGACACAAAATACAAGTGTGGCATTTCTGTTCACACTCCCCTTTTTCCTATGCAGTCCTCATTATCAGTTCCATATAAAATTATAAGTTTATTCTACACTATTTTACCCGAGAAATAAATGCTTTTTTATCATCTTCTGCCAAATTTTATGGATTGGCTAAACCGCTTAAAAGGCATCATTTTGCGGCCTATTCGTTCTCCATACGGGTCCACGATCGAGTAGGGGAGATTTCTTCCCTACTCGCTGCGCGGGGTGCGTGCTGCAACAGCAGCTATTTTCACTTCGCACCC
>CAJTYI010000007.1 GCA_910584215.1 uncultured Roseburia sp. | reverse complement strand
CTTGTTTCTATGCTCATAGAGTGGGCCTTGGAGTTGGGATATAAAAGAATGATATTGGAAACGGGGGAACTGTTGGCAGAATCCTGCGCGGTATATAAAAAACTGGGATTTATTGTGATTCCCAATTATGGGCCATATGTGGAAATGCCGCAATCCCTGTGTATGGCAAAGGAACTATAAGAATGGATACGTCTTTTGATACTTATTATAGTGATTTTTGCTGAGATGGAACAGCCATTGCAGGAAACAAGTGCCATTCGGCAGCTTTTTAAGCATACCATTGAAATTATTTAAACAGTTAAACAGGGTTATCGCAATATCATCAAATCAAGCTATTTTAGTCTCCCTTATTGACATCATATTCTCCCGTATAAACTCCATCGGGAACAAGGGAAAGCTCAACAGCGACAAAAGACGTTTCCCTAACTGCCCGTTTGTAATCGGCTACGCTTTTAAGATAAAGCGCCGTAAAAATCAAAGCTGCCATAAAAATGATGATAACAATAAACGCGGTAATTTTTGTATGTGGTCGTTTCATGTTTCTGCCTCTATTTTTTCTGTGACTTTATTGAAATGAGCTCTGACTGACCTGCCAAATTTGGTTCAGTCAGTCCTTACTCTTGGCAATCCAATGATATAACATGCGAAAGCCATACGCCAAAAAATCTGCTTTAGACAATCCCATGTAAGTTTTTATGTATTCTTCTTTATGTGCGGCAAGCTGAATCATTCCCGAGAGCATGCCTCAAAAGTTAAAGATCGTGGCAACGAATAATAAATACAAAATCGCCCAATGACAAATAATGTATATTGTGCTATAATAAGGAATAATCTTGCTGTATGCAATAAAATCGAACGTTGAAAGAGTTCTGGGGCAGATTTAGGCTAAAGGAGGATTTATTATGACAAAAAGATTTTTGCACAAAATTAGTAAGCCGCGTACACTGGCGCTGCTCACACTGGCGCTGCTGGCCGCTATTCTAGGATTTTGGCCGGACGAAACGGCAGCACAACTGCGGGCCGCGTTGAATAACCCTGCTTACACGCTGACGGCCACGGACGGCACCGCCGTTTCCACCAAGGCCGATCCGAACAAGACTACGGTATTGATATTTGGCCATACCAAGTGCAGCTATACAAGAACAACGCTGGAGAGTATCACCGCGTGCGAATGGATTAAGCGTCCCGATATTCGGGTTATCTTTGCGGAGACCAAGTTTCACTCGCAGGAGGAAGTTCTGACGTATGAGCAGGGATATCAATGCCCGGATTTGACGTTTTGCTATGCGGAGGATGATCAAAATATTACTGCTATGATCGGTTATGCGGGGTTATATGGATTGACTGGCACCAAATATCCTATGATTGTTTTGATCGATAAAAACAATAAGGTACAGAATCTGTTGACGGGAACCAAGACAGCCGACGATGTATTGAATGAAATCAAGAAGTTTGAGGCGATCGACGACGAAGGAAGTAATCCGCCGTCTACGGAGACCGGTCCCGGCATTGCAAATCTGGTATACGGCCTGCAATCAATTGACGGGACGGTCGTTTCCACAAAAGCCACACCAAATCAGACGACTGTATTACTGTTTGGCTACACGACCTGCGGCTACACAAAGGGAACTTTGCAGAGTATTTGCGGCAGCAATTTGCCCGGCCGCTCCGATGTCCGTATTATTTTTGCTGACGTGTATGGAGCTTCGCTGAATGACACGAAAGAATTTGCGCAAAATTATGCGGGTAAGGGGATCTTGTTCTGTCATGATGAGTCTGCGCTCAATTACAATATTTCGATGTCTTACCTTAGTCTCAATAACTTGACGGGCGGGACATTTCCTTATATCGTGCTGATTGATAAAAACAATCGCATCAGAAGTATTACATTAGGACCCAAGACGGCGGAAGAGCTTGGCGCGGAAATTGATCAAATTAACGCCAATGATCAAAATACAGAAACGCCCACAGAACCGTCCTCTGAGAGTTCATCGGAAGCACCTCCCGAGAGTTCGTCGGAAGCGTCTTCCGAGAGTACGCAGACACCTTCCACTGAAAGTCCTGCGAAGAATGTGCCCAATGTTACCGGACTCAAGGCTGTCTGTGCCGCAAAGAATGTCAAGCTGACATGGAAAAAGGTTTCCGGGGCAGACGGTTATCTTGTTTATCAGTATAACAGCGCGAAGAAAACATGGGTTGAGAAAGCGACGATTAAATCCAATACGCCTGCCTATACGATAACCAAGCTGACGCCGGCCAATAATTATCGGTTTGCAGTCAAGGCGTTTATGGAGCTTGCGGATGGGACAACAGCCAGCAGCGCCTCCTATGCCTCATTATACACATCCACGGCGCCAAACGCTGTTAATTTTAAGGTCACACCGGGAAAGAAAAAGGCAGTCATTAAGTGGACGAAAGTAAAAGGCGCAACAGGCTATACCGTGTATTATAAGACGAAAGCCAAAGGTGCCTGGAAAAAATTAAAAAGTACAAAGAAAACCAGCTATACGAAAACAAAGTTAAAATCCGGTGGAACGTATTATTTTACCGTCGAGGCTTATAAGACGTACAAGAAAACCAATTATGTCAGTGCCTGCAGCGCAAAAAAAGTAAAAATCAAATAAAAGTCCGAGCACGCGACAGCAATCTTATGCCTGCTGCCATCCAGTATACCATACTGTGTGGCAGCAGTTTTTTTACTTTTTTATAGGAAACTGCGACTTCAGACGCATCCGTTTGTCCGTTCGCGATCTGCTTTTGCTTGACAGGGCATAAAACGAGTGATAAAATAAAACAAGCGATTTAAAACAAATGTTTTAAATAGGAGGGATTATGCCGCCAAAAGCAAAATTTACAAGAGATGAAATCATACAGACCGCCCTTGCGATTACAAGGGAGGATGGGTTTGAAAAGATTACTGCGCGGGAACTGGGCAGCCGCTTGGGAAGTTCTGCCAGACCGATCTTCACAGTTTTTGAGAATATGGAGCAGATAAAGGCGGAAGTGATGAGATGTGCTAGGGATTTGTACCGACAATATGTCGATCGGGGACTACAGCAAGAACTGGCGTTTCAGGGTGTGGGAATTGCGTATATCAGATTTGCGCTGGAGGAACCCAAGTTATTCTGCCTGCTGTTTATGAATCCCAACACAGGGGAGAAGAGGGTTGATCAGATACTGCCGTTTATTGATGAGAGCTATGAAAGAATATTGGAATCTGTGCAAGTCCCCTACGGGCTGAGCAGGGACCAGGCAGACATGATCTACCAGCATCTGTGGACCTATTCGCATGGAATCGCAGCCATGTGCGCGACAGGGTTATGCCGATACACGATGCAGCAGATTACAGAAAGACTGACGGAGATCTTTAGAAGTTTGCTCATGAGTGGAAACATTGGTGGTCCTAAAATCCCAAGGCACGCGCTAAGTACCTCTGGCATTTGCTCCATTCACAAAAAAGCAGAGACTGTGGCGCCAATTCACGATGAATAGCCGCATTCACCTTTTGAGTCAGAAAAAGTTTAAGAGGTTTGCGATAGAATAAATGTGCAACACATAGGAATACTTTTTCAGTCGATACAAAATAACCTATGAATGAAATTGGCGCAGACATATTAAAGCTATTGGGAACATGGTTCGCAATACAGAAATGAGGGTAATCATGATTAAGATGGAACATGTGTACAAAGCATACGGAAGCGGGGAAAGCAAAACGCAGGTATTAAAAGGGGTTTCCCTGGAGATTGATGAGCAGGACTTTGTGGTGATTCTGGGGGCTTCCGGCTCGGGAAAATCGACGCTTCTCCATGTCATTTCGGGCCTTGAACCTGTGGACGACGGCGAGGTTTACTATGGTGCGAGAAACATTTCTTCCATGTCGGACAGGGAATTGACGGCGTTTAGAAAAGAATACATCGGTTACATTTTTCAACAGTATTTTCTTTTGCCTAATTTAAATGTCGATAAAAATGTAAAAATGGGCGCCGATCTGGCAGGAAACAGAGAGTACCGCAAAATGATTGAAGCGGTTGGACTTGCGGACAAACGTAAGAAATATCCGCATGAGCTAAGCGGTGGGGAGCAGCAGCGCGTCGCCGTGGCGAGAGCGCTCGCCAAAATGCCTAAAGTGCTTTATATGGATGAACCAACCGGAGCGCTTGACGAGCAGACGGGGAGACAAGTGCTCGACTATATCATGAAGTTAAAACGGCAGATGGGGTTTACAATGGTAATGGTGACACATAACCAGAACATTGCGGAGATGGCGCATACGGTTATCCGCATGAACAGCGGGAAGATTGTAGAGGAATACCATAATGACAAACCAAAGACCGCATACGAGATCGCATGGTAGGAGGGGATTTTATGATCATTGGTTGCAAAGATATCTTCAAGATGGCAGGCATCTGGGTGGTAAGTTTTTGCGCGGTGTTTGTATGTGCGCTGTTTTTAAATTATTATCTTGATCTGACGGCAGCGGAGGACATGGTGACAATGGGGCCTGCGAGGATTTTTTATGAGGCGCAGTGCGATACGTCCAAGGTGGTAAGCGGCGTCTCCGGCGGCTGTCTGCTGCTCACGACTGTGGTATTGCTATGTTTTTATATCGGACATTATGTGGATACGCATCAAAAACAATTAGGGATTTTAAAGGCGCTTGGCTATAAAAGAGGCGCGATTGCCAAAGGATTTGGGGCGTTCGGGATGCCGGTGTGCCTGGGAACTGCCGTTGGATATGTCTGTGCGCATTTGCTGATGCCAACGTTTTATGAAGTACAAAATAAAGAAGGATATCTGCCGGATTTTGACGTTGCATTTCATCCGCTTTTATGTGCGGCGATTGTGGGACTGCCGACGATATTTTTTGTGCTGCTCGCGGTCTGTTACAGCTGTTATCAATTAAAAATCCCCGCGCTTGCGCTGATGAGAGGAACCGTGACGTCGAAAGTGGTGCGCGCCAAAAAGGAGACCGAGCAGTCTTTTTTGCGAGAATTGAGAAAGAGCAATGTCAGGCAGCGAAGATCACTGATATTTTTTATTGCGTTTGCAGTATTTTGTTTTGCGGCCATGACGCAGATGTCGTGCAGTATGAATGAGCTGGCAAGCCCGATGATGTCTGTCATGATTATGGCGATTGGGATTGTTTTGGCCTGTGTGACCCTGTTTATCGCGACGACGTCCGTTATCAAAGCGAACGGTAAGACGGTTATCATGATGAAAGTATTTGGATATTCGGCAAGAGATTGTGCAAGGGCAGTGCTTGGCGGTTACAGACTCTATGCCTATCTCGGTTTTGGGGCCGGAACGGTTTATCAGTATGTGCTGCTCAAAATTGCGGTGGAAATTGTGTTTGCAGATGTGGAGAGCGTTCCCGACTATCAATTTGACTGGTCGGTTATGGCTGTCACAATGGTGGCATTTTTGGCGCTCTACGAGATGATTATGCTCTTCTACACCAGAAAAATGGAAAAGCTCCCGTTGAAAGAGATTATGTTGGAATAAATACACAAAAAGAAGCGTGGAAGGAAGGTAATAAGATTTGGAATAAATACGCAAAAAGAAGCGTGGAAGGAAGGTAATAAGATGCGGATAGAACATGTTGCTATGTATGTGAATGATTTAGAGGGCACAAAACGGTTTTTCGAGACTTATCTGGGAGCTGTGTCAAATGAAATGTATCATAACAGGGAGAACGGTTTTCGGTCGTATTTTTTGTCATTTGATGACGGTGCGAGACTGGAGATTATGAATCGGCCGTTTATGGATGACGGTGAAAAAACACCGCAGAGAACGGGGTATATACATATCGCGTTTCAGGTGGAGAGCAGGGAGCGGGTGGATGCGTTGACCGCGCGGCTGGAGCGGGACGGATATTCTGTCGTAAGCGGGCCGCGCACAACCGGCGACGGATATTATGAAAGCTGTGTGGTCACAGTGGAGGGGAATCTGATCGAGATTACCGTTTAAATATTGTCTGTGACGGGCGGTTTATGACAGGCGCCTGGAGGCGAAAGCTTCCTGCCGGTTATGTTAGTACCCCTGTATCTCAACCGCTGTGTATGTGTGGCTGTAATGGTAGCCCAATTTTTGCGCTAGGTCAAGAGATGCTCTATTTTGTGCGTCCCAACTGGGGTAGAGGCCGCGCCTTAGACATTCTAAGATCAGACTGGCACCGCAGACATAGGCCAAACCTCTGCGGCGGCAGTCTTTTCTCGTGTCAATCTCAATCTCGATACCATCCCGGTATCTGGCATAGGAGGAGGCGCCGGATACGATGCTGTTTTGATGGCAGATGACAGCGCCGAGGCCCATACTGCGATAGTGTTCGTAGTCCCTAAACTGCGATACCAGATCGGCGCTCCATGGACTGGACTGACACATATGATAAAGTCGTTCATCGATTGTTCTAATCTCGTATTCGCTCGAAAGAGACGATACTGCTTCTTGTAGTTTTGCAGTGTCAAAAACAGAGGTTTCTTTTTTGGTCGCATAGCGTGAGACAAGATTGGCTCTTTGGCCGTAATAATCGGTAATCAGATGCAGCCACGCCTGATTTTGAGGAATCATAATCATAAAATCGGTCGTGCAGCAGTCGGGCTTGTGGGAGATCAATGCGCGATCGGCCTCGCCTGCAAAGAACGTAAAATCGCCGAGCACGGCCATCGCCGCCGTCGGATGGACGGGGGCGTTTGTGTAAATACTGCCCATCACACCCTGGACGCAGGACCAGATCAATGTTTCCGCCCAGTCTGCGAACAGCGGGGCGGCAAGCTGTCCGTCGGTAGCTTTATAAATCATGGCAGTGTTCCTTTCAGCGTGTTTGCGCGGCGGGGACGCCTTAGTTTGTGTAGTCCTCGATGATGGGGGCAATCTGTGACAGCATGTTGTCTACGTCCTCAAACATACTGCTCTTTGTGGTTCCGAGGCTTCGCGCGTGGTTAATGTGCTGCACCACTTCCATATTCTGCTCTTTTATCTTGTCAAAATACTGGCACAAGGACTGAAGCGAATTCTTGGATTCGTCGATGACGTTGTTGATTTCATTCTGCACGGATGTGGCATTTTCGGCAGCCTGTGTGATATTATCAAACATCTCGTAAGTTTCATCTACTTTGTGGAGACTTTGTTCTAGGGCCTGGCGGGAAGTGTCGATGCTTTCGCTGAGCTTGTCCGTTCCCTGTTCTACCTCGACAATCCCGGAATCAACTTCCCCGATCAACACCTTGATTTCATCTGCCAGAATCTTTACTTCTTCAGCCACCACGGCAAACCCCCGTCCCCACTCACCGGCTTTGGCGGCCTCAATAGAGGCGTTGAGCGCGAGAATATTTGTCTGATTGGCGATGGCGACAATTTTGTCCATGCAGGATTTAATCTTTTTTACTGCGGTCTGGAAATCATCAAACGTGCTTTCCATATCATTGAAATGTGATTCCACCTGTAAGGAGCTGTTTTTGAGTTCCTCCACCTCATCCTGTGCCTGCTCGACAGACTGTGAGATTTTTTGCTTTACAGTTGCAAACTGATCGGATACCTGATGGATATTGGAAAAAGTCTGATCAAAGTCCTGTAAGGTTTCCTGAAAATGATCTGCCCCGCTCATCACACTCCCAAAGGAACTGCTCACTTTGCTCAGCTCCTGCAGCGAAGCAACCTCGTTTTGCACAAGCTCTTTGTGATACTCTTTGAGGCTGTTTGTCACATGCAGCACCGGATATAGATCTTTGTCTTTCTGACGAGATTTTTTATTCATAAACATGATGTCTGATTCCCCCTATTCAAAAACAACACATGTCATAGACTGGTTGACAAATTGGTTATTGTAATGTTCTCCGTATCCCACAAAACCTACATGATTTCCCAACGCTGACATTTCCTGCAAATATTGCTGCATGTAATTGTTGTCGCTGAACAATAAGTAGCGGAACAGACAGTTGACGGAGAATACGGCGGAAACTCTTGAGAAATCCCGTTGGATTGTCTGTATCGTGTTTCTGACAGTAGCTTTATAGTCGCCCAATTCCAGCATGATGAGCACATCGGAATCATTTACCTGACGGAAACAGGTGAGCGCGTTGCCGTTTACCTCCTTGATGGATATGATGCAGGTGTCATTGCCGTTGACTTTGCCGAACGGATTTTTGAATGTCTGCGTCGAGATTTCATGTTCGGATACATGAAGGATATCCTGATAGACCTGCTTTGCCGGACGGCCGTTTAATTCGCCGAGCATATAGTTGGCCTTGTCCGTGCGGGAAGCGATAAAAGAGTAATTGCCCATCTTGTGGTAGATGTTTTCCTTGTAAGCCTTAACCCGGCCATTGTTATTTTTAATCAGGGCGTAGGCGACGGCATCCTGATAAACGCGGCCGTTGGCGGAAATTTTGCCGGCATCGCCGGTACCGCCTACCAGCGGGATTCGGTGATGTTTCAGTACGCTGTAGATGGTTGTCAATACGCAGGCGTCGTTTCCCGAACAAAAATCGATACAGACGGTGTTTTCCTGGGATGCGTTTACTTTATATACATCCTGCTCCAAACGTTTTATGTATTTGACTGGCATCGTGGATACCTGTTCGAGCACGTTGGCTGTCGCGCTGACTCCATCCAAAAAGGCAATTATGCCGACACCCTTTTCGACAATCCTCGTGTCGTAGCTCATTCCGATGCAGCCGATACTGGGCACCTGAGGAAAAAGCTTTTCGAGTTCTTTTACATGAAACTCAAATTGTTCGTTGTTTGATATCAGCAGAATCACTTGGGGGTTGCTTAACCCTCGAACAGCTTCTTTCAGATCCCCGCTCTGACTCATTCCAAAAAACTGCCTCATAATGTGGTTCCTCTCTTTCTTATTATTGACGTGCCACTAATGTAACTATTATACTTCAGAATCATAGATCAGGTCAATGAGTATCTTGCCTTAATTTGACAAAGGAATCTGTCGCGTTACTTTTTAATGTTCAAACAAAATGTGATAAAACTGGTATTGGCCCGAAACGTTTGGTATGATAATCATGGTACATAACTGACGTGCGTTAAGATGTGACAACAAAGAAGCGCGTCTTTGTTAAAAAGGGGGTGGTTTGCGATCGAACATAGAATTGTAATCGTAGGTTATAGCGGAAGCGGGAAGTCTACGCTGGCGAAAAGGCTGGGGGAACGGTTGCAATGCGAGGTGCTGCATTTGGACTGTGTGCACTGGCTGTCCGGCTGGGTAGAGCGCGACAGAAAGGAGCGGAACCGGATAATCACGCAATTTTTGGATACCCATAAGAGCTGGGTGATTGACGGGACATATCAATCCGCCTGTTTTGAGCGGCGCATGGAGGAGGCGACGAGGATTATATTTTTGGATTTTCCAAGGAGGATTTGTCTCTTCCGGGTTTTCCGGCGTTACTTTCAATATCGCGGAAAAAGCAGAGAGTCTATGACGTCGGGCTGCGAGGAGCGAATCAGCGGAGAATTTCTCTGGTGGGTATTGCATCGCGGACGCGATAAAGCGCACAGAGAACAATTTCAAAAAATATGTAACGATTATGCCGCTAAAGTTGTGGTGCTGCGCAATCCTCAGGCGGTGCGTCGGTATGAAACGATAGGCAGTTGAAGTCAAAAGTCTTTATGGTTAAATAAAAGGGTGCGCGTTTCTGACAAATGGCGCCAAGTTTTCAATATCGCTGATCAATCATTGGGGCGTGTCAGGCAGGGAAATGCCCAGGCAATGCAAGATGGGTTTTATATATTTTTGGTCGGAAATGTCATAGGAGGCAGAGATCATCTGAATCATTTCTTCCTCAGCCGGGGTCTTTTCTTTTTTTGCCTTCAGCGTTTTTAGAAACATTTTCATCATGAGTTTAGAGGGAGCGGACATTTTCTCGTAGTTCAATCCGCCCGGACAGTAAAACACATGGACTTTTTCCCACTCCGAATCGTTGAAATTTTGTCTCAGCGCCGGCTCGACTTCGGGATTTTCAATCGGGCTTGCCCCGACACAAAATGCGATCAGCTTTTTGCCGTTCCATTTGTCGATATTATTCTTGAACCAGTTTAGTTTACTGATGCCGCCTGCGCACGCCCAACCGCCAAAAATAATGGCGTCATAGGCAGCGAGATTTTTCTTTTTGACTTCGGATAATGCATAACAATCGGCCGCTGCCGCCTTGGCAATCCACTGGGCATATCGTTTGGTAAAACCTGTCTGCGATTGATAGATTACGATGGTATTCATATATTAGGGTCTCCTCTTATTGGAATCATAGATATCGGTATTCGTAGTTTCTGAAGATGCGGTAATTTTCTGTTCCATATGGTCAATTCCTGCATACAGTTTTGACAGGAGAACAAACAGCATTTTAATTTCTTCCTCCGTGTAAACTTCAAACAGATATTTAAGCTCTGCCTGGTAGGCTGCAAAATCGTTCTGAAAGTAACGGTCGGCTTTTTCGGTTGGACAAATGCAAAGCGCTCTTGTGTCGCGGGGACTTGGCCGAATGTCAATAAAACCTTTTTTTGCCAAAACATTGGCCAGCTTCTTGATGTTCTGTCTCGAACAGCCAAGCAGGTTTCCTAACTGGGTAAATGTCAGCGGCTCTTTTGTCTGTCTGACGATCGACAGCAGCATAAACTGTTTTAAAGAAACTTGCGGAATGCGCTGATCAAAAAGTGTCTGTAATTTGTTGCCGGCAATAAATATGGTGCTGAAAATAGCTTTGCTCTGATTTTCTGTGGTGTCCGAAAATCTAGCGATGAGATCATCCAGTGACATTGTCTGCGCTCCTATGGGACGGGGGCTTTCGCTCCATACAAGTAACTTGTTACACATGTATTATAGTAACAAGTTACTTGTATGTCAAGTAAAAACATTTGATAAACGAACCCAAAAGCAAGGAAGGGAACTTGACTTAAGGCGGCGGTAAACGTATCATGTAAGTAGTTTTTGACAGCGGCAGTGGATTGGCTGCCTAAAACAGAAGGAGGTTCTGGTGTTTGCAAAAAAATATAAATTGAGTTTTGACATATGGGGATTGTTATTATTCTTGATAATTATGATACCTAATTTTATTTGGTTTGCAGTTCCTGCACCAAACGATGTGCTGAGAGTAAAGTCCGTCACAGAGACAACTGACATCATAGCTTCCGTTTGTCAGGTATGGATGGTCATTGCGCTTTGTATTTTTGTGCGGGAGAAAAATCGTAAATCGCGCCTTCATCCTTTATGGATCGCCGTGATCATTTGCTGTTTTCTCTATTTCGCATGTTGGATTGGATATTATAACGGCATGGTGAATCAGATTGTGATAATGGGGCTGACGATTTTTCCATGTTTCGCGTTTCTCTTTTTTGCGATTGACAGAAAAAATATAATCGCAATCGTTCCGCTTTCTGTTTTTACTGTCTGCCATGTAATCTACGGGGTAGTTAATTTTATCATTCCTCAATAGTAGTCTAGAATCGGCAAATGCTTAATACAAGCGAGTGAAAAGCAAAACCGCCGAAAACACTTGCGTCATCGCGAAAACAGTATTATAATATTGTTTACAAGTGAATAAGATATCTTCAGGGCAGGGTGTGATTCCCTACCGGTGGTAAAGCCCACGAGCTCGCCGTCAACCTAGTTGGCGGAGCATGATTCGGTGAAATTCCGAAGCCGACAGTACAGTCTGGATGAGAGAAGATTGCTTAAGCGCAGGATTACAAAGCCGATTCTGCGGATAGGATGACAGCTCTGGGATGTTTTTACATTCCGGAGTTTTTTGCCATATAGGAAAGATTTTTGGATTTCCTGGTGACATATCTCATATTTCTCGAACTTTTGCCCGGAACGATTTAGTTTGGGGCGTTTTTTATGCGCAGGGGTGCGAAGTGAAAATAGCTGCTGTTGCAGCATGCACCCCGCGCAGCGAGTAGGGAAGAAGTCTCCCCCTACTCGATTGTACAGGGGTGCGAAGTGAAAATAGCTGCTGTTGCAGCATGCACCCCGCGCGGCGAGTAGGGAAGAAATCTCCCCTACTCGATTTCTGATTTAGATTCGCAAATTTGGGCCTGCGGCCTAAAGTTTGCAGGTTGAGAGAAAGGCATGGTTATTTTTATGGATGATCAAAAATATATGCGGACCGCGCTTGACCTTGCCGGCCGCGGCTTAGGATGGACGGCGCCCAATCCCATGGTGGGAGCCGTAATCGTAAAAGATGGCGTCATGATCGGGCAGGGATGGCACGAGAAATATGGGGAGCCCCACGCGGAGCGGAATGCGCTTGCCTCCTGCAAAGAATCGCCTGCGGGCGCCACTATGTATGTCACATTAGAACCGTGCTGCCATTATGGCAAGCAGCCGCCGTGCGTCGACGCTATTATAGAGGCCGGCATCCGGCGTGTGGTCGTCGGTTCGGGCGATCCGAATCCGCTGGTCGCGGGGAAAGGAATTGAGATTCTTAAGGCGCATGGGATTGAGGTCACGGAACATGTTTTGCAGGAGGAATGCGATCGGTTCAACGAGGTGTTTTTTCATTATATGCGGACGAAACGCCCGTTTGTGGTGATGAAATATGCGATGACGCTGGATGGAAAGATAGCGGCCTACACGGGGGCATCCAAATGGATTACCGGAGAAGCGGCGAGAGGCCATGTGCAGGAGCAACGCCATCGCTACACGGCGATCATGGTGGGCGTGGGCACGGTACTGGCCGATGACCCGATGCTTTCCTGCCGGATTCCCGGCGGGAAAAATCCGCTTCGCATCATCTGCGATACGAATCTGCGCACGCCGCCAAGTAGTCAGATTGTCAGGTCGGCGGGGCAGATACCGACGATTCTTGCGACCTGTTGTATGGAGCGGGATAAATGGCTGGCTTATGAGAGCGCCGGATGCCGTGTGATATCCGTGGACAGGGAGGACGGCCATGTCAATTTGTGCCAACTGATGGAAAAGCTGGGGCGGGAACAGATCGACAGCATTTTGCTGGAGGGCGGCGGCACGTTAAATTGGGCGGCTCTTAAGAGCGGCATTGTGCAAAAGGTGCAGGCATATATCGCGCCCAAATTATTTGGCGGGCAGACGGCCAAGACACCGATTGAGGGAACGGGAGTGCCGGTTCCGGACGAGGGCGTTCATCTGAAACATACGAAGATCATACCGCTTGGCGAAGATTTTTTGATAGAGGGCGAGGTGGAACAAAATGTTTACCGGAATTGTTGAGGAAGTCGGCACGGTGGAGCGCGTAGAGCGGGGGCGATCTTCCGCCGTTCTGACGGTCTGTGCCGCGAAAGTTTTGGAGGGGACAAAAGTGGGTGACAGTATTGCCGTCAACGGTGTCTGCCTGACGGTCACTGCTCTCGAGGGCGGCCGTTTTCTGGCGGATGTCATGCATGAGACGCTAAACCGTTCTTCACTGGCGAAGATCATTCCGGGCAGCCATGTCAATCTGGAGCGGGCGATGCCGGCGGACGGCCGTTTCGGAGGTCATATGGTTGCCGGACATGTGGACGGGGTGGGCTCGATTCTTCGTGTAAGGCGGGACGATACGGCCATCTGGTATACCGTCGGCGCGCAGCCTGGGGTTATGCGCTATATTGTGGAGAAAGGTTCTGTCACTCTGGACGGCATCAGTCTGACAGTGGCAAAGGTAGGCCAGACAGATTTTTCAATTTCTGCGATTCCCCACACAGTCAGCCAGACGACTCTGCGTGAGCGCAAGCCAGGAGATATCGTTAATGTGGAGACGGACATCATAGGAAAATATGTTGAAAAATTGCTGGTTTCTGCGCCGGAGGCGGCGCGGCAGGAGAGCGGTACAATCACGCGAGAGTGGCTGTCCCGTTACGGGTTCTAGTACAACGAATACTTAATTTCAAATACATTGGCGTAGAATGATTCTTTCCTATGCAAGGCGGAGGAATGAGGCGCAGCGGTGGCTGCGTCGATTGACGACAACGAAGCAGATGAAAAATCGACAAGCCAAGGTGTCAGTTCATTCATATTCGTTGTACTAGTGTCTTGAATCGTTGATATTTAGTGAAATCGCGCAGGATATTTGTTCATCTGCAAGGCGGATTTGCGACGGCGTAGCGGTGGCTACGGCTAGAAAATCTAACACGGCAGATGGGCAAATAGACAAGTGAGTTTGGCTAATTATCAACGATTCAAGACACTAGTGTACTGACATGTTCATATTTCGCCAAATGACTTGCCTGAATTTCCATCTGCCACGTTGGCTTCAATCGACGATGCCACCGCATCGCCTCATTCAGCCGCCTTGTAGACTGAAAATTCATTCTGCGTCATTTAGCTGAAAATGAACATGTTAGTACACTAGCTTCTAAAGCTTGCGTAAGAGGGCATCAGCGTGAAACAGGTTCATACGCCGGGAAGTATGAATCTGCTTTGCAAGTTTTTTGAAATATTAAGGAAGAGAGGATGGTTTGGGATGGAGTACAATACAGTAGAAGAGGCTTTGGAGGAATTAAAAAAGGGAAAGATTATTTTGGTGACAGATGACCCGGAGCGTGAAAATGAGGGAGATTTTATCTGTGCGGCGCAGCACGCCACCACGGAGAATATTAACTTTATGGCAATGTACGGGAAAGGATTAATCTGTATGCCGATGTCAAAGGAGTATGTAGAAAAACTGAAAATTCCGCAGATGGTACAGCAGAATACCGACAATCACGAGACGGCCTTTACAGTGTCGATTGATCATGTGACGACGTCTACGGGGATTTCCGCAGCCGAGCGCTCGGTGACGGCAAGGGCCTGCGTGGCCGACGATGTTAAACCGGAGGATTTTCGCAGGCCGGGTCATATGTTTCCGCTTTTGGCGAAGCGAAACGGGGTGCTTGAGCGCAGCGGCCACACCGAGGCAACCGTCGATTTGTGCCGCCTGGCCGGCTTAAAAGAGTGCGGTTTGTGCTGCGAGATCATGCGGGAGGACGGTACGATGATGCGTTCGCCGGAATTGTTTGAGCTGGCAAAGCGCTGGGACATGAAATTTATCACGATCCGTGATTTGCAGAATTACCGCAAGTGCCATGAGAAATTGGTGGACCGGGTGACAGAGGTGAGTATGCCGACCAAATACGGCGATTTTCGGGCATACGGCTATGTCAACCGGTTGAACGGAGAGCATCATGTCGCGCTGGTGAAAGGGGAAATCGGCGACGGGGAACAAGTGCTCTGCCGCGTTCATTCCGAGTGCCTGACCGGGGATACGTTCGGGTCTCTGCGCTGTGACTGCGGACAGCAGTTTGCCGCGGCCATGACGCAGATTGAAAAAGAAGGGCGCGGGATTTTGCTCTATATGCGTCAGGAGGGGCGCGGCATTGGGCTGATTAATAAGCTGCGCGCCTATGAATTGCAGGAACAGGGCATGGATACCCTCGAGGCCAACCTGGCGTTGGGATTTGGAGGAGATGAGCGGGAGTATTATATCGGCGCGCAGATTTTGCGGGAGTTGGGCGTAAAGAGTATGCAGCTGCTCACAAACAACCCCGATAAGATTTACCAGCTCTCGGAGTTTGGGCTCGCAATTACCGAGCGGGTGCCAATTCAGATGGATGCGACGGCGCACGATCTGTTTTATTTAAGGACAAAACAGGCGCGCATGGGGCACATGTTACAGTATTAATTAGATTGCCGTTGTGGCATCATTATATTATTTTCAATTGCACAGAAAAGGAGAGGATTCAAAAATGAAAACATTAGAAGGAAATTTGGTGGTAAAAGAAATCAAAATTGGTATTGTGGCAGCGCGGTTTAACGAGTTTATCACGTCAAAGCTGCTTGGCGGTGCGATGGACGGCCTGCTGCGCCATGAAGTGCGCGAGGAGGATATTAGTGTGGCCTGGGTGCCTGGCGCTTTTGAGATACCGCTGGTTGCAGCAAAGATGGCAAAGAGCGGAAAATACGACGCCGTGATCTGTCTGGGGGCGGTCATCCGCGGCTCTACCAGCCACTATGACTATGTCTGCAATGAGGTGTCAAAGGGCATTGCGGCAGTTTCCCTGGAGAGCGGCATACCGGTGATGTTTGGCGTGCTCACGACGGAAAATATTGAGCAGGCAATCGAGCGCGCCGGCACGAAAGCCGGAAATAAAGGCTATGACTGTGCGCTGGGGGCGATTGAGATGGTAAATCTGTTGCGGGAGATTGAGAGCTGTGAATAAGTTGTCTAATCATTACCATATGATCAGGAATAAACTTTGTTTTTGGCGAACAGAGAAACCTTGGTGTACAGAGGAACTTTGGAGAACAGAGAAACTTGCCGAAGCAGGGCGGGCCGATCGTTCCCGCCGCGGCATTTCGGTTCCTGAAAAGAGTGGCGCGCTGCTGCTGTTATTGTTGTCCGTCTTATTGTCTGCCTCCTGTGCGGAGAAGCCCGGGACGGAACCTGCGCAGGGAAGCGGCGCGGAAGTGAAGGGCAGCGCCGCACAGGAGGACACCGTCAGTGAAAACGGCGACGGAAGCGGCGGGGAGAACGATGCAGACGGAGGAGGCGGCACAGGAGAGCGTGACAGCGCGAATGATAGAGGCGGCGCAGGAGAGAATGATGCCTCGAATAAGAGAGGCGGCGCAGGAGATAGTGGCAGCGCGAATGATAGAGGCGGCGCAGGAGAGAGCGACAGCGCGAATAAGAGCGGCGGCACAGAGAAGAACGCTACCGCGGACAGGAGCGATGGACACAATGAGAATGGCGCGGGCGTGACTTCTGGCGATGCGCGCTGGAGCGAACAATTCGGTGAAAACTGTATTGCATCGCAGACCTTTGAAGTGGAACTCAGCGAATACGAGGGGAACGTCTGTTTTGTCCCGTTTGCGCCCGCCGGGGAAGAGAACGATTTCTCTATGCAGATCGTAAAGGACGGTGAAGTGCTGACAGAGATTTCGCCCTATGTCCCGGAAGCTCTGTCAAATCAGGATTTTGGCAGTCTCGACGCGGTCACGTTTTATGATGTCAATTACGACGGCAATACCGATATGATCTTAATTGAAACATACGGCGACACAAAATTCGTTGCAGTTTATTATGGTTACGCTGCCGAGGCCGAAGGAGACAGAAGCTTTTTTATGGTGCAGGAGGAGTTGTCCGTCAATCTGTCAGAGCAGCTTGAACAGCCTACGATTCCAGAAATTCGCCGTCTTTTGTCGGGCGGAAAAAAGAACGGGGAGTTTTCCGATTACCGGGAGGCATATGAGGCGGTCAGCAGACTGTGTGAATGGGAAGGTACGAAAGATATCACATATGATCTCATCTATTTTGACGGGGACGATATCCCCGAGCTGGTCGCCGGCGTGGCCGGCTATTATGTAAGTATGTATACTTACAGTGGCGGCAAAATCTATACCCTGATGGACCGGTGGGCGTACGGCGCAATGGGGAATAGCGGATATGAATACGTGCCGTACAAAAACAGCCTCAGAAACTACAACAGCGACTACGCAGGCGCAATTCTCTACACAACTTATATGTCTGCCAACCAATATCATATGCTGGAAACCATTGTCGAGATTAAAACGATGAATTTTGATGATGTGAATCAAAATGGATTTCCGGATGAAGATGAGGCAGGTTCGATCGGCCGTTACGGCGTAAGCTATATCAACGACAGAGTGGTTTCCGATGCCGAATGTGCCGCCTACAGCGCGGGCGAATATAAGTATATCAAAGGCGCGATGGATGTGGAAGCGCTGAAAGCAAAATTATAACATAACAGCAACGGGATGGGGCGGATATGTCCGGCCGTCTCGTTGTGTGATTGACAGGATACGAGGACAAGTATAAAATAAATAAAACAGTGACTGATGAGATGTCAGGGCAGTTATAACTATTTTTGTGATCAGGTGAAAGAGAGGAATCCTATGGGCAGAGACGTGATTATTGCTTGTGATTTTAACAACAAAGAAGAGGTAGTGCGTTTTTTGGAAAAGTTCAAAGAAACGAAACCGTTTGTAAAAATTGGTATGGAATTGTTTTATGCACAAGGGCCGGATATCGTGCGCACGATCAAGGGCATGGGGCATAAAATCTTTTTGGATTTAAAATTGCATGACATTCCCAATACCGTTAAAAAATCAATGTCGGTACTTGCCGGCCTTGATGTGGATATGTGCAATGTACATGCTGCGGGAACCAAGGCGATGATGTCGGCTGCGATCGAGGGACTCACCAGGGCGGACGGCACGAGGCCATTGCTGATTGCCGTTACCCAGCTTACCTCAACGAGTGAGGAGATGATGCAGGAGGAGCTCTGGATTGAGAGGCCGATCGACGAGACGGTGCTGCACTATGCGTCCAATGCCAAAGAGGCCGGGCTTGACGGCGTGGTGTGTTCGCCGCTTGAGGCGGGCAAAGTACACGATTTCTGCGGAGCGGGATTTGTCACCGTGACGCCGGGTGTCCGTTTTGCCGACGGCGATGTGGGA
The DNA here is from genome assembly GCA_910584215.1 of uncultured Roseburia sp. GTDB lineage: Bacteria > Bacillota > Clostridia > Lachnospirales > Lachnospiraceae > Roseburia. The sequence goes on along the minus strand of CAJTYI010000007.1, from coordinate 34,464 downwards.
GATCAGAAGCGTGTTACCACTCCGGCGAAGGCAAGGGAGATCGGTTCGGATTATATTGTCGTGGGCAGGCCGATCACGCAGGCTGACGATCCAGTGGAAGCGTACAATAGATGCGTGGCAGAGTTTGTGGGCTAGAAAAAGGAAGTGATGGCGGCATGAAAACGAAGGGATTAAGCGGAAGTACATTAAAAATTATCGCCGTGGTTACGATGATTATAGACCATATTGCGGCAGCAGTTTTGTGGCGATTTGTGCTTGCCCGCGGCAACAGCGCCGTGCTGGCTGGCGCCAGTGAAGGGCTGCTTCGTGTCATCCAATCAGAAAATCTGTTGCTTATATACCGTGTGATGCGAAACGTCGGCAGGATAGCGTTTCCTATTTTCTGCTTTTTGCTGATAGAGGGATTTGAACACACGCGGGATGTCAGGAAATATGTGGTGCGTCTCGGTTTGTTTGCACTGCTCTCCGAGGTTCCGTTCGATCTGGCTTTTCACGGAAAACTGCTGGAATTTACTTATCAAAATGTATTTTTCACGCTGTTTGCAGGGTTGGTTACGGTTGTGCTTTTTCATGCGGTGGAGGAATATCTTGAGATCAATCCGGCGCTGCGGGTGTTTTTGCTTGCCGTGGTTTCCATTGGCGGCATGTATTTGGCGCATGCGGTGCACACCGATTATGCGGCGCGGGGCGTCATGTGTATTCTGGTATTTTACATTTTTCGGAAAAACAAACAGGCGCAGATTATCGCCGGTGTTTTGGCATTTTTCTGGTGGGAGCCTGCGGCAGTGTTTGCTTTCGTGCCAATTGCGCTCTACAACGGAGCCAGAGGTATCCGATTAAAATATGCTTTTTATGCCGTTTATCCGATACATTTATTGATTTTGTATGCATTGAGCGCATTATTGGGGCTGGGGGCCATCGCGGTCGTATGACGGATGGGCTGGAGTAAAAAGATAGGCTTGTCACATTTTTTACAAATTTTGCATAGTACTTTTGTGAAAAATGTGGTAAGCTATTTTTATATTACAGCAAACAGCGTCAAGAGAAAGGAAAGCGAGCGCCATGATTAAATATTTCAGAACGGATGATCAGCGTATTCATGATGAAGAAAAATTGGATGATGGCGTTTGGGTGCAGATGATTGCGCCGACAGCAGCGGAATGTTTGATGATTGCCGAGGATTTGAATGTGGACGTTGAGGACATTCAGGCGGCGCTCGATGTGGAAGAGAGCTCGCGTATTGAATTGCAGGACGGATATACGCTGATTCTCGTCGATATCCCGACCGTGGAGATTCGCCACGATAAAGAAACTTATACGACGATACCGCTTGGCATTATCCTGACGCAGGATGTGATTGTTACGGTCTGCACGGAGAACACGCCGGTATTAAAAAATTTTGTCGCCAACCGTGTCAAAGAGTTCAGCACAAAGAAACGTCTCCGTTTTGTTTATCAGATCTTGTTCCGCACAGCGGCTACGTATCAGGCGAATCTGCGGAGCATTGACAAGAAGCGCACCGAGATTGAGGAGCATATCGGCAATGATACGGAAGATGCGGACCTGATCGAGCTGCACGAATTGGAGTCAACGCTCGTCTATTTTGCCACATCCCTGCGAGCCAACAGTGTGGTGCTTGACCGTCTGACCCGCTATAAGCGTCTCGAGCAGTACCAGAGGACAAGGAGCTTTTGGACGACGTGATCGTGGAAAATCAGCAGGCCGTCGAGATGACGACGATCTACCGCGACATTATCAACGGTACGAGAGAGCTGATGTCCTCGGTTTTGGACAACAAACTCAATAATGTCATGAAATATCTGACCTCGATTACGGTTGTGATGGCGGTTCCCACGGTTATCTCTGGTATTTACGGCATGAATGTCAATGAAAAGGGGATGCCGTTTGCCAATATGCCGTATGGGTTTTTGATTATCTGCGGCTTGACGTTTTTGATCTGCGTCGTCGCGCTGGTGATTCTGCGAAAAAAGAAGATGTTGTGAGGCGCGTGCCATTTACAGCTCAAAACGCCCGCTGGCTCCGCAGGGCAGCACAAGCCCGTTGGCGGACACTGGCAGGCCAATTTCATTGGCAGTAATTTTGCCGTTGTATGATCTTAGTATTGTGTGCAGCATATAGCAAAGAACGGCCGGCTGCAGGCCGGTTGTGTAGGAGTTGATAAGGAAAAACAGCGGCTGCGGTGTCAGAATCTGTGCACAGAGCTGCAAAAGAGGAAAGATGGCATCCTCGATTTTCCAGATTTCTCCTTTGGGACCTCTGCCGTAGGAGGGAGGGTCCATAATTATCGCATCATAATGATTGCCGCGGCGGATTTCCCGCTCGACAAATTTTACACAGTCGTCTACCAGCCAGCGGATGGGGGCATCGCCCAACCCGGAGGAGACGGCGTTTTCTTTGGCCCAGGACACCATGCCTTTGGAAGCGTCGACATGCGTCACGGAGGCGCCCGCAGACGCTGCGGCTAAGGTGGCGCCCCCGGTGTAGGCAAATAAGTTTAAAACTTTGATTGGACGCCCTGCCCCGCGGATTTTTTGGGACATCCAGTCCCAGTTTGCGGCTTGCTCCGGGAAGAGACCGGTGTGCTTAAAGCTAAACGGTTTCAGATGGAAAGTCAGTCCCAGTGGCTGGTAGGCGATGGACCACTGCTCTGGCAGGTCGAAAAACTCCCACTCGCCGCCGCCCTTGGCGCTTCTGTGATAATGGCCGTTTTTCTTGCGCCAGCCCTGCGCTTCTTTGGGTGTGTGCCAGATGACCTGGGGATCCGGGCGCACCAATATATAATCGCCCCAGCGCTCTAACTTCTCACCGCTGGAACAGTCTATCACTTCATAATCTTTCCAATTATCTGCGATCCACATAAAAAACCTCCTTGTGAATTTATATTTACACTGCACTTTATTGTTAGCCAGATTGATCGGATGCCATAATTCAAGACAAAACATGCAAAGCATTATTGTCTTAATGCCGGGATATTAGCGCGTGCCTTGGGGCATCCAGCTATGATTTACGTCTTTTCAAGGTATTGACGCCCGCTTTTGTCAGCTTCGCCCGGATAAAGACAGAACTGCTTATGTCGGCTTCGTGTTCCCCTTAATGTCCTGCTGAACAATACGGACACGCCGAGGCATTGTTTGAAGCGAGGTACACGTCCGTTCCTCACTGTGTATGAAGCGAGTTTTGCCGACGGCGTGTCAATAGCGGCTTTGTGAAGCAGGGCATTTAGGGGAACTAGACGGCGGCAACAGAGTTCTGTCTTTACCGGACGAACAGACAATACGCGGGTGTCAAACACTGAAAAGACGCAAAAACCGATGCCCCCAAGGCACGCGCTAGAATCCCTGGCATTTTTCCACAGGGCAAAAGCAAGCGGCACATGAGAATCTACCACCCGGCGGACGCCGTATCTACGCTTTGGTGGGCGGTAATTCCAGAGCGTCCCCTCGGAGCAGCTCTTTAACAGGGATAGAACGCTATGGCAATCTTATCTTCTTCTCCAGGTCGACGGCATCAGCATTACCAGAATAGGGAACAATTCAAGACGCCCCGCAAGCATGTCGAACATCAGCACAAACTTCGAGAATGTGCTGAAAATGGAGAAGTTACAGCTTGGCCCGACCGCGTCTAAGCCGGGGCCGATATTGTTGAGTGTTGCGGCTACCGCCGTAAAGTTTGTCGTAAAGTTAAAGTTGTCCACGCTCACGAGCAGGGTGGAGAATAAAAGCAGCAAAAAATAGATGACAAGGAATACGTTGGTGGAGCGCAGGATTTCGTGGCCGATGACATGTCCGTCCATGCGCACTTTGCGCACCTCCCGCGGATGGATGGAAAGCGAGAGTTCCTTTTTGATCGTTTTGCACAAAAGTACGACACGGGATACTTTCATTCCGCCTCCGGTGCTGCCGGCGCAGGCGCCCAGGAACATAAGGAGGACCAGAATGCATTTGGATAATTCCGGCCAAAGATCAAAGTTCGCCGTCGCAAATCCTGTGGTCGTGATGATGGAGCCGACCTGAAAGAAAGAGTGGCGCAGGGTCTCCTCGAGCGTCGGGTAAAGGTGGCGGATATTAAAGGCGATGATGCCCGCTGAGCCTAAAATAATCAACAGATACCAGCGGATTTCTTCTATTTTAAATGCTTCGCGGAACTTTTTGGAGAGAAGCAAAAAATAGGCGGAGTAGTTGATGCCGCTTAAGATCATAAAGATCGTGACGATGTTTTGCAGAGCGGGCGTGTAGCTGGCAAAACTGTCATTTTTGATGCCGAAACCGCCGGTGCCCACCGTGCCGAATGTGGAGGTGAACGCGTCGAACGCCGGCATACCAAAGGCGATCAGCAGAATGACTTCCAAAACGGTCATGGCGAGATAGATGCCGTATAAAATTTTTGCGGTGTCCTTTACATGCGGCACAAGCTTGGTGACGGAGGGGCCGGGGCTCTCCGCGCGCATCAGATTCATGTTCGAGCCGCCCATCATGGGCAGGATGGCCATGATAAATACAAACACGCCCATACCGCCAATCCAGTGAGTAAAGCTGCGCCAGAACAGGCTGGCGTGCGTCAGCGGTTCTACTTCTGTCAGGATGCTGGCCCCCGTGGTGGTAAAGCCGGAGATGGTCTCGAAAAGTGCATCGACATAAGACGGGATATCCCCTGTCAGCACGAAGGGCAGCGCCCCAAAGATACTCATGACAAGCCAGCTAAGCGCCACGGTCGCAAATCCCTCCCGGGCATAAAGCGATTTGTTTCTGGGTTTGCGGACGCCCAGCAGCAGGCCGCAGATCAGGCAGAGCGCGGCGCAAAAGAAATAGGGCACGGCGGCATCTTCAGAGTAAAAAAGCAGGTCTACCAGTGCCGGCAGCAGTAAAAAAATGCTCTCAAATTTTAACACATATCCAAGAATATACAGTACGATCCGATAATTCATAATTTTCCTCATTTCTGCGCTGTTTTCGCGCATTTCAAGTTTGTGGATGCTGCGCAGGCACAGACTTGGGAGTAAAAGATTGGAAAAATCTTTTACTCTTTGCTAAGTCTCCAAAATCTCTGTGATATTGGAGATCCGATAGCCGGAGAGGACAACGACGACGGAATCACCCGGCATAATACGGTCGGAACCGCTGGGGATAATGATCTTCCCGCGGCGGTAAATACAGCAGATCAGTGTATTTTTTCTAAGACTCAGATCCTGCAGGGGGATGTTGGTAAAATCTGCTTCGGATTTGATGGTAAACTCAAGAGCCTCCGCCTTGCCGCCCGCCAGTTTATAGAGCGTTTCCACATTGCTGTTTTGGGAATAGCTCGTGGAACGCACATGTTTTACGATATAGTCCGAGGTAATGACACGCGGATATATGATACTTCCAAGGTTTAGTTTGTCGATGACGTTGTTAAAACTGATACGGTTGATTTTTGTCACTGTTCTGGCATTGGAAACCTCGTTGGAGTAGAGGGAGAGCAGGATATTCTCTTCGTCCACGCCGGTCAGCGCGGCAAAACCCTGCGCGTTGGCAAGACCTTGCTGCATGAGAAGCGTCTGGTCGGTGGCGTCGCCATAGATGATGGTGGCGCTCGGCAATAGTTCGCTTAACACTTCGCAGCGCTCCCGCTTGACTTCGATGATGGTGACTTTAATGCCGGAGTCTAAAAGGCGTTTGGCCAGGTAATACGATATTTTGCCTCCGCCGGCTAAGATGGCATTTTTTACTCTTGTTTTCATGACGCCGATCTTGCTGAAAAATTCAAGTGAATTGCGCCTGGTGGCGGTGATGGAGACGACGTCGTTTTCTTCAAATTCAAAGTCACCGTTGGGGATAATGACCTGGTCTCCGCGGATTACCGTGCAGACCAGCACGTTGGTGTGCAGCGTCTGCGGCAGTTTGGATAGCTTTAACTGAATCAGCGGCGAGCCGGAGAGTACTCGAAAATGAAGCAATTCCACATGGCCCTTTGCAAAAGAATCCACACGGATTGCGGAGGGAAACTGAAAGATGCGCTCGATCTCGCGAGCGGCCGTCAGCTCCGGATTTATGATCATGGCGAGGCCAAATTCCTTCTTTAAGAAATCGACTTCGCTGATATAGATTGGATTGCGGATGCGGGCGATGGTCTGACAGCGCCCGGTTTTTTTGGCGATCACACAGCACAGAAGATTCTTCTCGTCGTCGCCGGTGACGGCAATGAGCAGGTGTGCGGTCTTGATGCCGGCATCGAGCAGGACCTGATGGCTGATGCCGTTGCCGATGATGCCCATAGCATCCATTTCGTCTGTAATGCGTTCTACTTTTTCTGCATTTTCATCAATGACTGTAATATTGTGAGACTCGCTGCCAAGCTGCTCGGCGAGAGTATAGCCTACTTTTCCACAGCCTACGATAATAATGTCCATAGTGATACGACCATGCCTTTCTTCTGTTTTCTATCATCAATACTATATAATGAAAAGTGTAAAAAGTAAACTGTTCTGCGCAAGAGGACAAAATTTTTTATAAATCTTAAAAAAATCCTTGCATTTTATGGAAAACTCATTTATAATAGCCAGTGCTGTGACATTGATAGCGTAGAAGCGTGAGGTTGCTGCCCAGCGGGCAGGTTTTCCGTGGAGCGAATGTCAAGTTAGGAAACTGGCGACAAGTCACTGTACCATAACATCTACAGAGTAGAAACAACCGTGCGGATTGCGTGCCGGGTAAAATGCCCGGACAAGACTGATCATGGCGCGGGGAAGTGTGCAGTCACCACTTGTCGTACAAAGGCGATAGACCACAGAGGATGCTATCGCAAGAATCGTGCGAAAAGGAGGCGGCTTTTTTTATGGCAAGTCAAGTAATGAGAATCACATTGAAAGCTTACGATCATCAGTTAGTGGATCAGTCAGCCGGGAAGATAGTTGAGACTGCAAAAAAAGCAGGATCACAGGTGAGCGGACCGGTGCCTCTTCCGACAAAGAAAGAGGTAATTACCATTTTGCGTGCTACTCACAAATATAAGGACTCCCGCGAACAGTTCGAGCAGAGAACTCATAAGAGACTGATTGACATTGTGACACCGACACAGAAGACGGTAGATGCTTTATCCCGTTTGGAGATGCCGGCCGGTGTGTACATCGACATCAAAATGAAAAATAAGTAATTCGTTTTGAACAGTATTTCGTGAATATCCTAAAGGGTTTTATTATAGTAGCAAGGCTTCTATGGACTTTCTAGGATGAACGGTTCCGCTGCCCCGGTTAATCGGGTATGAAGCGTTCCGCTGTAGAGAAAACAGGAGGTAAAAGAATGAAGAAAGCGATTTTAGCAACAAAAGTCGGAATGACTCAAATCTTCAACGCAGACGGCGTGTTAGTGCCGGTTACTGTATTGGAAGCTGGTCCTTGTGCTGTCACACAGATCAAAACAGTGGACAATGACGGATACAGCGCAGTGCAGGTTGCATATGCCGATAAAAAAGAGAGAATTGTCAGCAAAGATGCAAACGGCAAGAAAGAAATCAAACACAGACATGGCGTAAACAAAGCCGAGATGGGCCACTTTAAAAAGGCCGGCGTATCCGGAAAACGCTATGTGAAAGAGTTTAAACTGGAAAACGCAGATGAGTACAAGCTCGGCGATGTTATCAAGGCGGACATCTTTGCCGAGGGCGACAAGATCGACGCGACTGCGATTTCAAAGGGAAAAGGATTTCAGGGTGCGATCAAGAGATTTGGACAGCACAGAGGGCCGATGGCTCACGGTTCCAAGTTCCATCGCCATCAGGGTTCTAACGGTGCATGTTCTTCCCCGAGCCGTGTGTTCAAGGGAAAAGGGATGCCTGGACATATGGGAAGCGTAAAAGTTACGACACAGAATCTCGAAGTTGTGAGAGTCGACGCGGAAAACAATCTGCTTTTAATCAAAGGCTCCGTGCCGGGTGCCAAGAAATGTCTGGTTACCATCAAAGAAACGGTAAAAGCAGGTAAATAGTGTTTGATTCGGAAAGGAGGAACGAATAATGGCTAAAGTAGCTGTTTTAAATATGGAAGGCAAAGAAGTCGAGACGATAGAATTAAACGATGATGTCTTCGGTGTAAAGATAAATGAGCATTTAGTGCATATGGCTGTTCTGCAGCAGCTGGCGAACAAACGTCAGGGAACGCAGAAAGCAAAGACGCGTTCGGAAGTGCGCGGCGGCGGCAGGAAGCCGTGGAGACAGAAGGGAACCGGTCACGCGAGACAGGGTTCTACCAGGGCGCCACAGTGGACGCATGGCGGCGTTGTATTTGCTCCGACGCCAAGAGATTACTCTTTTAAGCTCAACAGGAAAGAGAAGAGGGCGGCATTAAAGTCTGCACTGACCTCGAGAGTGGCGGAGAACAAATTTATCGTCGTGGACGCATTAAGTTTTGACGAGATTAAAACCAAAAAGTTTGTCGAGGTTATGAACAATTTAAAGGTTGACAAGGCGTTAGTCGTATTAAATGATATGGACGAGAATGTGATCCGCTCTGCGAACAATATTCCGACTGTCAAGACAAGCCAGACAAACGAGATCAATGTATACGACATCTTAAAGTATGATACGGTCGTTGTGACTAAGGATGCCGTAAAGACCATCGAGGAGGTGTATGCATAATGGCAAACATTCAGTATTATGATGTGATCCTCAAACCGGTAGTGACAGAGAAAAGCATGAATGTCATGGCTGAGAAGAAATATACGTTCTTGGTTCACCCGGAGGCAAACAAGACTATGATCAAAGAAGCAGTTGAGAAGATGTTTGAGGGCGTAAAAGTTGCCCATGTAAACACGATGAACTGCAAAGGCAAAAATAAGAGACGCGGTATGGTTGTCGGAAAGACCGCCAGAACCAAAAAGGCGATTGTCCAGCTGACTGAGGACAGCAAGGACATTGAGATTTTTGCCGGTTTATAGGATGACGCCTGAAACGCAGAGTGTCCTCGAAAGCAAAGCTTTCTCGGTCGCGTTGCACGCTTATGTGTCTGTTAAAAACCGGCCGTTCAAGCAAGCTTGGCAATCGGTTTTAAACATCCACAACACTCTGCTTCATCACAAATATGCACAGGAAAGTGCGATAATAAACATTTGAAAGGAGAAACAAAATGGGAATCAAGACCTATAACCCATATACACCTTCCAGAAGAAATATGACTGGTTCCGATTTTTCCGAGGTCACCAAAAATACACCGGAAAAGTCGTTGACCGTTTCTTTAAAGAAGAATGCCGGCCGTAACAACCAGGGCAAGATTACGGTAAGACATCAGGGCGGCGGAAACAGAAGAAAATACAGAATCATTGATTTTAAGAGAAACAGCAAAGACGGTATCCCGGCAAAGGTGGTCGGCATCGAGTACGATCCGAACCGGTCGGCGAATATTGCGCTGATCTGCTACGCGGACGGCCAAAAAGCGTATATCCTTGCACCGCAGGGGCTTACGGACGGTATGACCGTTATGAGTGGTCCGCAGGCGGAGGTACGCGTGGGCAACTGTCTGCCGTTAGAGAATATCCCGGTTGGTACGCAGGTGCACAATATTGAGCTGTATGCCGGCAAGGGCGGCCAGATGGTTCGTTCCGCAGGTATGAGCGCACAGCTGATGGCAAAAGAGGGAAAATATGCGACGCTTCGTCTCCCCTCCGGTGAGATGCGTCTCGTTCCGTTAAACTGCCGTGCGACAATCGGTGTGATCGGAAATGCAGATCACAATCTTGTAAACATCGGTAAAGCGGGCCGTAAGCGCCACATGGGTGTGCGCCCGACTGTCCGTGGTTCCGTTATGAACCCGAATGACCATCCACACGGAGGTGGTGAGGGCCGTGCTCCGGTTGGACGTCCGGGCCCATGTACACCTTGGGGTAAACCTGCACTTGGTCTGAAGACAAGAAAGAAACATAAGGCTTCCAACAAGATGATCGTAAGACGCCGCGACGGCAGGGCAATAAAATAAATGCAATATCAGCGGGGTAGCAGAACCCAAATTTACAAGACAAATGCAACATTTGTCTTGTAAATTTTTAAAACGCGAATGTGATGTAACATTCACAGGAAAAGAAAAACATGTCACGAGGGAAAAGCTGTGAACAGGAACGCTTTTGTGCATATTGTTTAAAAAAAGTCGTTTCTGCTGATTCCTTGTGTCACAAATGATAGAAAAGCAAAAACCTGAGCGTTGCCGCTTGCTTTTTGCCAGCAGTTTGTTATAATTATAAAGATGTTTGAAGTTCTTAGGAAACGCGTGGTTGCGTGTAAGGGAACTTATGATATTAGGAGGTAAATTATGGCTCGTTCATTAAAAAAAGGACCATTCGCAGATGAAAGTCTGTTGAAAAAAGTAGATGCTATGAATGCATCCGGTGATAAGTCTGTTATCAAAACATGGTCACGTCGTTCTACGATCTTTCCACAGTTTGTCGGACATACTTTTGCCGTTCATGACGGAAGAAAACATGTGCCGGTATATGTGACAGAGGACATGGTAGGCCATAAGCTCGGTGAGTTCGTTGCCACGAGAACTTACAGAGGACATGGAAAAGACGAAAAAAAATCGGGTGTCAGATAAGAGACATTTTTTGAAAGGAGGTTTCATTCATGGCTAAGGGACATAGAAGTAAGATTAAGAGAGAGAGAAATGAAATAAAAGACACCAGACCTTCCGCTAAGTTGTCTTATGCGAGAGTGTCTGTGCAGAAAGCTTGTTTCGTATTAGATGCAATCCGCGGAAAAGATGTTCAGACGGCGCTTGCTATCGTGACATACAATCCGAGATATGCTTCTACACTGATAAAGAAGTTATTGGAGTCGGCCATTGCAAATGCCGAGAACAACAACGGTATGAGGGCAGATAACCTTTACGTTGCAGAGTGTTTTGCAAACAAGGGACCGACGATGAAGAGAATCCGTCCAAGGGCGCAGGGCAGGGCTTACAGAATCGAGAAGAGAATGAGCCATATCACAATCGTGCTTGACGAGAAGTAATCGCTTCAAATAGAGAAAGGAGTATAATATGGGACAGAAAGTTAATCCACATGGATTGAGAGTCGGTATCATCAAAGATTGGGACTCCAAATGGTATGCGGAATCAGATTTTGCAGATTTCTTAGTGGAAGACTACAATATCAGAACATATCTTAAGAAAAAATTATACGCAGCAGGTGTTTCTAAGATTGAGGTCGAGAGAGCGTCTGACCGCGTAAAAGTGATCATTTACACGGCAAAACCAGGTGTTGTCATCGGTAAGGGCGGCGCAGAGATCGAGAAGATCAAAGCGGAAGTACAGAAGTTCACCGCCAAGAAGTTAGTCGTAGACATCAAAGAGGTAAAGAGACCAGACCGCGATGCGCAGCTTGTTGCTGAGAACATTGCGCTGCAGCTTGAGAACCGTGTCTCTTTCCGTAGAGCAATGAAGTCCTGCATGAGCAGAACAATGAAATCAGGAGCGAAGGGAATTAAGACTTCCTGTTCAGGACGTCTTGGCGGAGCTGATATGGCCCGTACCGAGTTCTACAGCGAGGGAACGATTCCGCTTCAGACTTTGAGAGCAGATATTGATTATGGATTCGCAGAAGCAGATACCACTTACGGCAAAGTTGGCGTTAAGGTTTGGATCTACAAGGGCGAAGTGCTTCCTGCAAAGAGTAATACGGGAGATAAGACTTCCCGGGAAGGAGGAGCTCAGTAATATGTTAATGCCTAAGAGAGTGAAACATAGAAAACAGTTCCGTGGCTCCATGGCCGGAAAAGCTACGAGAGGAAACAAGATTGTTCAGGGTGAATACGGTATTGTCGCATTAGAGCCGTGCTGGATTCGCTCCAATCAGATTGAGGCGGCCCGTATCGCTATGACGCGTTATGTAAAACGTGGCGGTAAGATTTGGATTAAGATTTTCCCGGACAAACCAGTTACAACAAAACCTGCCGAGACACGTATGGGTTCCGGAAAAGGTTCTTTGGAGTACTGGGTAGCAGTCGTAAAACCAGGTCGTGTATTATTTGAAATCGCCGGTGTACCGGAAGAAGTTGCGAGAGAGGCATTGCGGCTTGCTACACATAAATTACCTTGCAAATGTAAAGTAGTTTCGCGTGCGGATTTGGAAGGCGGTGTGTCAGATGAAAACTAGTAAATATTTAGAGGAATTAAAAAACAGCACTGTTGCAGACTTGAATGCACAGTTAGTGGACGCTAAAAAAGAACTTTTCAATTTGAGATTCCAGAACGCAACCAATCAGTTAGACAATACGAGCAGAATTAAAGAAGTCAGAAAGAATATCGCAAGAATTCAGACAGTCATCACTGAGAAAGAAAAAGTTGCGCAGTAGGATTCTAGGAAGGAGAATTTGTCGTGGAAGAAAGAAATCTTAGAAAAACACGTATCGGTATTGTTGTGAGCGACAAAATGGACAAAACTGTTGTCGTTGCGATTCAGGACAACGTGAGACATCCGCTCTACAATAAGATCGTTAAGAAAACTTATAAATTAAAAGCTCATGACGAGAATAACGAGTGTAAGATGGGTGACAAAGTCAAAGTAATGGAAACAAGGCCATTGTCCAAGGACAAGAGATGGAGACTTGTAGAGATCATGGAAAGAGCGAAATAATGAAAGGGAGGCTACAAGCATGGTACAACAGGAAAGTAGACTTAGGGTAGCCGATAACACAGGAGCGAAAGAATTGCTCGTTATCCGTGTTATGGGTGGTTCTACTAGAAGATATGCGAATATTGGTGATATTATTGTTGCTACGGTCAAAGATGCAACACCAGGCGGTGTTGTAAAAAAAGGTGACGTCGTAAAAGCTGTAGTTGTTCGTTCCGTAAAAGGTGCGCGTCGCAAAGACGGTTCCTATATCAAATTTGATGAGAACGCTGCTGTTATTATTAAAGATGACAAAACTCCGAGAGGAACCCGTATTTTTGGACCGGTAGCAAGAGAGCTTCGTGAGAAACAGTTTATGAAGATTGTTTCTTTGGCTCCGGAAGTATTGTAGGAGGACAAGATATGGCAACCATGAAAATAAAAAAAGGCGATCTGGTAAAAGTGATCGCTGGTAAAGATAAAGACAAAGAGGGCAAGGTAATTGCCATCAACAAGGCAAAAAACACGGTACTTGTGGAAGGCGTGAATATGATCACAAAGCACGCAAAACCGAGTATGGCGAACCAGCAGGGCGGTATCATCCATCAGGAAGGGCCGGTAGATCTTTCAAATGTCATGTATGTTCATAAGGGAAAAGCTACGAGAGTTGGTTTCAAGATGGACGGAGATAAGAAAGTTCGTTTCGCAAAATCTACAGGTGAAGTCATTGACTAATATTTAGAGAGGAGGCCAATCAGGTGAGCAGACTGAAAGAACAGTACCAGAACGAAATCGTTGATGCGATGATGAAAAAGTTTGGATATAAAAATATTATGGAAGTGCCGAAGCTCGACAAGATCGTTGTCAATATGGGCGTTGGTGAAGCCAAGGAGAATGCGAAGATATTGGAGGCTGCCATTAAGGATATGGAGGCTATCACAGGTCAGAAAGTCGTATCCACCAAAGCAAAGAACTCTGTGGCAAACTTTAAGATCAGAGAGGGCATGGCAATCGGCTGTAAGACAACGCTGCGCGGCGAGAAGATGTATGAGTTTTTAGACAGATTAGTCAATCTGGCATTGCCTCGTGTGCGTGACTTTCGAGGTGTGAATCCCAATGCATTTGACGGCCGCGGAAATTATGCGCTCGGTATCAAAGAGCAGTTAATTTTCCCGGAGATCGAGTATGATAAGATCGACAAGGTGCGCGGTATGGATATCATCTTTGTTACAACTGCAAAGACAGACGAAGAAGCTCGTGAGTTATTGACATTGTTCAATATGCCGTTTGCTAAATAGTAGGAGGGAGTTTTAATGGCTAAAACATCTATGAAAATAAAACAGCAGCGTAAACAGAAATTCTCTACCAGAGAATATACACGTTGCAGGATTTGTGGGCGTCCACATTCTGTTTTAAGAAAATACGGAATCTGTAGAGTATGTTTCCGTGAATTAGCATACAAAGGCCAGATACCAGGCGTTAAGAAAGCAAGCTGGTAAAAGACTTAGCGTTGCAAAGTCGCAGTATTATAATATCAAGGAGGAAATATACATCATGACAACAAGTGATCCAATCGCAGATATGCTTACAAGAATCCGTAATGCAAATACTGCAAAACATGATACAGTCGATGTACCTGCATCCAGGATGAAGATCGCTATCGCAGATATTCTTGTGAATGAAGGATACATTGTAAAATATGATATTGTTGAAGATGGTAACTTCAAGACGATACGCATCACATTAAAATATGGTGCAGATAAGAACGAGAAGATTATTACAGGTATCAAGAGAATCTCAAAACCTGGTCTTCGTGTGTACGCCGGCAAAGAGGAGCTCCCGAGAGTTCTCGGCGGTCTGGGTATCGCGATCCTGTCTACAAACCAGGGAATCATCACGGACAAAGAGGCGAGAAAGCTTCAGGTCGGCGGTGAAGTATTAGCGTTCGTTTGGTAAAAAAAAGGTCGCCAGAGGGCGCCCATTGTTGGAAGAACGTTCCGTTCTTCCGCGTTATTGGCAGAGTGGACGGACAAAAAATTTTGCCGTCATTATGGCAATATAAAAAGTTTATCGGATATTTAATAAGTAAAATTTAGGAGGTACGGGCATGTCACGTATAGGAAGAATGCCAATCGCAGTTCCGGCTGGTGTGACAGTCGATATTGCAGAAAATAATCATGTGACTGTAAAAGGTCCCAAGGGAACTCTGGAGAGAACCCTTCCATCTGAGATGGAGATCAAATTAGAGGGCAGCGAGATAACGGTAACAAGGCCTAATGATTTGAAGAGAATGAAATCCTTACACGGATTGACAAGAACACTGCTCAACAATATGGTTGTCGGTGTGACAGACGGATTTACGAAGCAGCTCGAAGTAAACGGCGTGGGTTACAGAGCTTCCAAGGCCGGAAACGTATTAACACTGAACTTGGGATATTCTCATCCGGTTGAGATGACCGATCCAGAAGGGTTGGAGTCCAAAGTCGATGGAAATAAAATCATTGTATCAGGTATCGATAAAGAAAAAGTAGGCCAATACGCAGCGGAAATCAGAGATAAGAGAAGACCTGAGCCTTACAAAGGAAAAGGTATCAAATATGCTGATGAAGTTATTAGACGTAAAGTTGGTAAGACTGGTAAGAAATAATTAAAGGAGTGACGAAAAATGGTTAGTAAGAAATCAAGAACAGCAGTTCGCGAAAATAAACATAGAAGAATGCGTCATCATCTTGCAGGCACTGCAGAGAGACCACGTTTAGCTGTTTTCAGAAGTAATAATCATATGTACGCTCAGATTATTGATGATACAGTTGGCAATACACTTGTTTCTGCATCTACGCTTGAGAAAGATGTAAAGGCAGAATTAGAAAAGACTAATAACGTTGACGCAGCAGCACATCTTGGTACTGTAATTGCAAAAAAGGCATTAGACAAGGGTATCACAGCAGTTGTCTTTGATCGAGGCGGTTTCATATATCAGGGTAAGATTAAGGCATTAGCCGAAGCAGCAAGAGAAGCTGGATTAGACTTTTAATAGGAGGAAACGCAAACATGAAACGTGAAATCATTGATGCTAGTCAATTGGAATTAAATGAAAAAGTGGTATCAATTAAACGTGTAACAAAAGTTGTTAAGGGTGGACGTAATATGCGTTTTACAGCTTTAGTTGTTGTCGGCGACGGCAATGGCCATGTTGGTGCTGGACTGGGAAAGGCAACTGAAATTCCTGAGGCGATTCGCAAGGGAAAAGAGGACGCGATCAAGAAGCTCATCACGGTAAAACTGGATGATGTCGACAGTATCACACATGATGTTACAGGAAAACATACAGGAGCATCTGTTTTATTAAAGAAGTCTCCGGAAGGTACCGGTATCATCGCTGGCGGACCTGCGCGTAATGTATGTGAGCTGGCAGGCATCAGAAATATCCGTACCAAGTCCCTGGGTTCTAACAATAAACAGAACGTAGTTCTTGCGACAATAAACGCTTTAGGCCAGTTAAAGTCCCCGGAAGAAGTTGCGAAGCTTCGCGGTAAATCCGTCGAAGAAGTCGTAGGTTAATGGAGACAATAACACGCGATTTTGAGCGAGAAAGGTATGGTTATTGAAATGGCAGAAAAGAAATTAAAAGTAACTTTAATTAAGTCCACTATTGGTGCTGTTCCAAAGAACAGGAAAACGATCGAGGCGCTTGGCCTTACCAAGCTTCACAAGACCGTCGAGCTGCCGGACAATGCGGCGACTGCGGGCGCGCTTCGCAAGGTAGCACCATATGTGAAAGTAGAAGAAATCTAATCAGATAAGGAGGTGTCATGATGGACTTATCAAATTTACACGGAGCAGCAGGTTCCACACAAGGCGATAGATTCAGAAGAGGACGCGGACATGGTTCAGGAAACGGCAAGACTGCGGGCAAGGGCCACAAAGGACAGAAGGCTCGTTCCGGAGCACCGAGACCAGGGTTTGAGGGCGGTCAGATGCCGTTATATAGAAGATTGCCAAAGAGAGGTTTCAAATGCAGAAATTCTAAGACGATCATTGGAATTAACCTCTCTGCACTGGAGCGTTTTGATAACGATGCAGTAGTATCTGTAGATACATTAATGGAGGCCGGTATTGTTAAGAATCCAAGAGATGGCGTTAAGATTCTTGGAAATGGTAAATTAACTAAGAAGCTTACAGTTCAGGCAGATGCTTTCAGCGCTAGTGCAAAAGAAAAAATTGAAGCTCTTGGTGGAAAAGCAGAGGTGATCTAATGCTCGAAACACTTCGCAATGCATTAAAGATTAAAGACATTCGCAGCAGAATTCTTTTTACATTCTTTATGTTGATTATTATCAGGATCGGAAGCCAGCTCCCGATTCCTGGTGTAAACAGTGAGCTGTTTGCACAGTGGTTTGCAGATCTGACAGCGGATGGAATGGGATTTTTTGACGCAATTACCGGTGGTTCCTTTTACAATATGTCCCTCTTTGCGTTAAATATCACACCTTATATCACATCTTCCATCATTATGCAGCTCTTAACGATTGCGATTCCTAAATTGGAAGAGATGCAGCGTGACGGAGAGGATGGACGCAAAAAGATTGCAGAAATTACGAGATATGTGACCGTAGCGCTCGCGTTGATCGAGGCAGTCGCTATGACAATTGGCTTCTACCGCGGCGGCTATTTAGAGTACAGCAGCGGCGCTAAGAGCGTGGTGGCATTTATTATGGTTGTCTTTACATTGACGGCGGGTTCTGCCGTGTTAATGTGGATTGGCGAGCGTATCACAGAAAAAGGTGTCGGGAACGGTATCTCTATCGTTCTTGTCATCAATATTATCTCTCGTATCCCGAACGATTTGGGTATCCTTTTTGAGCAGTTTGTCTCTGGAAAGACAATCCCCAAGGCGATCTTAGCGGCTGTGATTGTTATCGCCATTATCGTCGGCATGGTTGTGTTCGTCGTGTTCTTACAGGACGGTGAGAGAAGAATTCCTGTTCAGTATTCCAAGAAATTGCAGGGAAGAAAACAGGTTGGCGGTCAGTCTACGCACATTCCGCTGAAAGTAAATACCAGCGGTGTGATTCCGGTCATTTTTGCGCAGTCTCTGTTGCAGACGCCGGTTATCATTGCGAGTTTGATGGGAAAAGGGAACGGTACCGGGATCGGCAGCAAGATCTTAAAGGGAATGTCCCAGTCTAATTGGTGTAATCCCAATGAGATGGTATATTCGATCGGCCTTGTTGTCTATATCGCATTGATTATTGTATTTGCCTATTTCTATACGTCGATTACGTTTAATCCGTTGGAGATCGCAAATAACATGAAAAAAGCGGGCGGATTTATACCGGGTATCAGACCAGGAAAACCAACCAGTGATTATCTGAATCGGATATTGAACTATATTGTCTTTATAGGAGCTGTCGGGCTGGCATTTATCGCATTCGTACCGATATTCTTTAACGGTGTGTTTGGGGCGGATGTTTCCTTTGGCGGAACGTCCATCATCATTATTGTCGGTGTGGTAATCGAGACATTAAAACAGATTGAATCTCAGATGCGTGTGCGCTACTATAAGGGATTTTTGAGTGATTAACCTGCGTGTGGCCTTGTTTTGGCCGGACGGAGTATTAAGATAACGCTGGACTTCTACAAGTTCAGCGTTACTTGTCATATTAGGAAAGTTCAGCGATTTCTTATACATAGATGCCGAAAAGGCAGAGGAAAGGCGGATGCGGGACTAAAACAGCATCGGCCTGGATGCTGCCTCAGAGCATTTACGAGCGCATGGATTTTGCGGTCGGAAATGTCTCTGCCGAAAAGGCAGAGGAAAGGCGGATGCGGGACTAAAAATAAGGAGGGTTTTACATGAAAATTATTATGTTGGGGGCGCCAGGTGCAGGAAAAGGAACACAGGCAAAGCAGATTGCGGATAAATACGGGATTCCGCACATTTCCACCGGGGATATATTCCGGGCAAATATTAAAAACAACACGGAATTGGGGCAGAAAGCAAAACAGTATATGGATCAGGGGATGCTGGTGCCCGATGAACTGACCTGTGATCTGGTGATGGACAGAATCGGTGAAAAGGATTGTGAAAACGGCTTTGTGCTCGATGGTTTTCCACGGACGATTCCGCAGGCCGAGGCGCTTGACGGCGCCCTTGGCAAGATCGGCCAAAAGATGGACTACGCGATCGATGTGGATGTGCCGGATGACAATATTGTCGGGCGCATGGGGGGCAGACGCGCCTGTTTAAATTGCGGCGCGACTTACCATGTGGTTACGATACCCACCAAGGTGGAGGGAATCTGTGACCGCTGCGGCAGCCCGGTAGTATTGCGCGATGACGATAAGCCGGAGACGGTACAGAAACGTTTGGCCGTTTATCATGAGCAGACGCAGCCGCTTATTGACTATTATAAGGGGCAGGGAATTTTAAAGACCGTGGACGGGACACAGCCGATGGAAGCGGTGTTTGCCGCTATTGTTGAGATTCTGGGATAATGGCAGGAGAGTGTATAACATGGCAGTTACAGTGAAAACCCCGGAAGAGATAGAACTGATGCGCAAGGCCGGGAAGATTTTAGCGCAGGTTCATGAGGAGCTGGGGAAGATCATCAAGCCGGGGCTGTCGACGCGCGATATTGACCGCATCGGAGAGGAATTGATCCGCAGTTACGGCTGTGAACCATCGTTCAAGGGATATCAGGGCTATCCGGCGTCGATCTGCGTCTCTGTCAACGAGGAAGTGGTACATGGTATTCCCGACAGCAGACATTACATTGACGAGGGAGATATCGTCAGCCTGGACGCCGGAGTGATCTATCGGGGTTATCACTCCGACGCCGCGCGCACGCACGGTGTCGGGGAGATCTCCGAAGCGGCTAGACTATTGATTGCGCGCACGAGAGAGAGTTTCTTCGAGGGAATGAAATACGCAAAAGAGGGCAACCACCTGCATCAGATTTCCGCGGCAATTGGGACATATGCAAAGCGTTTTGGCTACGGTGTGGTGCGTGATCTCTGCGGACACGGTATCGGCTCCATGCTCCATGAGGAACCGGAGATACCCAACTACAAATGTCTGCGCAGAGGTATTAAATTAAAAGCGGGGATGACGCTTGCGGTGGAGCCGATGATTAATCTGGGTACCGAGGACGTAGTCTGGCTCGATGATGATTGGACGGTCGTGACAGAAGATATGTCGCTGTCGGCCCATTATGAAAATACCATCGTGATTACCCGTGAAGGGCCAGAGATTCTTACTTTGACCGAATCGGAAATTATTGACGGCGTGATCGAAGACCTGTGAAAGCGGGGAGACAGGAGGTGCATATGACAATAGAAATGGCAAAATCCCTGTCGGGGCATGATAAAGAACAGTTTTATGTGGTTTTACATGAGGACGGCGAGTTCGTGTATCTTGTAAACGGTGTGAACCGAACGCTCGAGAAACCAAAGAAAAAGAACCGGAAGCATATTCAGATCATAAAGAAGCTTCCGGGTGAGATTATAGAGTGTCTGTCAAAAGGGGTGACGGACACAGCCGTCAAGCGGGCGGTTAAGTTGTATGAACAGAATATGTAAATGGAGGATTTGTGAATGTCAAAAGCAGATGTGATCGAAGTAGAAGGAACTGTTGTGGAGAAGCTGCCCAATGCTTTTTTTAAAGTGGAACTGGAAAATGGGCATCAGATTCTGGCAACGATCAGCGGCAAACTTCGCATGAATTTTATTCGGATTTTGCCGGGTGATAAAGTTACGATTGAAATGTCGCCATATGATCTGACGAAAGGAAGAATTATCTGGAGAGATAAATAAAAATGTGAAATAAAAATGTGCAAAAGAAGGTTGACATTTTTTTCATACAGTGCTATTATGGTAGTCGGACACTTTTGAATAGTGCCTTTTTGTGTGTGCCCGATTTTAGGCGGAAAATTCATACAAAAGAGCTCTAAATAGTAGCCACCGTGTGGTTACATAAGAAAGGAGGATTTGCTGTGAAGGTAAGATCATCAGTTAAGCCTATTTGCGAAAAATGCAAAGTCATTAAAAGAAAAGGAAGCATCAGAATTATCTGTGAGAATCCGAAACACAAACAGCGCCAGGGTTAATCCTTGTGCCAGAGCAATCAATATGTGCGGCTGCAGTGAAACGCCCGGATGGGTTGACATCACTGTTATCATATGAGACAGCAGGGATAGCTGCTTTTTGCAGTTTGCATACCGAAGACTGTGAAAAGAATCATCCAAATATTGGAAAAAGTGGGACGGCACACATTTCAGGCCGGAGGACAACGGAGCTGCCGGACGTCATTTTTTCTATAGGTTCGCAGGACAACTGCCGCGGGGCATTGCCTGTCGGGCCGTAAAGCCGTGATGTCAAATGGCTTGTTTCCTATATTAGAATAAGAAAACGATTGGTGCGTTGGCGCCAGATAAATTAATGGAGGTTCAAAAACACATGGCTCGTATTGCAGGTGTAGATTTACCAAGGGAAAAACGTGTTGAAATCGGTTTAACATACATCTACGGAATTGGTAGAACAAGTTCTAACCGTATTCTCGCTGAGGCAAAAGTGGATCCTAACACACGTGTCAGAGATCTCACAGACGACGAGGTGAAGAGAATCAGTGCAGTGATCGATGAGACACAGACTGTAGAGGGTGATTTGAGAAGAGAGATCGCCATGAACATTAAGAGACTTCAGGAAATCGGATGCTATCGCGGAATCCGTCACAGAAAAGGTCTTCCAGTTCGTGGGCAGAAGACAAAGACAAATGCAAGAACCCGCAAAGGTCCGAAGAGAACCGTGGCAAACAAAAAGAAATAAAAATCTTCTGAAATAGTAAGGTATTCTCGTAGTTTGCGAAGAAATAAAAAGCAGTTGTGTATTGATAGTTTGTAATTGTTCGGGACGGCTTATAGAGCCGCAATGGCATGGCTGATTACAGTTATGTGGGCGCTGAATAGTTACGTTTGATTATTTAGAGAGAAAGTAGGTTAGTTTAGATATGGCTAAAGTTACAAAAAAAGTGACAAAGAAGCGTGTAAAGAAAAACGTTGAACGCGGACAGGCACATATTCAGTCATCTTTCAACAACACGATCGTGACGATCACGGATGCTGAGGGAAATGCTTTATCATGGGCAAGTGCCGGTGGTCTTGGTTTCAGAGGTTCAAGGAAATCTACTCCATATGCTGCACAAATGGCAGCAGAGACAGCTACAAAGGCTGCTTTAATCCATGGTTTGAAGACAGTAGACGTTATGGTAAAAGGACCAGGTTCCGGCAGAGAGGCAGCAATCCGTGCGCTTTCCGCATGCGGACTTGAAGTTACAAGTATCAGAGACGTAACTCCGGTACCTCATAATGGATGTCGTCCACCAAAACGCAGAAGAGTTTAATTAGGAGGTAGAGTCTAAAATGGCAGTTAATAAAGTTCCTGTTCTGAAAAGATGCAGATCCCTTGGTTTAGAGCCGGGTTATTTAGGATATGATAAAAAGTCCAACAGAGAATTAAAGAGAGCAAATAAGAAGATGTCTGAGTACGGTCTTCAGCTCCGCGAGAAACAGAAAGCAAAATTCATCTATGGCGTGTTGGAGAAACCGTTCCATAATTATTATGTAAAAGCGGACAAAATGAAAGGCATGACCGGTCAGAACTTAATGACTATGTTAGAGTCCAGACTGGACAATGTCGTATTCCGTCTTGGGTTTGCGAGAACCAGAAGAGAGGCAAGACAGGTCGTTGACCATAAGTTTGTACTGGTAAACGGCAAGCAGGTTAATATCCCGTCTTACCTGGTAAAAGCCGGCGATGTGATTGAGATCAAAGAGAAAAACAAAGGTATCCAGAGAATGAAAGATATTCTTGAGGTTACCGGCGGAAGATTGGTTCCTGACTGGTTGGAGGTTGACACCGAAAAATTGCAGGGAACGATAAAAGAGTTACCTTCCAGAGAGCAGATCGATGTACCTGTAGATGAGATGCTTATCGTCGAGTTGTACTCTAAATAAGAGAAAATTTGGCGGTTTAGAACTTGTCAAGGATAGAAATGCTGTGAATAGTAACAGGCAGATACGGTTTCCGGCTTTACCGCCGGAACTGTGTCTGTTCGTTGTATAAGCAAATTATCCGAAAAGGAGGGAATTTGTAGTGTTCGATTTTCAAAAACCTAAGATTGAAATTGCAGAAATTTCAGAAGACAAGAAGTACGGAAAGTTTGTTGTAGAACCATTGGAAAGAGGTTACGGCACAACACTGGGCAATTCACTCAGAAGAATTATGCTTTCTTCTCTGCCAGGTGCTGCGGTAAGTCAGGTAAAGATTGACGGTGTCCTTCATGAGTTCAGTTCTATTCCGGGGGTTAAGGAAGATGTAACCGAGATCATCATGAACATTAAAAATCTTGCTATTAGAAATAACAGCTCTACAAATGAACCTAAAGTTGCTTATATCGAATTTGAAGGCGAAGGCGTAGTAACAGCGGCGGATATCCAGGTGGATTCTGATATTCAGATCTTAAACCCGGAGTTAGTGATTGCCAATTTAAACGGCGGCGCTGACTCTAAGCTCTACATGGAACTCACGATCACCAAGGGCAGAGGTTATGTCAGCGCAGAGAAGAATAAGACAGAGGATATACCGATCGGAGTTATCGCAGTGGACTCGATTTACACATCTGTGGAGAGGGTAAATCTTTCCATTGAAAATACGCGTGTGGGTCAGATCACGGATTATGATAAGCTTACATTAGACGTGTTCACCAACGGAACACTAGAGCCGGATGAGGCGGTCAGCCTTGCGGCAAAAGTACTTAGCGAGCATTTGAGTCTCTTTATCGATTTGTCTGAGGCGGCTCAGCAGGCAGACGTCATGATTGAAAAAGAGGACGATGCCAAGGAAAAAGTTCTTGAGATGAATATTGACGAGCTGGAATTGTCCGTGCGTTCTTACAACTGTCTGAAGAGGGCAGGTATCAATACCGTTGAGGAATTGACAAACAAGACGCCGGAGGACATGATGAAAGTTCGTAATTTAGGGCGCAAGTCCCTGGAGGAAGTGCTGGCTAAGTTAAAAGAGCTTGGACTTCAGCTCAATCAGGGTGAAGAATAAATCACAGGGAGCAAGCGTGCTTGCTTCATGTTTTAGAAGTTCGGGGAAGCCGGGCTTCGCATGTGTGAAGGCTTATTCTTAGCAGTTTGAGTGAACTCAAATATTGCAAAGAACAAGCGCAATGGGCAGAAACAGTAAGTCCACGGGGCATGGAGTATGTCGTGTGCCAGATGTTATAGCATGGAGAGAGTAAGTCCAAAAGGCGTCTTCCCATGTACCAGAAGAATGGAGGAAAAAGAAATGGCAAAGTATCGCAAGTTAGGAAGAACCTCAAGCCAGAGAAAGGCTTTATTGAGAGGCCAGGTAACCGCATTGTTAAACAACGGTAAGATTGTTACCACAGAGGCAAAAGCGAAAGAAGTGCGCAAGATTGCCGAGGGTATCATCGCCCTGGGAGTAAAAGAGCGTGATAATTACGAGGAAGTGACCGTAAAGGCCAAAGTTGCCCGCAAGGATGCCGACGGCAAGAGAGTAAAAGAAGTAGTAGACGGTAAGAAAGTGACCGTTTATGACGAGGTGGATAAGACGATCAAGAAAGATAAGCCATCCCGTTTACACGCACGCCGTGAAATGTTAAAGGTTCTTTATCCGGTTAAGGAAGTTCCGAAGGAGAACGCAGGAAAGAAACGCAACACCAAGGAGGTTGATCTTGTGGCGAAGATTTTTGACGAGATCGCTCCCAAGTATGCGGATCGCAACGGCGGTTACACCAGAATCGTGAAGATCGGACAGCGCAAAGGCGACGGCGCGTTGGAAGTTCTGCTTGAGTTAGTATAAGAGATAAAAATAGAATCCCGCTTTCTGACACATTTGAATGTCGGAAAGCGGGATTTTTTTACTTTATAGGAAATTGCGTCGTCAGACGCATCAATTCTCAAGTTGCAAAGCAACTTGCAAAGAATCACGGAGTGATTCTTTTTTATCACTCTATAGGAAGACAGCATCGTCTGACGTGTCAATGCCCATCACAGTAACTTTATCTGGTATAGCCATTAAATCTGTCGTTTTTTTGCGAGCGGCAGCGAGAAAATGAACTCCGTGCCGACGCCCTCGGTGCTGATGCAGGTAATATTTTCCCCGTGTGCCTGGATAATCTCTTTGACGATGGAGAGCCCGAGCCCGGTGCCTTTTTTGTCTTTTCCGCGCGACAGATCTGTCTTATAGAAACGCTCCCATATTTTGCTGATACTGTCCTTGGGGATGCCGATGCCGGTGTCTTTTACGGAGACAAATATTTTTTCATTTTTTTCCGTGGTTTCGACGGTGATAAAAGAGTCCGGATGGCTGAATTTAATCGCATTGTCGATCAGATTGTAAACGACCTGCTGAATCTTGCTCATGTCCGCGGAGACAAACAGTTTTTGGCCAGTGAGAATCAGATTAAAGGAGATATGCTTTTCCTTGCAGGTTCCCTCAAAGCTTAAAACGGTCATGCGCACGGCATAATTGATATCAAAATCGGTGATGTCGAGAATAAAGCCGCGCGACCCAAATTTGTTTAATTCCAGAAGGCTGCTGGTGAGCTTGTTCAAACGCTCCGTCTCAAAAACGATGATGTTCAAATATTTTTCCTGCATTTCCAGCGGAATGGTTCCGTCCAACATGGCCTCGGCATATCCTTTGATCGAGGTCAGGGGGGAGCGGAAGTCGTGGGAGATGTTGGAGACAAATTTGCGCTGATCTTCCTCCAGCGTATGTAGTTCGTTTGCCATGTAATTGAGTGAAGCGGCGAGGTAGCCGATTTCGTCGCCAGAATTCACCGCAATCTTGGTATTAAAATTGCCGGAGGAGTATTCCCAGGCTGCCTTGGTGATCTTGCGTATGGGTATATACACCACATAAGTAAATAGAATCAGGACGATGAAGGCCGCGGCAAAGAGCAGGATTAACGTCTGATAAAAAATGGCCGTCAGTTGGTTGGCGGTGTTTACCAGGCTGTTTGTCGGCTCATGAATCATGATGTAGGCGCGCACTTTATAATTGACAGTGACGGGGGAAAATACGCTCAAGTGCTCGCTGGTAAACTGCCCGTAAAAGTCTCCAGTCTGATAGTAGCGGTTCCCAAAATCGGTGACATCAAAGTCAGGGATGGTCACCACATCGGAGAGCAGCGGCTTTGTGGTGTTTAAAAGTACGACGCCCTTTGGGTTTACAATCCAGATTTCACTCGAGAGATAGGAGCTGATGGTATCGAGCTGCAACTTAATCTCTTCGAGTGTCATCGTGTCATTATAATAATTCTGTACATAAGTGGAGGAAATCATGGTTGCCTCCCGGTAAAGCTTGGAGGCCTCCCGCCGCTCCACATAGCGGGACGTCATATGGTAGGTAAAGGTGGCGATAATCAGGACGCCGATCGCGCCGTAGATCAGAAATCCGGCGATCAGTTTTGGGTAGAGTGTCCGTTTCATATATGTTTCACCTCAAATTTGTAACCGATGCCCCACACGGTGGACAGTCCCCAGCTTTCGTGATCCTTGATCTTTTCGCGAAGGCGTTTGACATGGACATCCACGGTTCTGGTGTCACCGATGTATTCGTAGCCCCAGATATGGTCCAAAAGCTGTTCCCTGGTAAATACCTGGTTGGGGGAAGCCGCCAGAAAGTACAGCAGTTCCAGTTCTTTTGGCGGCATGTCGATGGATTCCCCGCGGTAAACGACCGAGTAGTTTGACAAATTGACTGTCAAATCCGGGTAGCGCACACATTTGAGATCCGGTGAGGATTCTTCCATTTTAACCGGCTGGTAGCGGCGCAGGACAGCTTTTACGCGGGCCACCAGCTCTTTGGAGTCAAACGGTTTAATCATATAGTCGTCTGCGCCGAGTTCCAGTCCGAGTACTTTGTCAAAGATTTCACCCTTGGCGGATAACATAATGATCGGGATATTCGCCTTGGCGCGGATTTCCCGGCATACCTGATAACCGTCGATCCCCGGCAGCATCAAGTCGAGTAAAAGCAGATTGGGCATGTATTGCTCGAAAGCCCGCAGGGCTTCCTCGCCGTCGTTTACGATCATAGTGTCAAAACATTCCTTTGTCAGATAGAGTGAAATTAATTCGGCGATGTTGTTATCGTCGTCTACGATTAAAATTTTCTGTTTTGCGGCCATTGTTGTACCTCCCAAAATTGCGATAAGAATTTTTGTGGTTTTCCCGTCACTTAAATTCTGCCAGCGTAACGCCTGCGTCGCCCTCCCCGTATTCTCCCAGATGATACGATTTGACGTATTTCTGCCGTTTCAGATGGGAGTGGACGGCGTTTCGCAGCGCGCCGGTACCTTTTCCGTGCACGATACGCACCGAGGGCAGATGTGCCAGGTAGGCGTCGTCCAGATATTTATCCAGCAGCGGCAGCGCCTCGTCAACCGTCTTTCCAATGAGATTGATTTCCGCGGAAATGGTGGCGGATTTGTTCATGGCAATCTTGCCGGCGCCGCCTTTAGCAAACTTTTTGCCCGAGGGAGCGTTATCCTCCTCTAACAGAATTAAATCATTGATATTGACGATCGAATTTAAAATGCCCATCTGTACCGAAAGATCGCCCTTAGTGTTTGGCAGGGTGTGCACCGTTCCGTTCAGATTCATGCTGATCACCTTTACGCGGTCACCGACCCTAAGTTTTTTGGGAACGCTGTGATTCTGCTGTGCGGATTTCTTTTGGTCGCTCATCCTGCTCTGCGCCTGGTTCATCTTATCGCGCAGTTTTGTGCGTTCCCGCTCCATCTCGGAGACCGGCGCATGTGCCTGCCCGTATTTATTAAAGTTGCGTATGGTCTCATCCGCGACCTCTTTGGCTTCCCGAATGATGCGAAATGCCTCTTCGTTGGCCTCTCTCAATACCTTGTCGCGGCTTTGATCGATGCGCTCCTGCTTTTGTTCTAAGCGCTCTTTCAGGCGGCGGACTTCTTCTTTGTATTGATTGATTTCAAGCTGCTCTTTTTCGATCGTGATACGGCTCTTTTCCAGATTAGCCAGCAGGTCTTCAAAGTTCTCTTCGTTTTCTGTGATGCGCGATTTCGCGTCGGCGATGATCTGTTCCGAGAGCCCCAGTTTCTGGGAGATCGCAAAGGCGTTACTTTTGCCCGGAATCCCGATTAAAAGCCGGTAAGTGGGACTTAGCGTCTCCACGTCAAATTCGCAGCAGGCGTTTTCGACATCCGGCGCTGACAGCGCATATACTTTCAATTCGCTGTAGTGTGTTGTCGCCATAATGCAGCAGCCAATATCGTGCAGCCGTGAGAGAATGGAGATGGCAAGCGCCGCCCCCTCGGTGGGGTCCGTTCCCGCGCACAGTTCGTCGAAGAGGACGAGCGACTTGTGATCCGCATGTTTGAGAATGCGGATGATATTGGTCATGTGCGAGGAGAATGTGCTCAGCGACTGTTCGATGCTCTGCTCGTCCCCGATGTCCGCAAAAACTTCCCGAAAAATGGCAAGCTCGGAGCGGTCCAGCGCCGGGATATGAAGTCCGGCCTGACCCATCAGCGTAAGCAGCCCGGCGGTTTTTAGGGAAACAGTCTTACCGCCGGTGTTGGGGCCAGTGACGATCAGGAGATGAAAGTCTTCCCCCAAATGAATATCGATCGGCACAACTTTGTGGGCGTCCAGCAGCGGGTGGCGTCCTTTGCGAATATGGATGCGGCCTTCCTCGTTTAAGATCGGCGCCACGCCGTTATAGGTTTTGGCAAAAGAAGCCTTGGCAAAAATAAAGTCAAGCAGCGTTAATAATTTATAATCGACAGATAGCGCGGCGGCATAGGCGCCGACCTGGCCGCTTAAACTGGCGAGGATTGCCTCGATTTCATCCTGCTCTTTCATCAAGAGCGCCTTGTACTCGTTGTTTAAATTTACGACTGCCATGGGCTCGATAAACAGAGTGGAGCCCGAAGAAGACTGGTCGTGAATCATGCCGGGCACCTGTGATTTGGCCTCCGCCTTTACTGGTAGACAGTATCTGCCGTCGCGCATGGTGATCACGGCATCCTGCAGATAAGTGCGGATTGTGGCGTTGTTCATCATGCTATTGATCTGTGCGCGAATTTTATCGTTCATGCCGCGCAGCGAGCGGCGGATGGAGCGCAGTGTGCTGCTGGCATCGTCGGCAATTTCATCCTCAGAGAGAATACAGCGGCGGATCTCCTCACGCAGCGGCGTCAAAGGTTCGATTTGCGCAAAGAATTCGCTGAGAGAATCGCCTTCTCCTTCGTCCTCTGGAAAGCCGGCTTCTGTCTGCCTGGGAGATGTGTTTATCGTTTCTTTGGAGCTGCGGGAAAATGCTTTCACCCGCTTGGCTGTCTCTAACATGGAGGCGACGCGGAGCAGTTCCCCGATGCCGAGCGTTCCGCCGACTTCCACCCGTTTTAGGGTATCGCCGATGGGGTGGATGCCCGAAAAGGACAGCGAGCCATATTTTAAAATGCGGGAGAGCGCATCTGCGGTCTGCTGTTGGAGCAGTTCGATTTTGGCCTTGTCAGTCAGTGGCTTGATCTTCTGGCAGCGACGCTTGGCGTCCTCGCTGGAGGCAAACGTTGTCAGTTGATCAATAATTTTGTCATATTCTAAAGTTTTTAATACTTTTTCATTCATGGTGGTCCTTTCTATGTCCATTTTATGGATATCAATCAATGTGCTATCTGCCTGGATTTGGTGTCATAACCGCGACATCCGGCGCGGGGATAACCGTCTGCGGCGGGAAAACGAACGCTTGCCTGTCTAAAGGTTTCTAAAAATAGAATTGTTCGGTTTGGCTTGCAGCTTTGTGAAAGAAGTCAGAGGCAAAATAGTAACAATTATGTTCATTATACCTTATTTTAGCAGGGTTTTAAAGCCGAATTTTGGGAATTTTCACAAGAAAGTATTGTAAGGGGGCGCAATTTAAGGTAAAATATAATATAGTTGTTTCTATGTTTGCGGTAATACCGGATGATACATGTTAAAAATCTGTAGCTGAAAGCCATAAAAATATATTCTTATGGAGAATGGAGTATAGCATGCAGGAAAAGGACAACGAGTGTTTTTCGTTTATCAATGAGAAACGAAAGGAAAAACCCATAAACAGGAAAAAGCTTTTTATCTACGCGTTATTTGTCGTGGCGATGGCGGTTGTGTTCGGTGTGATAGCCAGCTTTGTGTTTGTGTATTGCAGACTGCAGTGGGAGGACTATCTGCTTCCGCCGGACAAGAATGTGGTAACGATTCCGCAGGATTATCTGGAGGATACGCAGTCTTTAGAGACCGGCGGGAGTGAGCAGGCGTTATCTTCAGAGGATACGCAGGAGACCGAGTCAGAGCAGGAAACGCAGACATCAGAGAGCGAGACGGATACACAGTCTTTAGAGACCGGCGGAAGCGAGCAGGCTTTGGGTGAGCAGGTGGAAATTACCGTGGCGGATTACCAAAAGCTGCAAAACCGGTTATATGACGTCGGACGCGGTGCCAGCAGTTTTATGGTAACGGTCACCGGGATTAAGAGCGACACTGACTGGCTATACAATGATTACGAGCGCAAAGGACAGGCGTCAGGGTTTATTCTTGCCGATAATGGGGAGGAACTCCTGATTTTGACGGAGCGCAAAAATATTGCAGATGCACAGGAAATCTATGTCACATTCTGTAATGAAGTGACAGTGGATGCAGCGATGAAAAAGTATGATGCCGCTACAGGGATTGCAGTACTTTCCGTTCCCCTAGCGTTGATCGACGCCGGGACGATGGAGGTGCTCTCCGTCGCCGCGTTGGGCAATTCCCTCGTCACAAGACAGGGGGAACTCGTCATTGCGGTAGGCAGTCCCTTGGGTTCCAATTACTCCATTCTGACCGGGAGTATTACATCTACGGCAAACAGTATCAATGTCATAGACAATAAATATTCCGTTTTTACTACAGATATTGTGGGAAATAAAAACGGAAGCGGCGTGCTGTTAAACGTGTCGGGAGAGGTGATCGGCCTGGTCATGCAGGGTTATAACAGCGGTGAGTCGGGAGTCGTGACCGCATTTTCCATATCCGAGCTCAAGGCTATGATCGAGCGGCTTTCCAACGGTGGAGATATCCCGTACGCCGGGCTGGAGCTGACTACGGTAACCAACGATATCGCCGCGGAAAATGAGATTCCCAAGGGCGCTTATATCAAAGACGTAAAGATGGATTCGCCGGCGATGAATGCGGGATTGCAGCGCGGTGATGTGATCGTTTCCATGGATGGCGATGTAATATTCACGGTGGATGGATATGAGAGTAAATTGATGTCTCTGTCGCCGGGAGATACCGTGACGGTGGTGGTAAAGCGTCAAAGCCCGGAAGGCTATACGGATATTACCTGTTTGGTGGAGATCGGCGTGCTACAGTAACGATACATTGGCGCAGAATGATTCTTTCCTATGCAAGTCGGAGGAATGAGGCGCAGCGGTGGCTACGTCGATTGACGACAACGAAGCAGATGAAAAATCAGACAAGCCAAGGTGTCCGTTCATTCATATTCGTTGTACCGGAGTAAGGAAGGTAAGTCGAGGTGTTTGTGGTAAAGGGTAGAAAGAAATAAAATAGGGAAAGGGAGTAGAGCTGTGAATGTGAAAGAGAAAAAAGTGATAAAGTAAGTTGGTATGTGTAAGAGAAGGGCAAATAAAGCAAAGACTGTAAGTTGAAATATATGTAAAAGACAGGAGAGAATTAGAGTAAGGAAGGTAAGTCGAGGTGTTTGTGGTAAAGGGTAGAAAGAAATAAAATAGGAGAAGGGAGTAGAGCTGTGAATGTGAAAGAGAAAAAAGTGATAAAGTAAGTTGGTATGTGTAAGAGAAAGAGAAGAAGGATATAATTTAGGGAAAGTAAGTTGACGTACTTATGTGAATGAAATGCATTTACACTTAAAATATAGAAAGATTATGCCAGGATGCCGTGCGGTCGAAAGCAGGCCGATTGGTATGGCAGGGAGAAAGGGAAATTATGCGATATATTGACACACTCCGTGAGGGAGAACGAATCAATGAGATCTATTTGTGCAAGAAGAAAGCGACGGCTCTGACTAAGGCAGGAAAACCGTATGATTCATTGATTTTACAGGATAAGACAGGTATGCTGGATGCAAAGATCTGGGAACCCGGTTCAGTGGGGATCGAAGAATTTGATTCGTTGGATTACATAGCGGTAGTAGGTGATGTCACCAGTTTTCAGGGCAGCTTGCAGATGAACGTAAAGCGGGTGCGCAGAGTGGCGGAAGGAGAATATGAACCGAAAAACTATCTACCGGTCAGCAGCAGGGATATCGACGAAATGTATGGGGAGCTCACCGCACTGATTCAGACGGTAAAGCAGCCATATTTAAAAAAATTGCTTTGTAGTTTCTTTGTGGACGATCCGTTGTTTGTCAAACGTTTTAAGTTTCATTCCGCCGCCAAAACAGTACATCATGGCTTTGTCGGAGGACTGCTTGAACACACGCTTTCTGTGGCCTTAAATTGTGATTATTTTGCAAAAGCGTACCCGATTTTAAACCGTGATCTTTTGGTCACGGCGGCAATATTTCACGATATCGGAAAGCTGGAGGAATTATCGGTTTTCCCGGAAAATGACTACACCGATGCAGGGCAGCTTTTGGGGCATATTGTCATTGGCACCGAGATGTTGGGCGAGCGGATACGCGCATTGAACGGTTTTCCGGTGCGCCTGGCAAATGAACTGAAACACTGTATTTTGGCACACCACGGCGAGCTGGAATTCGGCTCACCCAAGAAACCGGCGCTGGCCGAAGCTTTGGCGCTCAGTTTTGCGGATAATCTGGATGCCAAAATGGAGACATTGGCGGAGATTTTTGATAAAGTGCCGGAGAATAATCTGACGTGGCAGGGATATAACCGCTTGCTGGAGAGTAATATCCGCAGATCTGGGAAAGATGAGTAGATTAGAGTAAAAGATTATTTTTAATACCCTTTGCTGGAGCAATATTCGCAGATCTGGGAAAGATGAGTAGATTAGAGTAAAAGATTATTTTTAATACCCTTTGCTGGAGCAATATCCGCAGATCTGGGAAAGATGAGTAGAACAGAGTGAAAGAGAACGTTGTGTAATCGAACTGTTTGCAATTACCGGAGTGATGGAAATAATCAGAAGAAGCGGGACAATGTGCAAGGTTCTATGAGACATG
Source organism: uncultured Roseburia sp. (assembly GCA_910584215.1). Classification (GTDB taxonomy): domain Bacteria; phylum Bacillota; class Clostridia; order Lachnospirales; family Lachnospiraceae; genus Roseburia. The sequence continues at coordinate 1,624 of CAJTYI010000007.1, read as the reverse complement.
AAGTTTTTGGAGGAGAGGAAATCATTGTCCGGAAATCGGAGAGGAAACGGAGTAAATGCAGAAACAATGATAAGATAGAGCTGTTTTTGGAGGAGAGGAAATCATTGTCCGGAAATCGGAGAGGAAATGGAGTAAATGCAGAAAAATGATAAGATAGAGCTGTTTATTGAAGATATCGGTGTAGACGGCGAAGGGATCGGCAAATATGAGGGCATGGCATTTTTTGTAAAAGATGCTGTAGTGGGAGATCGAATTTTGGCCCGCATCACGAAGTTAAAAAAGAATTATGGGTATGCAAGAGTGGAGAAGATCATAGAGTCTTCTCCTTTTCGTGTTTCACCGGAGTGCAAGCACCATCGGCGCTGTGGTGGATGTCAAATTCAGACAATGGATTATAACAAGCAGCTGGAGTTTAAGCAAAGAAAAGTGAAAGATAGTCTGATGCGCCTTGGCGGCTTTTTGGAGGCGGAGATCGACAAGGTGATGGAACCGATCGTCGGCATGGATTATCCTTTTCGCTACCGCAATAAGGCTCAGGTTCCGATTGGAGCCGATAAAAACGCTTACCCGGTAGCTGGATTTTACGCGGCACGCACACATGAGATTATTCCGATGACAGATTGTAAACTTGGTGCGCCCGTAAATCAGTTGGTTTTAGAGGTCGTGCTCTCTTATATGCGGGAGAATCAGATTGCACCGTATGATGAATCCACCAGGCGGGGATTGGTGCGCCATGTTCTGATACGCTATGGTTTTACCACAAAAGAACTGATGGTGTGTCTGATCATCAATGGAAAGAAGCTGCCTTCCCAGGAGAAGCTGATTGAACAGTTGAAAAAAATAGACGGTATGACCAGTATTTCTGTCAATCAGAACATGAAAGATACGAATGTAATCCTGGGTGATGTCACAGAAACAATATGGGGGAAAGCTTACATCACAGATTACATTCATTTGCGCAGTTGTTTCGATGAGAGAATGGAAAGTAATCATGGAGCGTCAGCAGGGCGTGGGGAGGAATTTGCGCTCACGGACACGGCGATTGCTTACCATATTTCGCCGCAGTCTTTTTATCAGGTTAATCCGGTTCAGACCGAGAAACTTTATAGTCTGGCGCTCTCCTACGCCGGGCTGACCGGCAGGGAGACGGTCTGGGACTTATATTGCGGTATCGGCACGATTTCCCTGTTTCTAGCGCAGCGGGCCGGGAAAGTCTGCGGCGTTGAAATTGTGCCCCAGGCGATCGCCGACGCAAAGAGCAATGCCCGCTTAAACGGCATCACAAATGTGGAGTTTTTTGTCGGGAAGGCGGAGGAGGTTTTGCCGCAATTTTATGAAAATAATCAGCAGACGCAAATGCTGCACCCCGATGTAATTGTCGTTGATCCGCCGCGAAAAGGCTGTGATGAAAAATGTCTGGAGACCATGATTAAAATGCAGCCGAAACGCATTGTCTATGTCAGCTGCGACCCCGCTACGCTGGCAAGAGATCTGCGTGTGCTCTGTGATGGAGGGTATGAGGTGAAGCGGGTGAGGCCGGTTGATATGTTTCCGGGGACGGTGCATGTGGAGACGGTTGTAATGCTTTCCCACAAAAAACCCGACAGCGTAATCAACGTAAAAG
>CAJTYI010000006.1 GCA_910584215.1 uncultured Roseburia sp. | reverse complement strand
TCTCATCGATCTTTGTATCGGCCTTGACGGGCGGCACGGGCTCCTTGGTTTTTTGATCCTGCGGCTCGTCTTTTATTTTCAGATAGTCCATGTATTTGTCACATACCTCATTCGTCTCGCCATATACTTGCAGCTCACCGTCTTTGAGCCATATACACTTCGTACAAAATCTGCGGATGGCATTGATATCATGGGAAACAAAAAGTGTCGTGACCCCGCTGTCCATCATGGATTTCATTTTATCCATGCACTTCATCTGAAACCGGATATCACCCACGCTAAGCGCCTCATCTACAATCAAGATATCCGGTTCAACATTGATGGCAACAGCAAATGCAAGTCTCGCAAACATTCCAGACGAATATGTTTTGACCGGCTGATAGATAAAATCCCCGATATCTGCAAAATCAATAATCCCCTGCAGCTTCTTGTCCATCTCATCACGGGAAAATCCCATCATGGTTCCGTTTAGATAAATATTTTTAATCCCGGTAAACTCTGGGTTAAAGCCTGTCCCCAATTCCAAAAGCGCCGCGATCTTTCCGTCAATCATCACGTTTCCATACGTCGGTGTCAGGACTCCTGTGATAATCTTTAACAAGGTAGACTTGCCGGCTCCGTTCGTCCCCACTATGCCGATCACGTCTCCCTTTTGAATGACAACAGATAGATTTTGCAGGACGCATTTCTCCGTACTGTATGTCTTTTTTGACAAACTGAACGCTTCTTTGACTCTGTCAAACGGGTTTGCATATAACTTATAACACTTTGTGAGATTTTCAAGAACAATTGCATTCTGCTTCATGGTAATTTTTCAAAACCTTTCTTTCCGCCTATAAAACATCCGCAAAATGTGGACGCATTTTCTTAAATACCGTATTTCCAATCACTAAAAGGCAAATGGTCACGATCCAAAAATAAATCGTTAATATGGGATTCTCAAAAAACCACTGCTGGTTGATAAAGCTGTCTCTGTATCCCTCCACGATATAGAATACGGGATTGAGCTTTACAATCCACTGAAATTGTTCCGGCACGATGATATAAGACCAGATAATCGGCGTCGCCCAGACTCCGATCTGCAGCACGATATTGACAATCTGGCCTAAATCGCGAAAAAACAGTATGAGCGCCGAAGTAATTTTTCCCAAAGCATAAACTAACACAATCATGCAGAACAAATAATAGATCACCTGCAACAGATAAAATGTGACGGCCTGCCCGGTAAAAAAGCAGACAATAAGCAGTAATACAAGAAATGCTCCGTGCACGATCAACGACGATATTATTTTTATGATTGGCAATAACTCAATATCAAATACCACCTTTTTTACCAGATAACTATATTCGAGCAGACAGTTGGTCGCCGCATTGATTCCCTCCGAAAAAAAGAACCACGGCACCATTCCCGTTGAAAACCATAAAATGTAAGAAACGTCCGCAATCGGCGGTGTCGCTTTTAATCCAAACTGAAACACGCACCAATAGACCACAATGGTAATAACCGGCTGGACAAATGCCCAGAAAATTCCAAACGACGATCCCGCATACTTTGTTGAGAAATCGTTAAAGGCCAAATCCCATATCATTCTGCGATTCTGTTTTATCAATTTTATCACGTTTAATCAACCTTCCACTATAAAATCATTTCATTTTACCATAAATTGGATGTCAATGCAACCTCTTCGCTCTGTGCCTCTATATTCGCCTATGCCCAGGACGTACTGCCTGCATGTTTTCATTTATCGCTTCTTTTTCTTTTTTGCCTTTGCCTTTTTCACATTACCATGCGTTCCGGTATTGCCCCCATCCGTTCTTTCTTTCAAATATTCCGCCAGATGATACATCGTCAAACTGGCTGCGATAATAAAAAATGGCACATATAGTATTAAATATCTTGCCCTTGCCTCAAATATATAGATAAACAAGATAATGCCAATCAGAGACAATCCAAGCACCATGCTCATCCTGTTTTTCTTTAATATGATGATCCCCGCCGAAAATGCCAGTGTTGTCAGCCAAAACAACTGCTCAACGGTAGACAAAACCTTATAGTACGCGCCGTTTGTATAGTATAATTTTTTTAAGAACGGCGCTGCCAACAGGTTTTTATCCTCAAATACTTCGTCAAAAAAACCTCCCTCATACCCCCACGCAAATGTTCCATCATTATAGATCATCAACGTTTTTTTCCACAGATGATGCACAAATCCAGTAAATCCATAGTCGGCCATTCTCTGTTTTATCACTTCTTTTTGTGCTTTCATTCTCTCTTCTTTTGTCTTGATTCCCATGGATAACTGCACATCGTCATCATAATACCCTCCATGATTTTCGGGATTTAATCCCATCATTACCATATGCAGAGGTCCCACATTAGCCTCCGCATCAATCTCTAGGCCTGTCGATTCTATCATAGCTGTAAAAATACCAGAATAAACGGGTAAACTGATAACTCCAATCAGTGCAATTACGGCAAACGATTTCTTTTTCTGCTTGTCCAGTCCTTTGATCATTTCTATCAGCTCTGCCAACAAAATTGCAAGAAATACAATCACAGCCGTAGGTTTGATCTTAAACCCCCAAAAAGATAACGATATCATGCCAAACCAGATTAGATATTTATTTTTACCATTTTGCAGTAATTGATACAAACGCAAAATCAACAGCGGAACTATCATCCCCGTGATATCCGTATACGTTACGATATTCCAGCCCGATAAACCTAACAGCACGACATAAAATGCCCATCCGAACCAAGCGATTTTTTCTGTATTCGTATATTCCTTTATAATATCAAACAATATCTTTCCAGCAACGGTTGTCAATGCGCACTGAATGAGGATAATAAGCAGCAAACCATGATCGGTATCAAAAATCCCCCATGACCTGTCCAATTTAATCAACAGAGACATTACAAATACGATAAACTGATTATTGGGATATGACGAAAAGTAAAAATGGGAAAGTTCCTCCGTCTGACCCTGTGCAATGCGCTGCGCATCACAAAATATATTCCAGGCATCCCACTGGTGGGATATAAAATATATATTAAAAAAAGTATATCCCTGCAATAAAAATAAAATCACAGAAGCCCGTTTTATATCCCCATGCCGTTTTTTGTTATGAAAATTTTCGCAGGCGGCGAGCGCCAGCACGACACACAAAGTTCCAATAGAAAGTAATACAATATTGGGCATCGCAAATGTTTTTTTCCCTGTATATTCTGTAAAAGAAAACAAATTAATCATCATTATGATTGCGATCAATACTGTGCACAGCACAAACACAGCCTTTGTCAAAAATGCATAAATTTTTTTATTCATTTCCAATCCCCACCTTTCCGGCAATTATTTGTCTTTCCTGCCGCGCCCTGGCGCACCTTAAAAGACACTTTCCGAAAGATAGGCTTTTCCTTATAATATGCAAAATATGTCGTCAGCATATTATTAGCCACATTGTAATCCTGGGACAGCCTGTCTATGTATTTTTTCACCACCGGTGATTTCATGAGTCGAAACGGCGCGTTTGCCTCCGGCGCTGATACAGTAACATACAATTTTAACAGCGCACAGACAATATGTTCAACAGACGCCCCTATTTCTCCGTCTCCCCTTACCTTTCTGTCGCCAGGTATCGCATTATGCTGTAAAAGCCTGCTACCAAATGCGGCAGATTCGGCCGGACTGGTCAGTCCATCAAAATCCGTCTGAAAAATATAGTCAGCTCCCTGGCTGATCGCATACTGATATAAAACAATAAGATTTGAGCCATGCTGCTTGCCAGTTCTTGTCAATACTTCGAGTTCGCCATACCCCCCCCCCTGTATTTTCTTAAAGATGACAGGTGTCCTGTCCGCATCGCCGCTATCTGCAATTACGAGTCCGGAATTGCCAGCCTTTCTTTCCAATACCATCTATTTACTCCTCCTTTGAAATGCAAAGTGTAACATACTTCCCTTGTTCATACCATTCATTTAGAGATAAAAACGTTTTCTCACGTTCCCCTCCATTAATATTAGAGATAAAAACGTTTTCTCACGTTCCCCTCCATCTCTTAAAGCTCAAATCCACGCCCTGCTTATAACTTTCCCAGTATTCCCGCAATGCAGCGTCTTTCCTCATTCGCATACGATACAAAAGCTTCCGGTACTGCATCAAAAGCCACACCTGCCAGTCGGGCGCGCTAAGATACCGCTTACAATAATAGATCTCACTTGTACTGATGCACTGATACATGAAAGGCTTTACCCGGCCGGTCGAAAGGCCATGCTCATGGCGCACCACCGCGTCGGGGACATAGTAGGTAGTAATCCCTGCCTCCTCCAAGCGGATGCCGATGATCAATTCCTCGTTGTACAAAAATGTGTTCTCATCGAGCGGATATAAATATTCCGCCGTCTTTTTGTCCATGAGAAAGCAGCAGCCGGAAACATGGTACACCCTGGCTGCCGTGTTTTCATCTTCCTGCTCTCTGAAATATTTTCTCCATGTTTTGCGAAAGCATACTTTGGCTGCCGTATACAAACGGAATATATGGCGCATATCCGTTTTGACGGAAACTGCGCTCGGCTGCCATCTGCCGTCCGTGCCGACTACTTTTGGGCCGACTATCCCTGCACCCGAATGGGAGCGGATAAACCCGAGCATTTGGGATATGGTGTCTTTGCGGTACACAATATCGTTATTGGTAATCAAAAAATATCCGCAGCCATCCTCGAGCGCCTGCCTGATTCCGATATTGTTTCCCGCCGCATATCCGCGGTTCTCCTCCGCACGAAGACAACAAATCTTATGCGCTTTGATACACGCCTCCATCTCCTTAGGCATCTTCGTGCGGGACGCATTGTCCACCAGATAGATACGGTAATCTTCCCCGGTCTTAGACGTGACAATGCTCTTGATGCAGGCTATGCTGGCGTCCCATGTCTCATAATTTAATATGATAATTCCTAACATTTTAATTCTCCATGATAATAATATTTCCAAATGCAAAACAGCCGCATATCCGACCTTGCCAGGAATATAAACGATCACTTCGCATGATGGTTTTTGTCCGCATAATACCGCTTCTGAATTTTTTTCATCAACCCAATCGGTATCAGCCCCACAATCAACGGCTTCACGACAAAGGGAAACGCCCGCGGCATCAGTCCCAGGTTTTTATAGCCACGGTATTTAATATACGCCTCATGGAAACGATAGCGGTATTTTCTCCGCTTATACTGCTCCTCATCGCGTCTGATATCATATAAAACCTCATTAAGATTGGCTCCGCGGTATCCCGCGCCGTAGATTCTCAGCAGCAAATCAAAATCCTCAGCGCGCACGACTCTTTTAGAACAATCATATCCCCCCACGGCTTCAAGCACTTCTCTGCGGAACATGATAGAAGCGTGTACAAACGGCAGTGAAAATAAAAAATCTTCCGGCTTTGGTTTCTCGCAAAACCAATAACACTCCCCGTCGTCCCCGGGGCGCTCCACAAAAAATTCTCCGCGGCAGCCCACAAAACCATACTCTAAATGCTGTTCCAAAAACTCGGCCTGTCTGAAAAGCCGGTCTTGCCGAATCAGGTCATCGGCATCCATGACTGCGATATATTCCCCGGTTGCCGCTCTAAAGGCGGTATTTCTCGCATATCCGGCCTTACGGTTTTCGCTGTTGTGAATAATACGGACTTTATCGCTCGACGCGGCAATCTGCTCTAAGACTTCCCAGGTGTGGTCAGTCGAACCATCGTCGCAGATCACTATCTCAAAATTATCATAGTCCTGACTGAGTACGGACGAAACCGCCTGACGCAGTGCTTTGCCGTCCCCCGCATTGTACACTGCCATAATGACTGATACTTTTTTCACGCTAACCTCCATTCCAAAGCGTTTACACGCAGGACAACGCAAATATCAACTATGCGTCTTACCCCAAAACTCTTTGTAACGCTCCGGCATAAATAGCCATATGACGTTTATGTCACGTTTTTGTGGGGCTTTCGGCTTGAAATAATTTCACACTATGCCCTCATAGATCTCCCGCATCATTTTCTGCACGGTCTCTCTGCCGAAATCCCTGACTTTTCTCTTTGCCTGCCCGGTACACCGTTTCGCCAGAGAAGGGTCATTTTTCATCTCCGTGATGGCTTCGGCAAATCCTTTACTGTCACCTGGCTCTACAAGCATCCCCTGCACTCTGTCGGCAACTAGGTCCGTATTGCCGCGGATATTGCTGCAAATCACCGGGATTCCCGCCGCCATAGCTTCCATCAGGGCCACAGGCAGCCCCTCCTGTCTGGACGGGAAAACAAAACAGTCCGCCATATGCAAAAGCGCGGGGACATCACCGCGATACCCTGCCAATTTCACACGGTCTTCGATCCGCAGTTTCTGTATCAGTTCTTGATCGTGCGCCTCCAACTCCCCGGCCCCCACAATCAAATATTTAATCTGCTGATCAGCTAACTGTGCCACCGCGCGTATGACCGTCTCCTGATTCTTGCGGTGTGATAACTGCCCCAGGCTAAGCAGTACATAATCCGCGTCCGAAAAACCAAACTCGGCGCGCAGCGCCTGCGAATTGCCCTTATTTCTCTCCCCGTCGCCTGCAAACTTATCGAGGTCGATGCCGATTCCCGGCACCAAGACCGTTTTCCCGGCATGAAACTTCCCTGCCCGCGCAAAATCTTCCTGGTTAATCGTAAGCAGCACATCGGTACTGCGCGAGAAAAACTTCTCAATCGGATAAAAGAGCATCCAGTTTGCCTTCGGCGCGCCCTTAAAAAAATGGAACCCGTGCGCCGTGTATATCACTTTCATACCCTTTTTGCGCTGTTTTGCCGCCGCCATGCGCGCCACCACGCCGCCGATCGGCGACTGCGTATGCATCAGCGAATATCCCTCCTCCTCACACAGCCGCTTCATCGCACGGTAAGAGCGGATAATATGTTTAACATCTAAAATACTCCTGGGAATCGGTACATGGTAAGTCCTGATGCCTGCGGCCTCAAGCTCCCTGCGGAACGCATCGACACGCTCCTGGCTGGTAATACTGCCGAATACAAAATTGGTCGCAACGTCCACTTCATATCCCAGCGACTGTAGCAGATGAATATTGTCCATATTAAATAAATCGATCATTGAGGCAACCGAGGCCGTCATCAAGGCTTTCTTTTTCATCATACGCTGTTCACTTTCCTGATGGTAACTGATTTTCTTCCCCAAACACTCTCTGCACCGCAGGTATCGTCAAAAATGTTAAGAACACCAGAAAGCTCACCGAATGTCTGGCATGCGCCTCCCAAAACACATAAAACAACAACCCGCCGCCAAAATATATGGCAAACAGCAGCAGTTCCCCATTCGCCTCGGGGCGCCGGAACAAAATAAATAGCCCCGCTGTCATCGCCGTCAGCAGTAAAATTGTCTGCGCCTGCATAAAGGCCCTGGTGAAATCGCCATATTTGCCGTTAAAAATTTCAAAGTAAATATTTTCTTCTACCACATTCTTGGTATAGGTCGTATAGGCGTGCGGACCAATGCCCCACACACGCAGCTCTTTTTTGAGAATCAAGAGCATATTGCCGGCAACGCCATTCTTTTTCACGCGTTTGACCCATCTACGGGTGGTTTTTTCTACCTTCTCCTCATGTGTCGCCAGTTTTCTCGTAAAACGCACATCCTTGGCGTTATAGCGCCCGCACTTCGCAGCGTTGCTTCCCATCATCAGCCAATGCGTCACCGGCGCCGCTGTGTCCGTCGTCTCAAAGCTGACATGCACACGGTAGATTCCGCCCCAGAGGACGGCAAAAACAGCGATACCAAGGAGCGCCGGCAAAAATCTCTGCAGCAGGTAGTTCCATTGACCACGCAGCAAATAATAAACTGCCAGCGCAACCGGCAGAAACACGCAGGTCATGCGGAGTTTTGCCGCGAACATAAGCATAATTCCAGACAGCACAAAAAGAACAAGCGCGGCGGCTTTCTTTTTTCGGCGGACACCAGCCACAAACAGCGCGGCTCCCGCAGTCATCATGGCGAGGGAAACCGTATCGGTATAATAAAATGACGCGTACGCATAATAAGCGGGATTGGTTAAAAGCAGAAGCATTACAAAGGTCCGCGTCTTTTTAGACACATAACAATTGAGCATATAATTGGCAGACAGATACGTGATGAGCAGCAAAAGAACGTTAAAAACGCCGCCCACCATCCGGTAGTCGGTAAAGCCCAGCGTTTTGCCCAAGCGAAATACCCAGTATATGACGATTGTGATAGGAATATTATTGGGATAAAATCCGTAGTAATCCGCATCGGACAAGAGAATACTGTCATTTTCCAACATCCATATACACTGGTCGATGACATGTGACAGATCGGTCTTTGGCACAAGCTTCATATTGCAGGCGATCGACAATTGAAGCAAAAAAGTAATCAGTATGCAAAAAAACAGCAGCACATCCATGGTTTTCCCATGCATGCACTTTAAGGCGCGATATGCCCCGAATAGAGCGAGCGCGTAGACGGCGCAAAACAACAGCGTATACCACCCGTTGATTCCGCCCGCCACCCAAGGTTCCAAAAAAGAAGCAAGCGCGAGATACATTGTACTCAGCGCAACGATACCGACGATCATTCGCACCAAAAGTGGTCTGATTTTTAGCATACCAATCACTCTCCATTGATTGATTCCAGCCACAGTCCGAAACGGCCATAAGTTTTGCCGTTTCGGACTGCCCCAGAAATGTTTTACTTCTTGGTTACAACCGTAACCGGACTGCAAAAATCACCCAAAAGCTGGACATTTCCGCTGTCCGTGTATGCCGCAACCTTATAATAATATGTGGTTTTCTTTGCCAGTTTATTATTTTTATAAGAAGTCTTTTTCGTCTGTGCCACTTTGACATAAGAACCGTTCTTTGCATCGGAGCGGTATACGATATATCCTTTGGCACCGTCCACTTTACCCCAACTAAGCTGTGCGGATTTGGCGGTCACTTTGGAAGCTTTCACCCCTTTGGGCGCGGTGAGCGCCTTGCCGGCATCCTTGCCGCCGATACTGCTGTTCACTTTATTGCCTGATAATTTATTGCCGCCAAATACGCCTTTGACGCCTGCATTGACCAGGACGCCGTGATAACATTTTTTGACCGTATTTCCGGTAATCGAAACATTGCCGGTTGCCGCCCATATTCCCTGTGTCCCGGATTTGCCGGTAATATTATTGTCATTGACAGAAATACGATTCTTACTATCGACCTGCACATAGATCTGCGCCGTATTGCACGCTTTTACGGTATTGAGAGAGATCTCCATATCGGAAGTCACACTGGCAATATTGATGCCCATAGCCGCCGCAGAATTGATCTTATTTCCGGAAATCTTCTTGGCGTTGGAACCGACCATAACCACAATACCTACATTTTTGGGCTTTGTGATCACATTGCGATTGACTTCATCCGCGGACGAAGTGTAAAACATAATACCGCAGTCTTTGGGCTTACTGATGTTATTGCCATTGATCTGTTTTGCTGAGCTGCCATTATATAGACCGATTCCGCTTCCCGTCGCATTTTTGACCGTGTTGTCGACGATTCTGTTATCCGTGCTGAACAAGTCAAGACGAATGCCCTCTTTGCCGCTGGCAGAACCCTTTGCCGTGATGGTGTTGCGCTCTAATGCCGTATTCTTCGTATCGCTCAGCTGTATGCCGTAACCTGTCGTCGTCAGATGATTATCCGCAACGGTCACACCGCTGATATAATAGTCGCCCTTTGGCACCGTATCCGTATCTTTCTGCTTCGGTGGCTTTGAAATATTATAGCCAATCAGCGCCACACAGGCCACCTCAATGTCATCCCGCACATCCTTGCCGCTGCAACTGATCTTATTATTCGTGATCACAATATTTTGGTCAACCGCCGGTTTTATATATTTTTTGGGCGTCTTGCTGTTTTTGTTGAGCGAGGTGCCAAAGTAAGTGCCGTTTGCAGTGATGCCGTAGAGTGCCACGCCACGCGGCGCATCTGTGATCGTATTGCCCGATATCGTACAATTTCTGCAATCCATAAAGGAAATCGCCGCCGATTTTAATTTGGAAAATGTATTGTTTAAAATCTGTATGTCATGAATCGGATTGTTTAAAACGGCATTGTGCGCGCCCACTCCCTTTGAGAGATTGGTAAAGGTACATCCCTCTATCCGTATATTCTGGCTTGTCAAATCCTCGTATGCATATCCATTGATATGTCCCGGCACCAGCACGTCAAACTGAATCGCCTCGTCGGCGTCGCGCTTGGCCTGCGAAGATACCGTCTGATTCTTAAAGGTACAATTTTTGGCGGTAAATCCGTTGACAGCCGCCACCTCCATAAAATGCGCATCCTTGATATTTTGCAGCGTCATCCGCTCCATCAGGAAGTTGGCGGCATGGCCTACTTTAAACGCCGTATTGGAACCATTATTTATGTCGAGTACGCCGCCGTAGACCGTGATATTCTCATAGCAGTACCCTTTTTCGTCCTCTGTGGCATACCCCACGCGCAGAAGATTCTGCTGGCTCGACTGCGCTCTCTTTAAGGTAACGCCCTCGAGGTAAAGATAAGTATTGGACACGATCGACAGGCCGTTCACCGTATAACTCCCCGGCTCTACCACAACTTTATATGGCAGTGCGGCAGTCGCCCGCTGTCCGGCAGTCGCAAGCGCGTTCTTTAACGCCTGCTCGGATGCTCTCATCTCGGCGGATGACACTTTCAGAATATAATAACCGTCCACAACCGTATCCGCCGCCACCGCATCATAATACCGCCCGGCCAGCTTATCATTTTCCCGCACCACTTCAATCTGCCCAATTGCCGCCGTTTCCTGTGCCGCAAAAACAGTGGTCTCGCAAGGCAAAACGGAGCAAGCCATCACTGCGGCGAGCAGCATCGCTAAGAATTTTCTTTTCATGTTTCTACCTCCTTATGATAGAACGTCGTTCGGTTTCGATTGCTTCATACACTTTTTTGAAAACTGCTGGCCGCCATACGCTCGTACATCTCCTGCAAGCCGACCGTGGGGCTCCAGCCCAGCCGCTCGAGTTTATCGGCGTCGAGACGTATCACCATCTCAGGGTTATAGCCAAACGAAGCGATATCTTCGGGGATATCCACGACCACTTTACAGCGTCCATGTCCGAGCGTCTCCGCCACGAGCGCTGCCATATCCCGGATTGATATAGCGGTTTCCATGTTGGTAACATTGTACGCCTCCGTCGCCTCCCCTTTTAACAGGATATACAAAATGGCGCTGACCGCATCTTTGGAATAGCAGTAACTGCGCACCGTATTGCCCTGCGTGTGCAGTACGATGTCTTTGCCCTCCACCGCACAGCGGGCAAACTCCGCAAAAACGCGTCCGTCGTCATAGGAGACGCCTGCGCCAAACGTCTGGGAAAGTCTTGCCACTTTAACCGGCACGCCATATTCTTTGGCGTAGGAAACGCAGAGGCATTCTGCCATGCGCTTGCTCTCCGAGTAGCTGCTCCTGACCGAAAGCGGGTCGATATAGCCATAATCGGCCTCCGCTATCCTTTGGCCGGTATCTGCAGGCGTACCGTACACCTCCAGAGAAGACAGGTAGACCATGCCCCGCACCCTCTTATCGCGGGCAAATTCCAGCACATTTCTCGTGCCGTCCAAAGCCGTGCAGATTGTCTCAACGGGCCTCTCCACAAAATACTTAGAGCTGGTCGCACTGGCGCCATGAATGACATAATCGATGGCGCCGGGACAGGAAATGGCATGGTTGACATCCCCGACCATTAAAGTAATATCCCCTCTCTTTAAGAGATCTCCAAACACCTTTTTCGCCTTGTCCATGCTGCGCACCAGCGCGATCATCTTGATCTGAGTATTTTTTAACCGATTAAAACATGCGAGTGCCTTGACCACCTGTGAACCGAGCAGCCCGGTCGCCCCGCTGACGAACACCGTGCTGTTTTTGATCTGCTCCAGCGGAAAGCCATTTTCCACACAAAGCGCGCCCGCGAGCATCTCCAAATCCTCCTGCAAAATATGATCTTGCAAACTCTCCGCGATCATAATTCTCATCCCCTTTCAATTAGACATTTCCTGCCGTTTATCTTTCGCCTGGCTCATACGCGTCTCGATGCGGTTGGTAATACCGAGACCAAACGCCTGTTCATTCTCCTTGTACTGGAGCAGCGCCCGGAACATATAGACATCCTCCGGCGTTGTCACTTTGATATTGCCGCGGTTTCCGGGCACCATATGAGCCGGAATGTTCTGACTGCGGATAATCGTACAGGCATCGACCATGTTTTCATAACCGTTCTCGGACGCCCGCACCACGTCATGGGCCGCTATAATATCCTTGAGATAGAAACTCTGCGGCGCCTGCGCGGCGAACGTCTCCTTTCGGTAGGGCACATCATCCACCTGATCTCCCGATTTGCTTACGAGTATCGTCTCAAAACAGGAGGTACAGGTGATCGCATTGCCGTTCTCCTTTACCCCAGCTATGTTGCGGCTGATCACGTCGTAGGAGACAAACGGCCGCACGCCGTCATGCAGCAGCACAATCGAATCTTCGGGGTTTTCCGCCTGCGCACATTTGAGCGCATTGTAGATGGAATCCTGCGCGGTGTCGCCGCCAGAAATCACTTTCGCCACCTTCGAGAGACGATATTCCTCCACCAGATCCTCCATATAGGAGATGTATTCTTCCAAAACAGAAATATAGATTTTGTCGATCTGATTGTGGTACTGAAACAATTGTAGCGTGTGCACAATAATCGGTTTGCCGTTGATTTCCAAAAACTGCTTGGGCACGCCCGCGCCCATGCGCACGCCGCTTCCGCCGGCAAAAATAATCGCAATATTCATAATTATAACCATGCCCTCTCTCAACCTGCAAACTTTGGGCCGCAGGCACAAATTTGCGTGTGAAAAATGTACTTTTCACGCTAATCTCCCATTCTCCTGCATGGGCGTTAGAACTTCTTCACGCGTGAACCTATTTCACATAAGCGCCTCCGCTGCGCGTGTTAGAAGTATTTCACACGCTACTCCTCTTTTTCTTCTAAATAATTTGCCAGCATTCGCACATCGGTCTTTTCCCCGATATGTTCCGGCAAAAAGTCCAGACTGCTTGTCCTTTTCCAGTCCTCGCGGACCGCCGCGATCTCATCCTGGAACTGCTTTGGCATCTCGCCGAGCAAAAACCAGTTAATCACACGGTCCGACGCCCCACTGTCAATATAGTCAAAATGATGGTCAATATATTCCTGCACCTTTTCAAACTCAAAATCCCGCGCGGCAAAGGCATCCATCAGCGCATCAAACGTGTAGCACACCTTACCCGGCGCCGACTCCTCATAATCCCGGTGAAAGCCTCTCGAAAATGAATACTGTACCTTGTCGTAGGCAAAAAACATCATCGGTTTTTTCATCAGGGAATACTCAAAAATATTCGACGAGTAGTCGGTGATCAGCAAGTCCGTGATATAGAACAGATCATTAATGTCAGGATAATTCTTGACATCCAAAAATTTATCTCTGTATTTCTTTTCAATGGTCAGCGTATTGTTGACCCACGGATGCACCTTAAACAGCACGACATACTCGTCGCCGCACTCGCGGTACAATCGTTCAAAATCAATCAATTCATAGGGATAGTAAGCCGTTGACTGGTTCATACCGCGGTAAGTCGGCGCAAACAGCATCACTTTTTTGCCCTTACAGATCGGGAACTGTTGATACAGCTCTTCGGTCTTTCGCCTCTGCCGCTCTTTGTCGAGATACTCGTCCATGCGCGGCATACCGGTAGGCAGCACGAGCTCATCACTCATCCCCCACACTTCCGAGAAAAACGGCGCAATATTTTTAGAACCGGCAATCCCGTATGTGTACTGTCTGTGGCTGGAAATCGGCGCCGGACATCCCAGATGGCCCCAGCGGCTGTAGCCGGACGACTTAAAGCCGGCTCCCGCGTGCCAAAGCTGAATGACCATGGTGCGGTCGGTCAGCTTAAGCCAGTCAAACGTCCCCACATGGTCGTCCACAAAAATAATATCGCTCCTCGCCATATCGCGCACCGCGCGAATCCAACTGATCTTCGACTGCGATCTGGCTGCCGCAGCCCTAGCGTTAATCAAAATCCGAAACTGCTTGTCTAACCCCCGCTCGACCATCCGATCATACACTGCCTTGAGGTTGGAGGTCAGCTCGTCATTGTGCTCCGTCAAAAATAATATCGTCGTCACATTCGGATCGTGCTTCTTTCTCGCATACATGGCGTAACAGCGCTTTAAAAACTGTCTGCTGCTCAAAAACGCTTTTCGGAAATTGCCCCATATGTGCAAACCCGCAAAAAAGCGGGCGCGCTGTCCAAATTCCATATTATTTTGCGATGCCGAAAGTACGGACATACGAAATGGGAAGTTTTCGCTTCCCTCCTCAATATAAAAATTGACACTGTATACCTTTTTCTGCGCGCCATATAAAAAACTGCGCGACATATTGCCCATCTCATCAATAATACAGGTATCCGCCACACACTCCGCGAGCTTTTGATCACCCTGACAGACAAAAATCCCGTAAACCCCACTCGGTATACAACGATTATTCCCGGCGCTTGTAATATTTATCCGCAGCAGATACCGATCTTTCGCAGTCCTCTCCGCCCTGAAATGAACCTGGTTTAAAAACTCGACCAAATCTACCGCATAAAAATCCAACGGCTTTTCCTGGTCGATATCCCCTTCGTACGTTATTTTCACCTCAATGGATAAATGTATTCTCTCCCACATCACGTTGGTGACGGAAGCCGTCAATAATTTTTGATCAACTAAACTCTTCATTCTGACTTTACGCCTTTCTCTATACTTTTTTCCTCTGTAACTCGTCCTGACAACATGCTTTATCTACCGGTACGCCATCCTGCACTACAGGCTCTTTTGGCGCGATCTCCTGCTTTTCTGACGGTACGCCATCCTGCACTACAGGCTCTTTTGGCGTGCTCTCCTGTTTTTCTGACGGTACGCCATCCTGCACTACAGGCTCTTTTGGCGTGCTCTCCTGCGTATCTGACGTCTCATCGCGTGCTGCGATTTCCTGCTGTAATTCCAGCGACCTTTCGTATTCGTTCTGCAGCTTCTGCAACCGCTCAATCTTTCTTGCCCGCCGTTTTGCCTTGCGCTCCTCCTTGTCCTTGATGACACTGTACATATTTTCATAGCGCGCCGCAATTTCTTCCATATCCCCGACGGCAACCAGTTTCCCGTCTTCCAAAATCATCGCCTTATTGCAGATTTTGCGCACCTGCTGCAAAGAATGGGACACAAAAAGAACCGTTGTCCCCTCCCCCATCATGCTCTGTATTTTTCTCATGCTCTTTCTGCGAAACTTGACGTCGCCCACAGACAACACCTCGTCTAAGATCAAAATCTCCGGCTCAGTGGCCGTGGCGATTGAAAATCCAAGCCGCGAGCGCATACCGGATGAATAATTTTCGATCGGCACATCAATAAACCGGCCGAGTTCCGAAAACTCCACAATCTTGTCAAACTTTTTGTCGATATACTGCCTGCTGTATCCGAGCATGGCTCCGTATAGATAGATATTTTCTCTCCCGGTATACTGCTTTTCAAAACCCGCTCCCAGCTCGAGCAGCGGCACAACCTTGCCGTAGCGCTTCACCGACCCACAGGTGGGTTTAAACACCCCTGCAATCGCCTTTAAGAGCGTGCTCTTACCGGCACCGTTTAGCCCCAATATACCGAGACGGTCTCCGGCATCCAATGAAAAACTGATATCCTGCAGTGCCCAGAACTCATCTGCGCCCGCCCCGCGGCTTTTCAGTCTCCCGATAATCCCGCTGGCGCCCGCAGCCTTTTCCCTTCCCAAATTAAACTTCATTCCAAGGTGTTCTACCACCAATGCCTTTTTCGCCATGGCAACCTCCGTGATTCCGCTTCGCGGAATCATAAATCCGTATGAAAAACGCCATGTGACGTTTACATCACATTACAAATAGAGTATAAACTCGTCCTGTCTGCGATAAAACATAATATGTCCAACTACCATCACCACGATACTGAATCCAAAACCGTACGCCAGCAGCTTGATATCCAGCGGCCGGCCATAAACACAGTTTCTGAAATTGGCAATGAGCCCGTACACCGGATTGAAGCACAAAAGCCATCCGGCCGGCCCGCTCAAAAGTTTGTTTGCATCATAAAAAATGGCGCTCGTATACATAATCACCATCAGACTGACATCCCAGAGGTACTCGATATCGCGGAAAAATACATCGATCGTGGCGAGAATCATCCCCACGCCGTAAGCCATGAGAAAAACCTCAAACAGAGGAATCACCACCAGCAGAATACGCCAGGTGGGAGCGACATGGCAGTAGACGCAGAGCGGCACGATCACCACCAGGGAAATCAAAAAGATCACATAATTGGACAACACACTCGAAAGCGGGTACATATATTTGGGCACATAGACCTTGCGAATCATCCCCGCATGCATGCGCACCGCTTTTGCGGCTCCCTTGGTCGCGGAAGAAAAAAACGAATACAACAGACGGCCGCACAATATATAAAGCGGAAACGTCGGGTCTTTTTTGCCTAACAGCGTCCCAAACACGATCGTGAGTACGATGGTCATCAAAATCGGCTCTAACAGCGACCAGATGATGCCAAGGTACGACCTTCGGTATTTCAGCCGCACTCCTTTCATCACCAGCTCCTGCAGTAAGTTTCTGCTCTTAACAAATTGCTTACACGTTTTTTTTAACTTCACTAACATATCAATCCTCTTTGAGTTTCCCGCAAATTTCCTGCACCAGCCGCGCCACCCGTTCCGATGCATGACCATCCTCTTTGGAACCCTTCCGCTCCAGAAACGCCGCCACGCTTTTTTGATAGCGGTCTATATCAAAACATTTGATTTGCTCCAAAAGAGCCTCTTTCGTCTCCGCCACGGGAAACGGCGCCTCCTCCGGCGGATAATAAAATCCCCGCTCCTCACGGTAGGAATCCCGGTCGGGCACAAATAAAAAGCCCGGTCTGCCGGTGAGCATAAAGTCAAAAATGCAGCTGGAATAATCCGTTATCACAAGATCGGCGCAAAGCAAAAGTTCCTGGATATCGGGATATGAAGTGGCGTCCGTCACAGGAAAGCCCTGCCACTTTTCAAGAAAAGACTGCCGCTGGCCGGACACCATCCTTGGATGAAACCTCACGACAAAACGGTAATCTTCGCCCCATTTATCCCGCAGTGCAGCAAGCAAATCCCCGACGGGCAGCTCTGCCGCGGAAGATACGCCCCGCTCGCGAAACGTGGGCACATAGAGCACAACGCGCGACGCGGCTTCCAGGTCGAGCGCCTCTTTCGTATCGCGGCACAGATTCCCGGTATCCCCGCGAAAAAAGATATCGTTGCGCGGATGGCCGTACTCTAAGATTTCACCGGCTCCCCAGAACGCGCTGCGGTAAACGTCCGTCTCAAAACTGCCATTGGATATCCAATAATCGGTGATCGCGGCATTTTTCTGCGCCAGATAATTCCAGCTTTTCATCTCCGTCAACATTCCGCAGTCATTTTCTATTTTTTTTATGCCAAAGGAACCGTGCCACATCTGGATATAGACTTGTCCCTCTTTTTTCTGTAAGCCCTGGTTTAAATATTTGACCAGATGATAATTGCAGAGCCAAACTGCCGCGGTGGCATACTCGTAGAGCGCTTCTTTCGTGGCATATTCTACAAGCCGTACCCCCGGCGGAAAAGACTTATGCATCGCCTCTTTGTCCTTTACCACCCAGACGATATCAAAATTCTCCCGACTCTCCAAAAGCTGTTTTGTCACATATTTGCCGTTGCAGCCGTAGCCGTTGCCCATATAGTTGTCGATCACTACTTTATGGGGGCAGACGGCCAGCGCCCCGTATTTTTTCCAAAATCGATTCACCAGAGAAATGCGCAGACAAAACGGCGTATGCTTAAGCCGGTAAATCCTCCGATCGCGCTCTATGGTATAGTCAATAAAACGTTTGCCGAAATCTTTGATCTGTTTTAACATGTTTTTTCCACATCCGCAATGCCGTGCAGAGGATACCGTTCCTCCTTGGGCGGCAGCGTCATATAATCTCCGTATCTTCTCGCGAGATACCCCTCGACATCGGCAAAAGTCTTAAACTCCCTGTCCTCAAACAGGATACTCTTCGCCGGAACCACCATCTCGCAGGGAAGGATTTCTCTCGTGTACCCCGCTTCCCCGTAAAGGCTGCAAATATGCGTCATATCCGGCCCATTCCATCGGGTGATAAACTGTTTCCCTTTTTTGACATAAAACCGCCGCAACTGCTCTGGCGTAACGGCCAGTATCAGGCGCGTAATCCACTTCATGGCCCTGCCTTTATTTTTCGTCGGATGGTTGTAGGCAAACAGATAGTATACCTTGGAAATGATATTTTGCAGTTTTCGCATCAGGCCGCGCCCAGGCACGCCGTCAAGCGGATGAATGTCGATCTTTGGCGCGCGGGCGTAACCCCGTTTCTCCACTATGCGCGTATCGTAGAGATGGCCGACCGGGGCATCGGGGCGAATCTCATTTTCTGCCGGAAGATACTGGTAGACGCCAATCCTTCCGCCGCGCGCCGCCATAAGCTGTTCCATCTTTTCAAAGTCCGCCCGCAACATGGCCGCATCGATATCGTCATCCCACGGGATAAACCCCTGGTGCCGGACGGCGCCGAGCGCCGACCCGCCGACCAAAAAGAGAACCAGCCCTTCCTGCTCCATCATATCATAAAAACTCTGGTACATCTCCAGCAAACTATTCTGCAGCTCTTTTAAACTGGGACACATTGTCCATTCCCCCTACACCCAAAAGCTCAAATTATTATATCCCATCTCCGATCATTTGTCAAAATACGGCTTTTTTACTATCTTATCAAATATTTTACTCCAGTTCGCACAATAAAATTCATAAGATAATAACAGCTTCGCAGCACTCCTATCCCCTGATGGCAATGATAGATATGATAATTCCAGCAGATCGTTTTCCATTTATTGGCGCTGACGGAGCCAGTCACTTTTCGGTACACAGACAAATTTTCCGGAAAGCATACTGCGCAGACCCCGGTATGGCGCAGTACATTGAGCCACATCGCATAGTCCTCGTGGCCGATTGACGGCATACGTTCGTTCTCAAGTAATTCACTTTTTACAATAATGGTACAACAGGCCATAACATTCGTCAAAAGCAGCTGGCGATAAGAAACCTCTTTTCTTTTTGGCACAATCTCTTTGATATAATTTCCCGCCGCATCAATGACATCATAAGGGGTATAGGAAAATTGCACCTGATGCTGCCGCATAAACTGAAGATGATGCTCCAGCTTTTCGGGTTTCCACTGATCATCGCTGTCGAGGAAGGCAATGTAATCCCCCTGCGCGAGATCGAGCGCAACATTTCTTGCATTGGCCACCCCTTGGTTGTCCTTTAGCCTAACCAGGCGTATTCTGGCGTCCCCGGCCGCATAGCGGCTGATAATATCCGCCGTTTTGTCTGTGGAAGCGTCATCGACAATAATATGTTCCCAGTCCGTATAGGTTTGATTGATAACGGTCTTTATTGTTTCTTCAATGTAAATTTCACAATTATACGCCGGAGTGATAATCGAAATCAATTGACCCCCGCCTTTCTATTCTTTCAGCGCTGTTTTCCTGTCCACGTCGATTCCTTCCGTATTCTCTTTTTGGAAAATCACTTTCACAGTCATAAGCAGCAGCTTAAAATCCAGCCAGAGAGAATAATTCTCAATATAAGTAATATCCAGTTTCACCTTATCGTAGGGCGTGGTATTGTACTTACCATACACCTGTGCATACCCCGTAAGCCCGGCCTTGACTTTTAGGCGAAGCACAAACTCAGGTATTTTCTTCGTGTACTTGTCCGCAATCTCCTGACGCTCCGGCCTTGGCCCCACAATCGACATATCCCCTTTTAAAATATTTAATAGCTGGGGAATTTCATCGAAATGGATGCGCCGTATCAATTTGCCCACCGGCGTCACTCGGTTATCGTTTTTTGCCGCGAGGCGCGCTCCGGCCGCCTCGGAATCCGTCGCCATACTGCGAAACTTAATCATCTCAAAAATCTCCCCGTCTCTAGTCAGACGCTCCTGCTTGTAGAAGACGGGCCCCCTGTCATAGAGCTTGACCGCCAGCGCTGTAAGCAGCATAAACGGAGACAGTATCAGCAGCATGAAACCGGAAATCACAATGTCCATCGCCCGCTTTAAGAAACGCTGTTCCACCGTCAGCCCCTGGTTTCTTGCCAGAAGAAGCGGCGTGTCAAAAAGATGGATGTCCTCGGAGCCGCGCAAAATCACATCGGAAATTTTCGGCGTCACATACACGCGGATGGACTCCTGATAACAATATTTCATGATCTGGTTTCTCGCCTCCGCCGGAAGATCGTTCAGAAGAACAGAATTGTACTCCTGCAGCAGCGGATACAGCTTCTGGTAGCCAATCTGATAACTGACCGATGCGCAGACGTTGTACTTGTCTTTTCTGGTATTGATCTTCGCAATCAGATCGTTGGGCGAGTATTTTCCGTAGACGACAATCATTTTGCGCGGCGGATAGAGCCGCACATAGATGTAGCGCACCAGATAGACAAAGGGAATGATTACCAGCACTTCTATGATTGTCAGTATCAACAGCGGCCAGACTTTCAGATAATTGCGCGATACTAGGCACATCTCAAAATATGCGACGAAATTAGCGCAAATAATCCCTAAAATCTGCGAAAGACAGATGTCTGTAATCCGCAGATAACCGATCCGGTAGCCGCCGAAAAAGTTGGTAAAAAAGAACACAAACAATATATAGATACCGATGACCGCCCAGTGTCCGCGCCGGAAAAACGTCTTTTTCAAAGTCGGCGCATAAATCTCATACCAGATAAAGGCGAACATCAGTGTCTGGAACAGCAGCAGCAGCAGATTCGCCATACCATTTAACAGATGTTTATATTTGTCTCTTCTTCGCAACGGCACATCACTCCTTGTATCTTTTGATAAAACTAACAGCTTAGTTTCTTAGTATAGCATTTTTTCCCTTTTGGCACAATATTTACCGGTACTGTGTACTCCAGCTGTCGCCCAGACAGCGCACCACTTTTCCGGCAGCATTTTCAAAAATCGTCTCCTGCGAATCAAAATAGTATTGATTCTGCTGGTAATACTCGTCGTCATACAACAGAACGACATATCGGATGCCGAGATTATTTAAATTGTCAAGATTTCCCTTGGCGTCAAATTTCCATGTATAGCAGTCGGAACACTTCTTCTTGGTTTTCCGGCTGTATGCCATATAATCCGCCAGGGCCGTCCGGTCGGCCATCAGCACGACCCGTTCATCCGGCAGATGCTTCTTCACATAGCGGTATAATTTGAGTTTCTTCTTATCATATAGATTCGATTTGGCAACATCCTTCCAGTTCTTTCCAGGACAGCCGACAATCAGCGCATCCCCGTTTTCATAGATCACCGGACATAAGGCAAAATAATCCTGATACTGCTGATAAAAATGATCTTCCTTGATCAGCAGCAGCCGCGTCACATTCCTCTTATCCAGCTTTTTCAGCAGCGTGGGAAGCTCATATTTCGTCGTAGAATAGTTGCTCTGGGTAGTCATAGCGTTATACCAATACCGGTACACGTCGTTGTCCGAGAGAATCACCGTCTGCGCTTGCTCCTTTTCTGTGACGCCGCGGGCAAATACATCCATGATCTGCGGTGAGATCTCGTAACCCGCATAATCCGTCATCAGACTGTCGGCGTTAAAGCGGTAAAGATAAAAGACATTTTTGGGTACAAAGGCATAGTTGTAGTCGACATTGTGATTCCACATATTCACGTCATAATTGGACAGCGTAATCACCGCCAGGCCCGCCACCAGGCCAAAGTAGGAGGCAAATGCGGGAAGCTGTTTCTTTTCGGCCATTATATCGAGCGCCATCATCGACAAAAGCCATCCCAACAGCCAGAGGTTATAGTAAATCTTGTAATAGTAGTATGTGGACATCAGATAATTATACCAGAGGACATACATCACTATGGTGACAGCCAGCATACAAAACGAAAGCACAAGCAGCATTTTCGAGCGCCCGCGCCGAAAAAAAGCTTCGTAAAACACAAAGATAAAGGCCGGCACAAAGAATACCAGATCCACATACATGGAGCGGTAAGTGCCTCCCACAGTCTGCACATATTCCAACATATGCGCCACCGAGCCCCAGTGGCCAAAGAAAAAGACGGCGGCAACCAGACTTCCGACTGCGACAAACGCCAGAAATATGGCAAAATATTTCCTCGAAACCTGTCCCTTAACCTTCATCTGGCAGACCAGCACAAACAGCGCCACAAACATGGCCGCGCTGTTGACCGGTACAAACAGTCTGTTACAACAGATATTCGCGTAGAGTCCCAACACCAGCAAAACCCCGCTGCTCCATCTCTGCCCCGGAAAACGCTCAAACAGCAGCAGCGCATAAATCAAAAACATAAATACCATGACGCCGGTGCTCCATGTGACAAAGCCTCCCGTCATGTAACTGTAAGCGGGATAGCCCAAAAAGTACCCCGCGGCAAACACAGGCGCAAAAATACGGCAGACCCTGCGATTGCTTATTGTCACCGCCAGCACATAAAACATCCATATTTCCAGCAGATGCATAAAAATATCGCCAATGATAAACGCCTTGTAATAACTGGTCGCCGCAATGAACGGTGCGAGCAGCTCGATAAACATGGCATTGATAAAAGAAGAAAAATAAAAACTCCCAAGCTCCTTTCCTCTTACCGTGCGCATCGCATCCCGAAAATGAATGGCCGGATCACTGTTTGGATAACTAAGCCTTAGCTCGGGCGTAAACATATGAAGCGACATCCATCCGACCAGCACCGCCAGCAGCGCCAAACATAAGATGTCCGCCGGCCGAAACGCTACCCTCTGCACGCTCCGTTTCCTAGCTGTAAAGCCCCACAACAACGCGGCAGCCGCAAACATTGACGCCGTCGTCGTCTCTAAATTAACTGGTATCCCGACCTTTGCATAAATAAAAGCGCACAATGCCTGATAACAGAAAATGGCCATGGTTCCCATGACCGCCATACTGACGCCGTTCATTTTGCGTTCTGACTTCGGGCACCAGATGATGCCCGATAGCAATGCCACAAAAGCCAGAATAAATAGTCCAGTTGTTATCATAAGTCAATTCCTCTCTGCCGCAATCATTCCGGCCTGGCGGATACCACAGCAGAATAATCACTGTACACGTTCTTCTTTTTTACTTTAGCGTATGCGCGAACCTTATAATAATAGGTTGTGCCCTTTTTGACTTTTGTATCCGTATAAGCCGTGGAGCTTCCCTTTTTGACCGTTTTTACCTTTTTGTAGACACCGTTTGCGGCCGTACTCCTATAGACTTCATATCCGTTCGCTCCCTCGACGCGAAACCAGCGCAAGTCAACCCGTTTTTTGCCGGCTTCGGGCAGCACATACGGCGCCTGCGGCATCGGCTTTGCAGACGCGGCCTTTGAGGCAGCGCTGACCGACTTCTTTGAAGTCTTTACGACCGATTTCACTTTATAATAATATGTTTTCCCCGTCTGCACCTGTTTGTCGGTCCAGGAGGTGTTCATCGTTCCCTTGCGCGTGGCTACCTTTTTGTAACTTCCTTTTTGCGATGCAGCGCGGTAGACATAATAAGCGTAAGCCCCCGGCACCGGCTTCCATGAGACGTCCACGGCGCGGTATCCGCTCGCCGCAACCCGGGATACTTCCGGTTTTTTTGCTTTGATTTCATTGACACACAGCGTATAATTCCTGCCGTAGGCCAGCGCATATCCCACCACAGTCACATAGTAGACGCCCTTTTTTAACTTGACCTGGCCGGACTGTGCATAACCGGCGGCGTCCGTGGCAAAGACATTGTCCAGCGTTTTGTTCATGACTTTGCCCTTCGTGTCTCTGATATAAGCGAACCAGAGATTTGCTCCCGTGTTCGTGGCGGTATACTCCATGCTGACATTGACATAGGTCGTCTTTTTTAAGGTGAATTTAAAAATATCCACCTCGCCGTCGGTGTGTGTGGAACCAACGATCGGTTTGCCCACCCCAATCACATTGGCCGTGGAAATATCGTCATTCGGCTCTTTCTCACTCTGCACATTACCGCTGCCGCCGGTATTCCCCGCAGTGCCATTGCCCGGTGAAATGATATCCGCCAGATCACCCGGCTGCATGCCGTCGCCGATACCGGGAATCGGCCACGGCGCGCCATTTCCCTCCTGGGCCGCCTGCAGCGGCGCGGCTGTTCCCACAAACAACGCTGCCGCCAGAAAGAGACAGACCATACGCGTTTTTTTTCTCATATCAATAACCATGCCTTTCTCAATATCTGCAAACTTTATTCTTCCACTGATCTTCGCTATCGTTTCTGTTTCGATGATAACGGTAACATTTCTTTACCCGGCAATTGCAGCCCAAACAACAGACGGATATACGCAATCCGCTCGATCACCTTACGGCTCCCATTAAACTCATGTAATTTCTTCTTTCTTTAATTAAAACACGCTGCTTTTCACATTATACCATACTTTACCATAGATGACTACACGATTATCGGGCGATCCCTCCTTACCCGCCCTCTCTGTCTGCCAGAAACTCTTTTTTAAATGCGTTTTAAACATTTTACTACATTTTTCACATGATTCAACAAGTTTAGCACCCCAAATGCGCGATATTTGATAAAAAAAAGATAAATTTTATGATCGGGCTCTAACTTATTATAATCAGGCTCTCCTTTCACCTTTCGCTGATAGGCCGACACCGCAGCTCGCTTCTGCCGATAAGAAAGCTTGCTGTTCCTCATAAAATAGTGCCAGATCACGAGCTGCTCATTCTGATAGCGAAAATAGTTCAGCGCCTCCTCTTTTTCCTTCGCCTCCGGTTCAAAATAATCCAGCACCCAGTTGACGTAATCGCTCCTGCGCCGCCAGAAATCGTCGTCCTGCTTCATGGACAAAGACGCCTCTCTGACGATGCGGCGATAAAAAATATCGGCCAGATAGACCGCCCTCGCACAGTTACGCAGCACCTGAAACACAAAACAGGCGTCCTCCCCCGAATCAAGTTCCTGTGGGAACCGGCAGCCGTCTGTGCGCTCTTTTTTCATCAGCTTACAGTAAGGCCCTGTCATATTGACAAAACTCTCCCGCCGCTGTGTCCGCTCCGTCAACATCATATCTTCCAGTTCGGCCCGCTGCCCGCCGTCCAATTGAAAGACGCGCTCGTCGCCCTCAAGCGGAATGACCTGTTTGATGCGCCCGTTGCGGTACTCATACTGCATGTTGAAAAACACCAGGTCGGCATCCAGCCGTTTGGCAGCGTCAAGCGCATGGGAAAGCGCTCCCAAAGAGAGCAGATCGTCGGCGTCCACGAACATGACCCAGTCCCCGGAAGCCATTGCAAGCCCCCGGTTTCTCGCCGCCGCCGCACCGGCATTTTTCTGGTGGACGAGCCGGACTTTATCATACCGCGCCGCCAGCCTGTCACAAACTGCGGGCGTCTCGTCCGAAGAACCGTCCTCTATTATTATTATCTCCAAGTTTATGAAATTCTGATGAAAAATACTGCCAACACAGTCCTCAATATATTGCGCCGCGTTGTAGGCCGGAACAATTACACTGATTTTGTCCGCATATTCTGTCTCTGCCATAAAAATCCCCACTATTTTTTTAATGTATGAAACAGTTCTCTGATTGTCTTGTACTCGGTCAACAGATTCGCCGCCCCATAGCAGACCGCGACTGCAAGCGTGACCGGTATCGCCAGCAGTATCCATCCGCCGTAAGAAGCCGCATTAAGAGGAAGCCGCTTTGCCAAAAGACAGATCGCAAAAAAGATCAGATAGTGCACGGCCCATCTGCGGTATATGCGATAAGGCTTTTCCTCCAAAATATACTTATTTGTATAAAGCACCATGTCATTGGCGCGGTAGGCAAGCGCCGCGATCGTTCCGGTCAGCACGCCGTATATCCCCCACCAGGGAATCAATACGATACTGACTGCCAGATTGATGCCTGTTTCCAGCAGAGAGCGCCGTTTCGTGTTCTCAAAATGGCCCGCAAACTCTATGAGATAAGCGGCAGCCTGTCTGGAAGAGGAAACCAGCTGCACGAGCACAAACAATAGCGGCAGATACGGCAGCACATAATCCACGTCATGCACTCCGGCGGTGTAGAGCCGAATAAACGGGACAAGCAGCACATACGCCGCCGAAAACACACAAAAACCGAGCGTCATATTAAACAGTTCAAAATAATTGTGATATCTCTTGTAGCGCTCCCTGTCGGTCTGATACATCTGACCCAGGCGAAACGCCACACCCTCGTTGATCTGATTAATCAGCACCCGGCACATACTCAAAATCATATTATAAATCGTATATACGCTGACAATCTTTAAATCGCGGGCAAGGACCGTCAGCAATATGACATCGGTGTTATTAAATACCAGCGTTGAAAACTGATGCACGAGCACGGAATTCTTCTGCCCGATCGCCGCATAATCAGGCTGTGCGTCCCCGGCCAGCCAACCGTAGTTTTTTTTCAGATACCATTGATAGAAGATCATCTGCGCCACATTCACAACTAAAAAGCACGCCTGTACCGCCAGAAGGGGCGCGCCCGAAATGATCAGTAAGATGCGGCCGCCGCTGATTGCCACATTCACGGTCGTAACCACCAGGGAGATCAGATAGTTTTTTCCCTGCGCGCGCAGCAGAATCAGATATTTCCCCTGAAACAGATAAGAGATGGCTCCGCCGCACCCCTGCAGCAAGATCACAAGCGCCATCGTAACTGGAGAAAGCTCATCCGCCCTCACAAATAGCGGATAACCGACCGCCAGCACGGCAACGGCGCCGAGATAGCAGAGGCCGGTGCGATGGTAAAAGCGCGAAGCGGCCGCTAGTATTTGAGCCATCCTCTGTCTGTCATCCCGCGCCGCGGGCCCATAGAGCGCCTGCAAGGCTGCCGTTCCGACGCCCGCCTCAAACAGGGTAAAATAAGAAAAAAACTGTGTGATGGAATTGATAAAACCGTTTGTCTCGGAACCAAAGCGCACCAAAAAAAGCCGGGGCAGTAACAGCCCCAGCACTATAATCACGAGCTGGGAAATCATTCCAGCAGCTATGTTGACGATTCCTCTCCTGCGATTATTCATACTCCTTCATCAACTCCAAAAAAAGCCGGTAAGAACGCGTGATATGGGAAAAATAAAATATCTTGGCATCAAAAAAATCTTTCTTTACGGCCTTTGTGGAAACACCCTCTTTGTGCACACAGACAATTTTGGGCGAATAAAGCACCGTCTGATTCTTTTTTAACGCCAGATAATAGAGAATTTCCTCCTCCGCATATAAAAAAGTCTTATCATAAAATCCCTTCTGTCCCTTGAAAAAATCGCGGGAAAAGATCAGACAGCACCCATGCAGCAGTACGCCCGGAAGCTGATGCTCCATGCGCTCATCCGCGGCTACCGATCTGCCGGCCACCTCCCTGGTCGTCAGATTCTTGCTGCCGTCTAACGTATAAATTCCGTGCTCGTCCGCCGTCAGCCCATAATGGCCCGCGACCGCTTTCTTTAAGTGAAACAGGCGAATCAGACGAAAGATCACGCTCTTTGCCCACGAGACCAGCACCTGCTTTCGCATATAGGAAATGCTGTAGCTGCGCTCTCTCGCCACCGGGTTTAAGTGCTTCGTCCGCCCGGCGTCGACGATATCGCCGCCGAGGATATCATATCGTTTGCGCTTGTAGATATTTACCAGCTCTTCACAGTAATCCGGCTGCTCAAAGATGATATCGCTGTTTGCCACGACAATAAAATCCGGGTCAAACTGATCTCTGGCGTAGGAAATGCCCAGATTATTGCCCCTCGCAAAGCCAAGATTTTCTTCCGACACCACGACAGACACTCTCTTTTCCTCTGCAAAGCGCTCCTGAAGTCTCTGTACACTGTCATTTCCGGAACCGTTATCGACAATCACAATGCTGTAATTGCCATACGTCTGCGTCTGTAAGATCGACTCCGCGCAGGCGACGGATTCCTGCCATGTTTTATAATTTAGAATCACAAAGCTGATACTTCCCATCTTTTGCTCCTCCTAATTTACATCCTCGTCAAGCTCCGACAGATCGATATCCAAAAGTCCCCTGCTGCGGTCTTTGACCCGCACGCACTGGAAACCCATGTAGATGCCCCACGGCTTTGTGTCTTTTGTGGCAAAGGTCATCGCGCCAAGCGCCGTCCCCTCCTCTAAGGTCACGCCCTGCATAATGGTCGACCCCGTGCCGATGATCGAGTGCTTTTTAATCAATACCGGAGCCTCGATGACATGCGTATATTTTGACGGGACCGTCGGGTTCGTCATATATTGCCCCGAATAATCGTCGCTCGCGGCGTATACCGCGCAGCGTGAGGAGATAGCCGTATAATCCTCAAACGTAATTCCCGCCGTACCGCCAAACAGCGCCGTCATAACTGCGATGTGGACATAATTTCCGATCGTAATGTTTCCGCTCAACACACAAAAATCGTCGATTCGCACGTGACTGCCGATCGCAATGGAGGATGCTCCATAGATACTCGCCTTGCGGCTGATCATCACATCGCGTCCCAGGCGGGCAAAGCCAATTTCCTTTAACTCTTCTTCACTATAAAAACTTGTCATCATACTTCATCCTCCCATATCACACTGTGGATACCTGCTTGCGGCGGCGCTATGTAGTCCGCCAGTTTCAACTCAAAACGAACGCAGCCCTCCGTCTCTTGTGTCTGCGCAAACCCAAACTGCTGCCACAATTGTTCCACCGGCTTATTCTTCGCTGACCTCTTATAGGCAGCCTGTACTACCTCCACGCCCTGTTCCCGCAGGCGCCGCAATATATGATCTACAATGGCGTGCTCAATCTGTCTGCCCATAATCCGGCAGCTCATCAAAAAATTATCCACCATCACCGTATGATCTTCCCTGTGATACAAAAACTCCGCCGTCCAGCCGCTGCTGCCGTATTTATCGGATACTTCCGCCAGCAGCAGTCTGCCGCCGCCCTTTAAATACGCTTCCATCTCAGGCGCTTCCATGCGCAGTGTCTGCGTGTTAAACTGATTGGTCTTATTCATCAACTGTAAAGCACGCTCCTTGCGCGTTTGCGTCACTCCCGCAATGCGAATCTTAATCCTCAGTGACCGCAAGTAATCCTCATAGGAGACCGCGGCCTCTTTTTGTTCCCGGCGCAAACGCTCCGCCCGGTACTGGCTCGTCTTCTCCAGGTCCTCTCCCGTTGTGCGCCACTGAAAGAAATACGATTCATAGAGCGCTGCGAGAAAATCGGCATATCCCGTCATATCCGTTGGAAAACCCGCAACGTTTACCTGTGGGAGCGCGATGCGCACCGCCTCCCGTTCCGCCTCATTGTCATCCAAAAACACAAAAGCGTCCAACCCAAGATTCAGCTCTTTTGCCATCTTCGCGATATTTTCGGCCTTGGGCTCCCAATTGCAGGCGATCACGGCAAAGTCTTCCTCTTTCAAAATCATCTGCGGATGCGCAAAAGCCGCATCAACATCGTCTCTGTTGTTTTTAGAGGCGACCGCCAGCAGCACCCCCTGTTCCTTCATGCGCAAAAGCTGTCTCTGGGCGTCCTGGTAGACGGCTCCCTGGTGCGCGCTGCCAAGCGCAATTCCCTCTGCGCCGTCCTCTCCGATCACGCCGCCCCAGAGTGTATTGTCGAGATCGGTCACGAGCACCTTGCAGCGCGCCCGCCCCACCTTGGAGAGACACGTTCTGATCTCCTGCGCCAACAGGTGCAGCGCCTGCATATCGTAGGGAATGGAACCCATATACCAAAACTTACGCGAATAAAAACGGCTCCTGCCATAGTCGGCAATCAGTTCCGCAAGCGGAAAACGGTGTATGCGGTGATTTTCCGCTAAAAGCGCTCCCAGCTTTTGTTCCCAGAGCGCGGCCGCCAAAAGCCCTCCGTCCGCGGCGTCGCCCGCCGCCACGCGCTCCGGCATAATATCAAGCGTGGAGACAAACAGCAGACTCTTCTCATAATGGGCGGCCAGACCGCGAATATACTCTAAGGCGCTATCGAACGCGTCCTCATACTGCTCCTTTTTTAACCCGCGCACCAGCTCGGCTCCGTCCAGCAGCAAAAAAATGCAGTCCGCTCCAAACGCCGCCATGTCCTCGCGCTGATTGAGGGCGTAGGTCACCCAGCCGCCATACCCTTCGGGCAAAAACACCTCATATTCCTTTTTTAACAGTCCTGACAGCATGTCCAGGTTGACATTGGAAAGAATGGCAAGTCTCAAAACTTTCTACCTCCGCCTTTTGCTCTTCTCTGCTTTCTGACCTCTCTGCTCTTATTTCACAAAACGGTAAAAATCACCGATCGTCTTAATATCCGAGATCTCCTCCATGGGAATCGTGATGCCATATCTTGTCTCCACTTCACCCACAAGACGCAGCTGCATCAGAGAATCCCACGTCTCAATCTCCTCCTGCGTCGATTCCAGTGTGAGTGTCCCCGGCTCCACTTCCAATATTTCCGCGATAAACTGAATAAATTCCTGCATAATAAATTCCTCTCTATGATTCCTATTTCTTTATCAAAATCTTAATGTACGGCGTAAACGAGCGCACAATCGCCGTTCCCAGCCCAAAATTGCGGCGCAGAAAATGAAACCAGTCACCAAACGGCAGACCCTTTCTGCTCTCCTTTAAGCGCAGCCTTTTTATCCTGGGCAGCGACGCATCCTGCCAGGTCAAAAGCAGCGAATTGTCATTGCACTCCCCCACATATTTGTGGAAAATGTGTATCGGATACCCCAGTCTGCTGATCTGAAGTCCATAGTCAAAATCTCCGATGCTGTGCTTGTAATAAGGGTCTATGCCCACCCGCATAAAGATCTCACGGGGAATAATCGCACAGTTGGCATTGAACGTAGAACAATTGACGCCGGCGCCCTCAGGTCCGAGTTTATCATACTTAATGCCTTTTGTATATTTAATCCCGCCATAACTTAACTCGCCGTGTTCCCCGCAGATCGCACCCACAAGCACCTCGTCCTCTTTTAGAAACGGTTCCATCTCGTCGAATATACCGTCAAAAAAGCGGGTATCATCATTCATCAACATGTAATATGCATAGTCGGCATGTTCTTTTTTGACATGCTCGATCGCCTTATGCATACCGCCGTTCCAGAAAAGACTGCCATCGCCGGATACCAGATCGATCTTCTGCGGCATCTCCATAAGCATTTCTTTTGTGCCGTCGGTGCTGTTATCATCGACAATCACAAAGTCGAACTTGACATTTTGATTGTGCGAGAGCGTCTCCATGCTGCGCCTCGTCAGTTCCCTGCGGTTAAAGCAGGTAAAAATGGCCAAAATCTTTCTCATATCTGTCTGAATTTCCCTCTCTTCCCATCCATCGAGTCAAAGGATACACTGTTTTTGTCTCATGTCATCCATCCGTCTTTTAAGCTTTTCCGACATAATTTTTGCGCGCAACCCTGTTGTAGACGCGCTTTATTAGACTCGGCTGGTACTCCCTGCGCAGGATGCGCTTTAAACGCCTGCGCGTCTTACTCGTCTCAGCAATATTGGATGGAAAATAGGTAATCGGCCGGTCCGTGGCAAGCATGTGATAAAACATCGCCTTGCTCTCTCTACCGCAGTGCTCACCGGTTCCGTCCCATCCCTCATTGCTGACAAGCGACTTTGTCGGCGATAAAATATAGCCGCTCTTTTTAAAGTTGGCCCAATACCAGCGTATCGCCCAGGAGTTGGTATTTTTATCCGTCTGCTGCATCTTCATAATCCGGTAAAAATCGTAAGAATTGTCGTAGTTAAACTGCCTTCTGAGCCGCCTGTTCTCAATCATCTCCGTCCAGTCGACGCAAATCTCGTCAAAATATCTCCATCGATCCTCCCATGTGCCCCACGACCAGCTGGTGCCCGTGAGCGTATGAAAATAAGACTCTTCCTGCATACGAACCGTATCGTCGAAATGGGAAAATCCCGTCACGCCGGTCACGCGCTTGCAATCCTTATAATGATGGAGCGCGTCGTTCATAAACTGTAGAAAAAAGCGGTTGGTAATCAGATCATCCTCCAAAACAATGACAACGCCGTACTGGTTTACGATCTCGGTCACGCCGCGGATGATATTTTTGGCCAGGCCAAAATTTTCTTCCCGCTCCACCAGATGGACGCTTGCAAACCCTTCCACATGGGCGGCATAATCCCTGACCGCCTGCACCTTATCCCGGTCAGCCTCCCGCTTGGGCGCATCGGAATAAATATACAAATCGGTCCTTTCTGCCAGATCGTTGCCCGCCAACGCCTCTATGGTTCGTTTCGTGTGCTCCGGCCTGTTGTATGTAAATACAATCACCGGCGCGATCTGTTCTCTTTTCTGTTCCATCCCTGTCCCTCTGCCTTTCCACAGTCAGTGCTGTAATGCAGGCCGCAGCCTGCTCCTATTGTCCGGCGCGCACCCAGTCGACATAATCACCGATCCCCTGTTCCAAGTCCACGCTCTTTTTGTACCCGAGACTCTTTAACAGTGAGATATCGGCGCGCCAATTTAGGGGATCGCCCACCTTTGTTTCCCCGTTAAAGCGCACAATACGCTGACCCTCCCCCAATTTTTTCGCGTAGATTGCCGCGATTTCGGCGATCGAGACCTCCTCGCCGTTGGCCACATTGAACACTTCCTCGCCGCCCTTATAATTTAAGATCAGGCGGATCGCCTGCATAATATCAAGCACATGAATAAAGTCCCGGCTCTCCTTCCCCGTCCCAAACAGAGAAATCTCCCCCGATTTTTCGTATTTCTGGTAGATATCCCACAGAAGCTGCTTGTGCAGCCCCACTCCGTAGGCGGAAAAAATGCGGATTGCGCGCACCTGGTATCCGTGCACGACATTGTAATAATGACAGAGCTGTTCACACATCAGCTTGTGCAGACCATACGGAGAGATCGGGGCCGGCGCGTCCGTCTCCCGAATCGGCAGGCGCGCGGGGTTGCCGTAGACGCCCGCACTCGAAAAGAAAATCACTTTCGGCCTCTTTTCAAACGCGCGAAGAGCCAGCAGCAGATGATAGAGGCTGTGCAGATTTCCCTCGAGATCGGCAACGGGATTGACCACGGAAGCCCCGACATTTGCACTGCCGGCACAGTGTAAGATCACGTCCGGCTGTACATCCGTCAATATATTGGAAAGCTCCGCCTCGCTTTTTGACATATTACACTGATAATAGCACACCGGGCTCTTTCCGTCGCGGTAATCGGCCGCAAGACCGATGCCAATGATCTCATACTCTTTTTCAAAATACTCCTTGGCATTCTGGCCGATAAAACCACCGATGCCGGTAATCACCATTCTCTTCATAGCGCACAAACCTTTCTGATTCCAATATGCAGGGAAACGTTTTCCCCTCTCACGTTTCCCGCACCGACTCCTGCTGCCTGCAAAGCAATAACTGCCTTACAAAACTCGTGCACATCCCTCCGCCAAACGCTTACCGGCAAAAAACCCGCTCAAGCGCTTTGGCGTACCTTGCAGCCTCACGGTACATATTGGCAATTCCACTCTCAATACTCTCCGCCGACTCCATACAGCTGACTTTCTCCATCAGCCGGGCCAGCTCCTTTGGCGAATCGGCGGGGAATAAATGGCACTTCTCATTTTTCTGCTCCCGGTGCACCGGAATATCGGACAGCAGCACGGTCTTATCGAGAACCTTTGCGTCCTCTAAGACAGTGCCCCATCCCTCACAGAGCGACGGCTGGACGATAAAGCAGGCCTGCTTCATGATTGCAAGCTGCTCCGTCCGGTCCACAAACCCCAAAAGCCGGATACAGTCTTTCACTTCCGGCGCCTGCATAATCTCTTTTAAGCGATCAATATACGCGGGGTTGCGGTAGTCCTCCAGATTGCCGGTAAACACAAAGTCATACTCCTTTAGGCGCCCCTGACGGCGCAAAATCTCGATCGCCTGCACGGCCACCAGATGATTCTTATGCTGCCAGAACTGATTGGGCAGATAAATGTATTTGCGGCCGAGATGAAACTTTTCCCTGACAGCCGTCTCCACTTCGGGCGTCACGGCGCGTATCTCGGGCTCGATATAGGATACAAAATGTACCACCTCCACCCTGCACCGATGATCGGGATAAAAACGTTCGAGATCGCATTTTGCATCTTCGCTGCTGAGCACCAGCGGGTTACTGCGGCTTGTCACTTCCAGAAAATTGGCGTCTTTCTTCGCCAGCTCTTCCTCAGAAAAGAATTCCGGCAGGTTCTTATGCTGAAAATCGGGAATCCAAAAAATACCGCGCTTTGCAAATAATTTACCGATTTTGTTAAGCTCCAGTGCGTAGCAGTATTTAACACCGCCAAACCATATGAGGCGCATCTCATAGAGCGCAAGTTTTAACTTGCTGCCCCCCTCATAAACGCGGATATCGGCTTTGCCGCGAAAGCTCTCAAAAATGTCCGCGTGTTTGGGGTCGATTAACACCACAAAGTCAAATCTGCTTTTGATCGCTTCACTCTGCATACAACTGAACAGTATATTTTTTAGATAGTACAGACCGCCGATCCACCCCCGGTTGCCCAGTCCGTTAAATAATATCTTTTTTTTCATAGATTACCTCATGCCCGCTCAAACCCGGGAATAAAAAGAGTTATGTTGATTCTTCCCCCAGACAACAATGGATCGCATCCATGCAGCCGCCTGCCACATGCGCAAAAGAAAACAGTTTTGCCCGTTCATAGCTCCTTTTTCCCATAGCCGCCAGATCACTTTCATTCATAAGCTCGTTGATGGCAGCGGCGAGTTCTTCTGTATGGTCCGGGTCAACGATCAAACCGTTTGCTCCCTCTTCAATCAAGTCCTTGGCGCCGTCCGCGTATTTTGACGCAATCACCGGCAGCGAGGCACACATCGCTTCCAGCAGTACCAGACCGTAACAGTCTTCGCGGGTGGGCAGAATAAAGGCATCGGCGGACGCATAGAGCGCGCGCAGCGCCTCCCCCTCCACAAACCCCTTAAAATCAAGGCGGTCCATAATGCCCAGCTTCTTTGCCTGCTCCAAAAGGAACGGCTTTTCCGGTCCCTCACCGACAATGATAAGATGAATATCGTCACTCGTCTGTGCCAGGGCGGGAAAGAGCAGATCAAGGCCCTTTCGCTGTATCAGGCTCCCAACATAGATCAGATTTCTGCTGTGATAACTCTCTTTGACCATCAGGTATTTGCGGATGTCCACGGTCAGGTAGGAGAGAAAGCAGCGCTTTTCGTCTGCCCCGTACGCCAGTTGGTTATCGCGGGATGCCGTGCTGCTCGCCACAAACGCTGCCGCCCGCTTGATAATATACTTGCGCGACATGCGCTGTATCCTGCCGATCGACCGCTCGGAGTGAGCCGTGCCGTCCGTCCAGCTTACAAACGGTATCTTTTTCTTCCCGCAGTAGCGCACGGCCCGAAGAATGGTAGGATTATACTCCATGGCAACCACGATATCCGGGTTTGCCTCGCGCAGTGCGCGCTCCACGCCGATGGGGATAAACACATAGCGGTCATCATAGCGCTTGCGGAAAATCAGTGTTTTGGACTGCAAAAACTCCGCATTTTTCAGCGCGTTCAGTTCCACATGCCATTTTCTGTTTTCCATGCCCGCACCTGAAAAAATAACGTGAAACTCATAATCCTGATAATGTTTTTGCAAATATACAAAAAAATCCACCCGGTACGGGGACGGAATATTGGTGATAAACACTACTCTCTTCATAATCCGACCATCCTTTGCTTCTTTTGCCACATGACTGGTTTACGCGTTCTCCTGTAAAATACTCTCATAGATACCGACCAGTTTGCGATAATTGTCCTCCGGCCGAAGTCTTCTCTCGTAAAAATCCCTGGCATTTTGTTTGAGCGCTGCCAGCTCCATCTGATTAAACTGGCGCACCTTGACGGCCAAATCCTCGGCCGAGTCATAGGTAAATTTCATGCCGGTGACGCCCTCTTTCACCATGCCCTCCATATTGCCCACGCGCCCCGCGATCACCGGCACGCCATAAGAATATGCCTCGGCGATTGTCATGGCGAACGCTTCGTAGCACTGCGAGGTCATAATGACGGCTTTGGCATGATAAAACTTATCGCGCATTTCCTCTTTTTGCAGATATCCCAGGAAGGTGATGTTTTTCATGTGATGCTCCTTGACATAGCGCCGCATCTCCTCCTCAAGCGGACCGCTGCCCGCAATAAAAAGCTTTTCCTCCGGCAGCTTTTCAAATGCCCGTATCGCGACATCTATGCCCTTTAGCGCCTCGATGCGCCCGGCAAACAAAAAATACTCATCCGCCGCCTGTTCATGTACAGGCCGTATTCCCTCGGCAAACGTAAAATTCGGTTTGATATAAATGCGTTGCGGATTTACAATCTGTTTCGCCGGGTTTAAGGACCCCAAAAGTTTTTCTTTGTTGAACTCCGTCAGGCAGATAAAATTAACCCGATAATAAGTGCCCAGCATACGATGAAGCTTTAATATTCCCGCGCTCACGATCGTTTGCAGCTTGCTGTTGCGGTAACACTTGTGGCGCACCGCACACCGCATACCGTGATTGACACACTCCTCGCAGATCACGTTGTCCCGGAAAAAAGAGCCCGCCGGGCAGAGCATCCGAAAATTGTGCAGCGTCTGTATCACAGGCACTTTACAGTGAAAAGCCGCATAAAACACGGCCGGGCTGATCATCATCAGTGTATTGTGCACATGCACGATATCAATGTTCTCCTGCTCAATGATCTTTTTGACCTCGCGGTAGGTTTTGAGCGAAAAGATTGCGGTAAACGGGATCAAAAACTTTTTAAAGCGGCCTCCCTCATTCAGCTCACTGTTGCTACGGTAGTAAGTGCGCACCACATGGCCGTGCTCCTCCAACAGCTTCTTCTCATTGCGCACTACCACATCCTCCCCGCCGGGAATCTGATAAAAGTTATGAATTTGCAGGATACGGTAATTTTCCATAAGCCTTCTTACGCCCTTTCTCTGTCTCAAGCAGGCCGGGGTAGAGCAAAATGCCCGCCAGTAAAATAAACGGATTCATAAATGCATTCATAACAAACTGCTCTAACACACCGTAAAGCGCAAACACGGAAATCATCACCAGCTCCCGGTAACATTCTTTCTCGTACAGGCGGTACATAGCGGCGCACATCACGATCAAATATACGATCGCCATAATCCAACCGCCGTAGAGCAGCATAAACATATAGCAATTGTCGATCAGTCCATAGTAGCTGGCATAAAACAACTCCTGATTGCGCGGGAAAAATGCCAGCCCCTGATCGGTCAGATAACTGTTCATAATATAGATGCGGCCGGACACAAAGTGGTTGAGCAGGTGCAAAAGCGGGTTGTCCCCGGCATAAAACACCATGGCGCAGAAGCTAAACAGCGCACCCACCAGCACCGACAGCGCCAGCACGATCTTCACTCTTTTGTTTTTCACCAACTTGTCAAAAATAATCAGCATCCACGCGAACAGAAATACCGCGATACCGGTACGGCAGAATGTCCACTCATAAAACAAAAACGCCACCGCCGCCGTCGCAAAAAACCACAATGCATTTAACCTCTCATAATTATAGTATAACAAAACCATCAACAAAATAAAGATGGTCAAAAATGCCATATTCGGCTCATTAAAACCGAAGCTGTAGACCGGCATCTCGATATAGTTGGTATCCGGTTTTGTCTTATAACCGATGTCAAAAATACCGTATGCGGAACCGACCACCATGATGAGCGCCACAACCATGCGGATATAAACCGACATCTGGATAAGCCTGCCAAATTTACAGTCCTTTAATCCCATGATTGTGAGAAACAGCAGCAGCATGGTCGCCGATTTTGTCACGATATACATTGTCAACCCCATGCCGAGGAAAACGCAGCATACCAATAGCTCACGAAGCGTATATTTGGTTGTCACCAGTTTGATGGCAAGAAAGAAAATGCCGGTATACATAAAATATTTGTATATGTTATCCCCGCTGTCATAGGCGAACGCTTTCGCCAGCACATTGACGGCAAAATAGGCATAATAGGACACGATGCCAAACTGCCGCCAATCGATTTCTCCAAACCATTGTTTTACTCTGCTCAAGCCTTTTCCTCCCAGATAAAAATGCTGTATTCGCCGATCGTGCGGTAGGGCAGATAGCCGTATGCGCTAAGGTCCTTTGGTATCTGCTGCATTTCAGTGTTAAAACAGATAAAAACGACCTCCTGTTGTCTGCACAGATCCGTCAACAAACCGATATCCGGTGTCTCCCTGCACATCTCATTGTACACCGCTTTCGCCTCGTCACTGATATCGGAGATAAATCCTCCGGCATTTCTGCCATACAATAATCCGACATCACAGCGGTACTGCCGCACATAACAGAACAGTTCGTTGGGAACCACGGCGCGCACTTTCCAGTCAATACCGGCCGCCGCCATCGCATCGCTCACGTCGATCGCCGCCTGCGGAAGCTTGTAGAGATTGTCCGCCTTGGCAAAGGTCTGCTCATTGTAAATGCATTTGCCAGTGACAATGATACAGGCCGCAGCGGCCAAAACTGCCGCCGCACGCACCGCCTGTCTCCGAAAACGGCACACAAGCGCCACCAGACCATAGGCCGTGACAAAGTTAAGCGGCACCATCCAAAGCAGCCTCCAGTAGACGCCGGACAAGAATTTATTGCCGATATAACGATAAAAAAGCGGGTTAAAGAAAAACAAAAACACCAACACCGTCGGGTAAACCAGCGTCCTGCGCTGCTTTTTGCCCATAAACATGCAGGAAAGAAGCGCCAGCCCAAACAGCAGAACATGCAGGACGCCGGCCCTGCCGCCAATAAAATTTTTAAAATTATCCCATATTGCGTAAAAATCCGCCATTTTAGCCCCCCTGTCGCCTAAATCACGCTAACCCCATCAGATAATAAACCAGATACAGGCCGCAGGGAGCGGCCGAGCACCAGATCAGCAGTGTCTTTTTCCAATTCCTATGGCAGCAAAAATCTACAATTCCATAAATAGCCGTCAGCACGGGCATAATCACAATTCCGATACCGGAAAGCAGCGATCCGGCAAACGATACCATATATAATACCACCGGATAACGCCCCGTCTCCCGTTGCCGCAAAATCTGAAAAAACAGGAAAAACAACAGCGGAACAATAAAGCTGGCCACGCTCGCCTTTCCCTGCCAGATGCGCAGCAACAGCATGGAACCCAGCGTATGGGTGGACGTATAATCCCATATGTGAAGCGCCGAGAGAAAAATCAAAAACAGCGCCGTCTTCTCCCAATCTCCGGCAA
The DNA here is from genome assembly GCA_910584215.1 of uncultured Roseburia sp. Taxonomy (GTDB): domain Bacteria; phylum Bacillota; class Clostridia; order Lachnospirales; family Lachnospiraceae; genus Roseburia. Next base: position 23,156 of record CAJTYI010000006.1, on the reverse strand, counting down.
ACAGCGTCTGACCGATCAGGGCATATACGCCGTAACAGATTAAAATCATAAAAAACGGAAACAGTGTGTGTGAAAAAATCGCGGGCGCGGTATCCACAATGCGGCAGCACGCAGCTACATACATCGTCCACGGCGACGCCAGTTCTTTTCTCGTCTCCCCAACATCCCAATACATAAATGCATCTTCGATGGGGTCATCCACCAGCATAGTGTCATGTACGACGGCTGACACTTCCTCCGACACAAAGCGGGCGTCATCGTCATCAATGTGCTGGTAGCGCGCCAATATCCACGCCTGCAATAAAATCAGCGCCACAGCTAATAATAAAAAGAATATCGTCCCTATTTTTTTCGCGTCCTTATCGCCGGGCGTCGTCTGACGCTTGCCCACGGTTGTTTTACTAAAGACACTGACGTCTCCCCTGTCAAAACGCTGCCCCCACACTCGAAGCACCGTATAAAAGGACAAAAGAGCGGCCAACGTAAAGAGGACCTTTATCACCATGACTGCCGTTGTCAGCGTAAACTTCCCGGCCACTAAGGGCACGAGGGCCAACTGTCCCAGCGCCAGCATTTCCGTGATACCGAGCACCCAGGCGGTGAGAACCGCCTGCGCGCTCTGTCGTATGTTTAAAATTTTTATCCAGAATATCCCGAACCATGCGGGCACTAACAGAAACAGCACACACATGGACAGAATGGTTTTATAAGTCATATACCAGCACTCCGTCCACTGCAATCTGATTGATTGCCATCACATTGCGAATATTGTAAAGTTCTTTGTTTGTCGTATTTCTGCGGTTGCACAGCACCAGATTTTTGTCAGAGAATTTTGCGATCTGGTAACCCTCCGCGCTCTTGCCAAGATCGCGGCAGGCGATGACAATATAGTCGTATTCTCCGCGTACCTGTTCCAAGTACTTTGCAAATGTTCGGCTGCCCGCAATATCATAGCCGTTCTCGTCGCCCAGATTGCGGTAGAGACAATGAAAATAATCATTGAGCGCCTCAACTTCCGGCGCATCTGCCGAACCCATCATATAACGGCTCATGGAGTACTTACCGCCGTCAGTGTCCTCCATGCTGATAAACAGTGTCTTCTTCTGCTCATTGGCATAGCACATAGCAATTTTCCTGGCGTCGTCCGTTTTCCAGTTGACCGGCAGACAACTGATCACCTGGGTATCCTGCGCACCTTTTAAAAAGAGCGCCGCTTTCTTATAGCTCTCAACATTCTGAGCAGATTTTTTAAATACATCCACCACCTGCGTGTCGAGACAATCCTTGATTTCCTCCTCATTCTTCGGTCTCTTGTATAACAGCATCCACAGGGTATAGAGTGCAACCTCTATCATAATGCCCAAAAATACACCTGCAATCAATGCTTTTAAGATGGCCTTTTTATAGTCGGAATCGCTGATCGAGTAGGAGACTAACTTCTCCACTTCCTTGGTCGCATAGGGTTTGTCCAAAACCGTAACCGCCTGCTGGCCGGTCAGCTCTTTCGCCGCCGCATCGGTCGCGCGCAGTACGGCCTCCATAAACGCAATGCCGCCGTTCTCATCCTCGATGACAAAATCTCCCTCGGCATGGGGAAACGTGATATAAAATGTGACGACATTGGACGTCTCGGTCTGCTCCGAGTCAAACAGCCTGCGATACTGATCCAGCGTCAATTGATATCCGGTGTCCTCGCAAAAAGCCTGATATGCGAGGTTGCTGTCCGCAATCTTCATGATATCACAGCCCCGCTCGAGCACACTGCTGTCATTGAACTGTGACAGATACAGCGAAGCTTTCACCTGCATCTTATCCTGATAAACTTCATTTTCCACATAGGGTTTGAGCGAAACAAACTTATAGCCGCCAAGCAGCACGCCGAACATCGCCGCCAGGATCGCCGCCAGCCACCACATTTTTAAGTTGTATCGTATGATCTCGCCCACACTGTACTCTTTTTCCGCCTTATACTCTCTCATCTTTACCTCCATACTCCTTTAAAGCCACATTACGCCTGCATGATTCTCACACTAACCTACATGATTCCGCTCCGCGGAATCTTAAATTGTTATAAAAAACGCCCGTTTTTGGCGTTTTTCGGCGTGAAACTTAGTACATCTTGGCATGTGAACTTGTTTTACGTTAGTGCCCTCTGGCATGAGCCTTAGATGTACTTTTCACGCTATTCGCCGTCTTTTTGAAACACGACCAGCAGGGTCTTACACAAGATTTTAATGTCAAGCCCTATGCTCCAATTATCAATATACTGCACATCCAGCTTCACCACATCCTCAAAATCCTTAATACTGTTGCGCCCGCTGACCTGCCAGAGACCAGTAATACCTGGCTTCGCGCTTAAGCGCCGCTTCTGGTGCATCTCGTACTGCTTAAACTCGTCGACTGTGGGCGGCCTAGTTCCCACCAGGCTCATGTCGCCGCGCAGCACATTGTAAAACTGTGGCAGCTCGTCGATGCTGGTCTTGCGGATAAATTTGCCCACCTTCGTGATGCGCGGATCGTCTTTCATTTTAAACATCAGGCCGCTCATCTCATTTTGATCTTCGAGATCTTTCTTGCGCTCCTCGGCATCCCGAAACATGGAACGGAATTTATATATCTTAAAATAACGCCCGTTTTTGCCCACGCGCTTCTGGGAAAAAAACAGCGGTCCCGGCGATTCGAGCAGCAGCGGCGGCGCCAAAAATACCGTGACAACCGCTGTGATCGCAAGTCCCACAAGAGCGCCCACAATATCCATCGCACGCTTGAGAAACAATTTTTTCCAGTCATAATACTGATTGGAAAATGTCACCACCGGGATATTGCCCAGCATATGAAAGCTTTTGTGATAATCGTCAAATTTATTCAAAATCTCTATGCTGGTGTGTACCGTAGCGCCCATATTGGCAAATTCCTGCACCACCCCCGCGAGAGCCGCGCCGTCCTCATAGGGCACGTCGATAAACACCTCGTCGACAATCTGTTCTTTTACATACTGAAACATATTCGTGTAAGTCGCCACCACGGGCACGCCCGCATACCATCTGCCGATCTGATTGTCATCGACGATGGCGATGCTGGCGATACGGTACGCCCAGTCCTTAAAGTTTTCCGTCTCTGCCATAATACCGGCCGCCCTGTCGCGGGTCGTAACCAAAAAAACCTGATTTACGGCCCGCTTGTTGCGGAAAATTTTCAATAGGTAGTATTTTAATATGACATGTGTAAGAAAGAATAACACGCCGTCGATCGCAGCGATACAAAAATATACGCCGCGGGAGGCGTCGGCATTATTGTGTTGTAAAAAAATCGTCAGGACCATCGCAAAAATCAGTACTACGCTGGACTTTACTGCGGCAAACATCTCCTGATACAGACTCCTGCGGATAAATCTGTCCTCGATATTAGAAAACAGCATGACGAGCAGATAAGCGATCAAAACGATGACAAAGCTCTCCATCAGCTCCGTTTTCATATTCTCCACAGATACATTGCGCAGCCCCACCAGCCACAGATAACCGCCGCCTATATAGCTGACGACAAAACAGATACAGTCCACCAGCACCAGCATGACATCCTGAAAATTTTCTCTCGATCGGTACATATCTATAACCATGCCTTTCCGCATCCGCGCCGTACCAGCCGCAGACACAAATTCGCGTGTGTAAATAATCAGAAGTTTTTAGAACGATATCTCCTCTTCAGATGTCCTTTTATAAAAGTAATCTGCCATCTCCCCTCCCTCTTTGCAGGAAAAATACAGTCAAAACCGTAAATCGGCGCATCCGCCCCCCTAAGCTTTCGCGCAGCCGCTGCGTCCGGCCGCTCACTGCGGGTAATCTCGGGCATTAGATCAGCGCCCGTCTCATCCTCCACCGCAAACTCTACCGGAGCGCCATGACGACGCCAATCCACTGCCAACGCCCAGCCGGAGCACACCACACATCCGTCCTGATACTCCTCCCGGTCGATATGAAAAAAAAGATTTTTCGCCCGGCCAAACTTTCTTGGAGCCAATGGCTGTATATCCTGCAGGCGCATGATTTTCGTTCCCATGATCCGCTGCATATTGCGTACCGGAAAGCCGCCGCCTGCGGTATGGCATTGAAAATGCTCTTCCATCTTTAAAAACAGGGCCTGCTGCTCCCCCGTCACACCGGCCAGCGAAAACAGCCTTGGCAGTGTCCACTCGCTCCCGCAAAAAATCTGATAATAGGCAAAATACATAGCGCGGTAGAGCACAAACGCCTTGGGCAGCGGAAAACCGAACGACCACTCGTAATCGATCACCTGCCATACCATCCGTTCCGGCGACAGCAATTTTTCTCTATCCGTCTCAACTAAGATATTGGAAAAGATCAGGTCTACATCGCAGTACAGCGGACATTCCAGTCCACCGAGTACTTCTTCCGTATTCGGTTCACTGCCAAATATTTCACAAAATTCGGTGGTAGCCGCAAACGGCCGGCTTCCCCCCAAGCTCCATATTCTTTTACAGTAATCCCGCAATATCTCCTCTATCCAGGCGTCGCGATGCCCGCGCAGCGCCTGCTCTAAAAGCTCCTGCAGCGTCGTGCCGGGAACAAAGGAGAAAGAAACGCCCTCCCTTTCCCTGCGGCAGCCGCAAAAAGCGATGTTTTCGTCGTCATAACAATCACACAATTTCTCATAAGCATACGCCATATGCCCGATGTGCGCTTCTCCCTCTTTTTTGAGCGCGTATTTTATCACCCGCCTGGACCGATCGGGCCGTTCGATAATGTCAGTGCGCACCTGATAGCGCGCCGCGCGCTCGTTGGCATGCCGGGAGTAGACTACGCGCGCCCGCGCTTCCCTTGTCCCCACCCTTGCCTCAAAGAGAAATGAATTGGCAAATTCCGAGAATAAGCCCTCTTTTATGATGGTATCGAAAGCCCCTCTCTCCTCAAATAACTGGTAACGGTCCTTGTCATAATTTCTCTGATTGTCACTAAGTTCCCCCGGTCTTGGCAGCCATGCATCCGAGTAAATGCTCGCCGGAAACTTGTGGTCGGGATAGGGATAATAGCAGTTCCAATCCGTAAACCCGGCGTCCCTAAGCATCGCCTCATACTCTTTTCTCGTATAACAGCGCCCCGCCGCTTCCTCCCCATAGCCCTCGATTCCGGCAAAATATCCCCGCCGGTATTCGTCCTGGCAGCCGGCAAAATAGCGTAATCCCAGACGGTTGGCATCCGCGAGATAACACTTTCCATTTTCTTCCAGATACTGACATGCCACTTTCATTGTACCGTAAAACCGGCTTACCTGTCCAATTAAGAAAATCTTATGATATTCTTGTTTTTCTCTTTGCACAGTACTCCCGCCCATGGCATCACTTAGCACCGCGCGCTCTTCATCGGCCCCTTTTTGTTCCTCCGATAAAAAGCGCTCGCGGGTATATACCAAAAGGCGCTCCCCCCAGCGGGAGCAGCGCTCCCTGATAATCTGCGCCTCCTCGTCCGTCTCTGTCACCGCCGTGACACGACCCGCCCGTCTCAGCAGCGTTCCCGTGAGCGCGCCGCAGCCTGCGTTTAATTCCAACACATGCTCGTTTTCGCCTACGGGTATCCAGTCGAGGATATTGGCGCGCAGGGCAGAAAGATGATACAGATACGGATAAGACGCCTTTTTTAGAATTACATCGTCATATTGCGTCTCTTTTTTCTCCGCTATGATATTTTTCAAATCCGAAAGAAAAATTTCCGCCGGCATCTTCCTCTCCTCTCCACCGCTTCCGTGCGCGTCCCCCGGCCTGCCCACATGATTCCGGCAGCACAGACGTACATAATTTATGGAAACACCCGCTCTACGGCCGTCACAGAATTCATATCATAAAATCCCACCGTATTTTTGTCCGATATCACCGTGACCCCGCACACATCATACAGCCTGTGATACGCGCGAAATTCACCGCCCACATAGCCGGTGCAGCTCAGCGACAACAGGTATTCCCCGCCCTGCAAATCCATCTGCTGTTCAAATGAGGCCACATAAACTTCCCCGGGCTGCACCGTTCCGACGCCCACTTTTTCATACATCGTGTTCGTCCCTGTCACCGCCGTGCCCTGTACATTTTTAAACGTATAAGTAAAAATGGGGTCCGCGATCTTTGCCTCAAAACGCACCTTCGACTTAATCGTAAAACGCGTGCCTTTCTGGATACAGTTGGTATAGCTGCCATACTCGTCGATCAGGGCAAAATCTATGATCTGCGCCTCCCCGGTACCGTACTCATTGACCTGGGTGTTGAGCACATAGTTCGATTTCCAGAGCTTTTCCCCTGTCGCAGACAGATGGTTTTGTAACACCTGTCCGCTCTCGACATTCTGCTGCTGATTTAAAAGTACTTTTTTGTAGAGATTGATCGTATCTTTGGGATTACCCTCTTTTAGCTTGTCTCCCTTATTGAGCAAAATCACGCGGTCACAATACTTCGCCACACTGCTGATATCGTGGGTGACAAAAATGATGGTCTTTCCCTGCGCCTTAAAATCTTCAAACTTTTTATAGCATTTGGCCTGGAAAAACACATCTCCGACCGAGAGCGCCTCATCGACAATCAAGATCTCCGGATCGATATTGATCGCAACCGCGAACGCAAGCCGCACAAACATGCCGCTCGAATAGGTTTTACAGGGCTGATGTACAAAATCCCCGATATCCGCGAACCTAAGAATCTCATCGAGCCTCTCATCCATCTCTTCCCTGGAAAATCCCATCATCATGCCGTTTAGATAGACATTCTCAATCCCGGTATACTCCATATTAAAACCGGCTCCAAGCTCCAACAGCGCGGAAATCCTTCCATCCACTTCCACCCTGCCGCTGGTGGGGCTTAACACACCCGTGATAATCTTTAAAACGGTGGATTTCCCGGAACCGTTTGTCCCGATAATCCCTACGGTCTCTCCCTTTTTTACCTCAAAAGAGACATGTTTGAGCGCCATATGTTCTTTAAAACGCCCTTTTCTTGCAAGTCCCAGCGCATCAATCAGGCGCTCGGCAGGACGGTTGTATAACTTGTATATCTTGCAGACATCCTCTACTCTAATTGCCGTTTTTTCCATATCCACCTCACAATACATCCGCAAAATGCGGGCGCAGCTTTCTAAATACGGAAAATCCCAGCGCGATCATCAGGACGGTTATACCCCAGAACACTGCCGATAGCACCGGATGCTCCCAGAAGCCGATCTTGTTGATAAACGCATCTCTGTAGCCATAGACAATATAGTACATGGGGTTAAAACGCAGGATGGCGGCGGCCCAAGCCGGTATTCCCGCCATCGATTCGATCGTCCACATAATCGGCGTCACCCAGATTCCAATCTGCAGTATAATCCCCACAACCTCTTTCATGTCCCGGAAAAAAACATTGACCGCGCTGGTGATATACACCACGCCCATCGTAAACATGATCATACAGAGTGAATAATAAAGTACCTGGAGCAGATAAAAACTTGGAAAATATCCCATGCAGGCAAACAGTACGACCGCAAACAGCACAAAAAACAGATGCGTAAAGAAAGCGGAGATCATCTTTACCAAAGGCAGCATCTCGATATGAAACACTACCTTTTTGACCAGATAGCTGTACTCGACAAGCACTCCCGTCCCGCCGTTGACCGCCTCCTGGAAATAAAACCACGGTATCAGGCCGGACATCAGCCACAACACAAACGGGACTTCTATCCCTGTCCTAAGGTCGGTCGCCTTACTGTTCAGACCCTTTTCAAACACAAACCAGTACACCAGGACAGTCACCACCGGCTGCACAAACGCCCACACGACACCCAGCGAGGAACCCGCAAATTTCTTTTTCATATCGTTCCTGGCCAGATTCCATACCAAGGCACGATTTTCGATAAACTGCCCCACCATCGTGACAGCCGCCCTTTTTTCTTTCACGTCCGTTTCCTCTTACTTTTTATTGGCACAGTACTCTTTGAAACTGCCCAAAACTCTGTCCTTATCGGACAATATCAGATCCGCCTCGGTCATTCCCTGGGGCATCGGCCACTCGACGCCGATCTCCGGGTCTTTCCAGAGAATCCCCCCCTCGTCGTTCGGATGGTAGAAGTCAGTCACCTTATAGCAGAACTCTGCATAGTCGGACAGAACAATAAATCCATGGGCAAAATTCTTCGGAACAAAAAACTGTTTTTTGTTCTCAGCGGACAATAAAACGCCAAACCATTTACCGAACGTCTCCGAACCCTCGCGCAGGTCTACCGCCACATCGAACACTTCACCGTTTACCACACGCACCAGCTTGTCCTGCGGATAATTGATCTGAAAATGAAGCCCCCGAAGCACTCCCTTTTTGGATGCCGACTGGTTGTCCTGCACAAACGTACAGTCAATTCCCGCCTCCTTAAAATCACGATAGTTGTAGGTTTCCATAAAATAGCCGCGCTCGTCCCCAAACACTGCCGGCTCAATCACTTTCAGTCCCGCAATGCCATTGCAATTTTCTGTCACTGTTATCTTTCCCATACTTTCCTCCGCATACGCATATTTTATCGATATCTTATTATTTAAAAGCCGGCATCAAACTACAGCCCCTCGGCCACATCCAAAAGATACCTGCCGTATTCCGTCTTAAGCAGCGGCTGTGCCAGCCGAATCAGTTGTTCCTTGTCGATAAATCCCCGCTTATAAGCGATCTCCTCGATACAGGAGATATAAAGGCCCTGCCGCTTCTGAAAAGCGGATACAAAATCCGCCGCGGCCAAAAGCATGTCATGATTTCCGGTGTCAAGCCAGGCAAAGCCCCGCCCCAGCGTCTCGACGCACAGCGTGCCGCGTTTTAAATATTCGTTGTTTACGGAAGTAATCTCGATCTCGCCCCGCGCGGACGGCTTAACATTTTTGGCAATCTCCACCACGTCATTATCGTAAAAATAAAGTCCGGGTACCGCGTAATTGGACTTTGGTTTCTCTGGTTTTTCCTCGATGGAGAGCGCTTTTCCCTGCCCGTCAAATTCCACGACGCCATACTCTTTGGGGTCTTTGACATAGTAACCAAATATCGTCGCCCCCGGCTGGCTCTCGGTCCGCTCCGCCGCGGATTTTAACACTCTCGAAAAACTCTGTCCATAGAAAATATTGTCGCCGAGCACCAGCGCAACGCCGTCATTGCCGATAAACGTTTCGCCGATAATAAACGCGTCCGCCAGTCCCCTGGGCTCTTCCTGGACGGCATAAGCAAAAGACATTCCCAGCTGCTCCCCGTCACCAAACAGCTCCTCAAAAATCGGCAGGTCGCGCGGCGTGGAGATTATGAGCACCTCCCGGATTCCGGCCAGCATCAATGTCGAAAGAGGGTAATAGATCATCGGCTTGTCATAAACCGGCATGATTTGCTTCGATATCGCCTTTGTCAGCGGATATAACCTGGTGCCGGACCCGCCGGCAAGTATAATTCCTTTCATCACAGTTCCTCCTCGTTTCTTTATTTTTAACGCAAACAATAGAAAGCCCGTTTTAGCGGACTTTCTATTGCCAAAAGTCGTCATTATTTTCCCTGATACATTTCCTCGTAATATCTCTGGTAATCCCCGCTTGTCACGTTTTTCATCCAGTCCTCATGCTCAAAGAACCAAGCGATCGTCTTTTTGATACCGTCTTTGAACATCGTCTCCGGCTCCCAGCCGATCTCCGCCTTGATCTTGTCCGGCGCAATCGCATATCTCCTGTCGTGGCCTTTGCGGTCCTCCACATAAGTGATCAGGTCTTTGCTCACCAGCTTTCGCCTTGGGTCATCAGCCGGCAGCATCTCAAGCAGCGTCTCTAAGATAATATTGATGATCTCAATATTCTGTTTCTCGTTATGGCCGCCGATATTGTAAGTCTCGCCGATTCTGCCCTGCTCCTGCACCATATCGATGCCTTTTGCGTGATCGTCGACATAGAGCCAGTCGCGGACATTTTTGCCATCTCCATACACTGGCAGCTTCTTGCCCTGCAGCGCGTTGTTGATGATGAGAGGTATCAACTTCTCCGGGAACTGGTAGGGGCCGTAATTGTTCGAGCAGTTTGTGATATTCGCCGGGAAATGATAAGTGTCAATGTACGCCTTCACCAGCATGTCCGAGGAAGCCTTGGACGCGGAATAAGGGCTGTGCGGCGCGTACGGTGTGGTCTCGTAAAAATAAGAACCGTCATCCTCGAGGGAACCATAAACCTCATCCGTCGAGACATGCAGAAACTTTTTGCCCTCCTTAAAACTGCCGTCCGGCAGCTCCCAGGCATCCTTCGCACAGTTTAACATCACGGCGGTGCCGAGCACATTGGTCTTGACAAAAACCTCCGGGCTCTTGATACTGCGGTCCACATGGCTCTCCGCCGCAAAATGAACGACACGGTCGATATCGTTCTCGGCAAAAATCTTTGCGATCGCCTCCTTGTCCGTGATATCTGCCTTGACAAACGTATAATTGGGTCTGCCCTCAACGCCCTTTAAATTCTCGAGATTTCCCGCATAGGTCAGCGCGTCCACATTGATAATGCGGATTTCTTCGCCATACTTGCGGAACATATAATGAATGTAATTGGAACCGATGAAACCGGCTCCACCCGTAACCAGATAAGTCCTCATACCCTAATCCTACCTTTCCTGCTTCTATCATATCTTTGTTATCTTACCATATTTTACCTGTCAACACAAGTTTTACCTTCCGGGCCCTGAAAGCCGTACCACAATAAAATCCTTTGTCTCCTTTATGCAGCCGTCAGACGGGAAATCCGTCATCTGCTCCGCAAGCTGCACGGCCTGTTTTCTGTGCTCTGTGTCTGTGTCTTCCGGGAAGCTGTCCGCATAGGTATCTTTATTATGGACCGCACGCAGAAATCCTAGGATACGGTGTGTGGCCCCGGTCGGATTATCGGGGCTGTAATCCCACTCAAAAAATGACCATCCGTACATCTCCGTCCTCACGCACCCCCTGCGCAGCGCGGGAATCCTCCTGCCCACAAAAATAATCGGTTTTTCAGCATAATCTTCATCGCAGTGCATACGAAGCTGTCCCGCTACCTCTTTCGCATAAGCTATGTCCTGCTCATAGCGAACATCATCCGTGTAAGAAAGCTGCATACAATATAAGACCTGGACAACCATCGTCACCAAAACGAGAAGTCTTGCCGCCCTGGGAAAAAGTCTGATCATCACGGCGGCTGTCTTTGTTTTCCAAATACCTTTTGTGCCAGGCCCCACCCGGCCAAGCACACCAACGCCGTACATGCCCAAAAATGCCGCCGTAACCGGCAGGGCAAACTGTGCCCTGACGACGATAAACTCCCCCATATAAACCGTCATCAAAAATGGAGTGAGAAACATTGCAATCCACGCCAGCACAAACAACACGCATTTTATTTTTTGTCCGCTCCACTGTCTGCGCAGCAGCCAGATCATTGCCAACAGCGAAAACAGTGCGCCAAGCGTATAAAAAGAAAAATTTTCTGAACCACGGCAAAATACTACCCGCTCGATTGTTCGCAGGATATTCTTTACACACTGGATAACCGGAAGCCTGCCCCAGCCCATTTGTCCGGTGAGGTATGCACCGGTGGACATAAACCATCGGTACGCAATCGCCATATATAAGCCATAGGAAAGCAAAAAATGCATTAAAATCCTGGCTATTCCGCCAAAGAGTCGTCTGTATTCTTCCCTGTGCCCGCCATCGTAAGTCTCCTGCCATGGCATCTGTGCCCGCCACAAAAAAATCAGAAAATATCCCAGGCAGACTGCAATGTAATAGGTCACCAACGCCTGATATGCGCCGAATCCTATTACTGCAAAAAGCGCCGCCACTGCATACCTCAGTATATTCCCCCTGCCCCTGACCTCAAATGACGCCCTCATCGCCAAAAGCGCCGCCGCCGCAAGCAACAGCATCGCCAGCGCCATCTCCGCCTGCTGCAAAGAGAAATAGACCTGGTAACACCAGATATTGGACGAACCGTAGAGCAGAATAAATACCCCGTAGGGATAATCTTCTGATTTCCCCGACGCGTGATAGAAAAGAAAAGCCAAAAAAAAACCGCCGGCGGAAAAGAAAAGGAGAAATAACAGTGCGCTCCATAAAATGTGATGTGTGCTAAGCCCCAAAAGCCGTTTCAAAAGCACCAGACTATAGCGCCCGATTTTCAGCCAGCCCAGCGTCGTCCCCGGCTCGTTGATCAACTCCTCCGTATCAATGCGGATATTGCCGCTAAACACAAGGAAACCATAGCAGAGTACCGCAACAACCATAGACAGCAGCAACAATCTGCCATGCTTTTTGACAAAATCTTTCCCATCTTTTATCACTGTGTTATTCATTTTACCTATTCTCTCAATTTAAAAACGCTCTTAATTTAAATATTCTCGCAACGCCTCCTGCCAATCGGCCATACGGTAATCACTGGTGAGCCGCATCATATAATTGTCGAGAATGGAGTATGCCGGGCGATCCGCCGACGCTGGATTCATCTCTTTGTACTGTGCACTCGTCACATGGTTCACACGCGTCGTCTTTCCCGTCAGGCGAAATATCTCCTCCGTAAAATCCGCCCAGTTGGTATCTCCCTCGCAGGTAGCGTGAAACAGTCCGTAATTGTCAGTCCCTTCAAAGTAATGAATCGCCCGCGCCAGCTCAGCCGCGCTGGTGGGAGAACCTTTCTGGTCCATAACCACATTGACTTCCTCGTATTTCTCGGCCAGTCCCAGCATCGTCTTCACAAAATTTTTGCCGTCTCCGTACAGCCAGGCCGTGCGGAAAATAAAATGTCTGTCGCAAAATTCCTTTACAAACTTTTCGCCTTCCCACTTTGTCTTACCGTAAGAACTGATCGGATGGGGCTCGTCAAACTCTGTGTACGGCCTTGTCCCGTTTCCCTCAAAGACATAGTCTGTCGATACATGCAGTAGTTTCGCTCCCGTCTCGCGGGATGCAATACTTAAATTTCTTGGGCCGATGGCATTGATTTTGTAAGCCAGATCCCACTGCTGTTCGCAGGCATCGACATTCGTGTGCGCTGCGCAATTGATGATAACATCCGGCCTAACGTCACGCACCACAGTGAGTACACTATCGACATCGGTAACATCCATCGCTCTAATCCCCTGCGACTCCACCACATCGGTATTGATAAAAGAAACGTTTTCCCCGTCATACTCTTTGCCCAGCGCACGTCCCAGCTGGCCGTTGGCACCTGTAATCAAAATCTTCTTACTCATACGCATTTTCTCTCCTTAATCCCCTAATCCGTTTTCTATCGCTTTCACAAGAGTCTCCAAAGCTTCTGATTCATCTTCCCCCTCACAGACCAGCTCTATCTCATCCCCGGATTTAATGCAGGCGCCGAGTACGCTGAGCACACTCTTTGCATTGGCAATATTTCCGCGATAACGAAACGTGATATGTGCTTTAAAGTGCATGGCCTCCTGACATAAAATACCTGCCGGCCTTATATGAAGACCTGTGGGATTCTTAATCGTTACTTTCTGACTTACCATTTAGTTTCCCTCCAAAATACCTTTTTATAACATAGTTTTTGTAATAAGTTCTGCTAAGGTTTTTGCTTCCTCTTCAATGACCTTCTGATTTTTCCCCTCAATCATCACACGCACCAACGGTTCTGTGCCCGAAGGACGGATCAGTACTCTCCCCTCTCCCTGTAACTTTTGCTCCACCGCCGCAATGGCGTCCGCAATCTCCTGATATTCCATATAATGTTCTTTTTTCTGGTTCGGAACCTGCGCATTTATCAGCGCCTGCGGCAAAACCTCCATAATCGAGGCCAGCTCTGACAGGCTCTTTTTCTTTTTCACCATCACTTCCAAAAGATGCAGCGCACTCAGCAGGCCGTCTCCGGTCGTATTGTCGTCCAAAAAGATGACATGCCCGGACTGTTCCCCGCCAATATTATAATCATTGGCGCGCATGTGCTCCAACACATAGCGGTCTCCCACTTTTGTCTTCTCAATCTGAATCCCCTGTCTCTGTCCCATCAGGGAAAAGCCAAGATTTGTCATGACCGTGACGACAATCGTATTGTTGCGCAGCGTTCCGTTTTCTTTCATGTAATTGCCGCAGATTGCCATAATCTGATCGCCGTCCACCAGCATTCCGCGCTCGTCGACTGCCAGCATACGGTCTGCATCTCCGTCAAAGGCCAGACCCACATCCGCTTTCTCGCGCACCACGGCATCCCGCAGTTCCTCCATATGCGTGGAGCCGCATCCGGCATTGATATTCGTGCCGTCTGGGCTCGTGTGCAGCGCCACCAGCTCTGCACCCATATTTTGCAGCGTCCTCACCGACGTATAATGCGCCGCACCCTCGGCACAGTCCACCACGATTTTCAAACCAGAAAGATCAATCGGCACGCATTGTTCCATAAAGGCCACATACTCGTCGCGCAGATCAAACCGATAGTCGATCCTGCCCACACCGGCCCCCACAGGCATCTCAACATCTCTCATATGGTTGTGAATCAATGCCTCGATCTCGTCCTCCATCTCATCGGAAAGTTTATACCCATCTCCGTTAAAAAACTTGATGCCGTTAAACTCCATCGGATTGTGCGACGCGGAAATCACGACTCCGGCATCCACGCCATGTTTTCTGGTCAAATACGCGATGGCTGGCGTAGGCATCACCCCGACAAAGACCGCGTTTGCCCCGACAGAGCAAATCCCCGCCATCAGCGCGCTCGCGAGCATCCCTCCGGAAATTCTGGTATCACACCCAACTATAAGCGTTGGCTGGTGATCTTTTTCTTTTGTCAACACATAGGCGCCTGCCTGCCCCAGTTTGGTGGCAAGCTCGATAGACAGTTCGCTGCCCGCAATGCCGCGAACGCCGTCCGTACCAAACATTCTAGCCATACTAATCTCCTATTCCGAGAACGTTTGCGATCGAGGAACCGCAAGAGAAAACTGCAAAGCAGTTACTCTTGCCAGTGCAAGGCTTATTTGCGACGTTCTCGGCACAACATAGCCAACGTGAACAAATTCACATGTGATCAAATCAGCGACCGAATGGAACGCTGTTTTATTTCATATATTTATGCTTTTCATTTTATCAAGTTTCGCCGTTCTAATCGATTCCCGGCCCTTGGTATGCCTGCACTCCGCATTCTTGCCAGCGTGCGCATATGTCTGTCTCATCAGCCCACAGCCTCTGTAGGTTTACGACTCTGTATCCTTTTCGGAGTTCTCCGGCTTTTGGGAATTGCGCTCCGGCTTCTGGCTGTTTTCTGGTTTTTCGGAATCCCGCTCCGGCTTTTGGCTGTTCTCCGGTTTCTGGGAATCTCGTTCTGGTTTTTGGGTACTATCCGGAATTTGCGTGGCACCTGTACCCACATCGCCTGTCTGCGGCAAATCTCCCGGCTCATGATCGGGCATGCTGCCGTCACTGATAATCACTGGCACGCGCACCTCGGCGGTCTGCTGCACTCCCGCTACCGCGATCTCAAACAGTACGGTGATACTGTGTTCTCCGACAGACACGCCTCCGACATCAATGGAACCGGCCAGCTTATCTACCGTCATACTCTGCATCACACTCTGCGGCCCAGCGACTTCAACCGACATAAATTCCACCCCATAGTGCACAGAGTGCTCCGGGTTGAGATTTTTTACCGTAAGCTGTGACACCGGAATCTCGAACGTTCTCTTCGCCACCGGCTCGATATCTACCACGACATTGACAATGGCATCCGAATTGAGCACCAAAGAGACTCTGTCGGGCAGATAAGCCGAAATATCGATCGTCGTATCAATGTTGCTGGCGGCCTCGGTCAAATCAAGCACCTCAGCCGGTATCGTGATCTTATTGATCGGATTGAGGTCTGCCGCCTCCCCCTTGAGGCGCACCGTATCCGGCACAAAATGCAGTCCGGTCATTATATATCCATCCGCCACGTTCCCCGATGTTTTCAGTTCCACCGCGACATCTTTGGTATTTAAAATCTGTGCCTCAATTGTCACCGTATTCATGCTGAGCGTAAGCTTCGTCGTGTCGACCACATTGCCCTGTGCATCATACAAAACCGGCACAACACTGTCAGTTACATCGGAGGACATACCTTCCACATTGACTGTCCCTTTCGCCGTATCAATCTGGCTGACGATCGAATAGGGGCCTGAAATTTTTAACAGATTAGAACCCACTACGGATACATCGCCGACCGCGCAGCCGTCCGCCACGGTGCCTTTGACATCTGCCGTAATCTTCTTCTGCGTTCTGCCCAGATCTTCCAGCGAGATTTCCATGTAAGACTCCTTGACGGATATCGTCACCTGTGAAGAGCTATACTTGGTGGAAGAAACAGAGATCGGAACGCGGTACCCGCCCGACTTTTCATCGTAAGCGATCTTCTCCATATCAGCGGTAGCAGAAAAATCTGTATTTACGATGCGCTCTAAGACACTGCGCTTTGCCGACACAGTAAACGAAACCGTATTATTGGCATTGAGCACCTCAAAATACTTATCCTGCGATGTAATATAGTCTGTGTGGAGAAGCGTCACACTGGTCGTGTAGGGCAGTGTTTTGATCGGATCATCAATGTTTACCACGACAATCCACAAAATAATCGCAGACAGGGCGGCTATGATCTTGAGGCTAAAATTATTTATTAGCTTTTTCCCGATCTTTTTTAACATCTTTCAGCCTCCTTCTCAACAATTCTATCTTTGTCGCCTCCTGTTCCCGCTTCTGTAAGGAATGTAATTTTCTCCGCAGAAAATCAGGCTGCACGCTGCGATACAGCTCGCCGCCCACAGCGATCGAAACATGCCCGGTCTCCTCGGAGACCACAATGGTAAGAGAATCACTGATCTCACAGATGCCCACCGCCGCGCGGTGTCTGGTTCCAAGCTCTTTGCTTAGAACCTTGGAATCCGTGAGCGGCAGGTAACAGGTCGCCGCCACCACACGGTCGCCGCGCACAATAATCGCACCGTCATGCAGCGGTGTGTTTTTTTCAAAAATATTGATTAAAAGCTGGCTTGTCACAATTCCATCTACTGCGATCCCGGTGCCCTCGTACTCCGTCAAAAGAATATCTTTCTCAACCACAATCAACGCACCCGTCTTAACCTTCCCCATCTCATAGCAGGCTTTCACCAGCTCGTCGACGGTGCGGTCAGAAAACTTCTTGGGTACGTTCTTACTGAAATCAAAGGAAAATATAGTCGAGATAAAATTTTTGCTTCCGAGATTTTCCAGCGCTTTGCGCATTTCCGGCTGAAAAATCACCACCAGTGCGATGATCGCAACACTGAATGTATTGCGGGCAATCCATATGACCGTATTCATCTGAAACAGTGCGGCGACTCCCACAAAAATCAGTATCACAAGCAGGCCCTTGAGCAGCATCCACGCTCTGGTATTGCGTATCCAGACAAACATGTAGTACAGCAAAATTGCAATGATCGCAATTTCCACCAAATCCGTCGTAGTCATTTTCGGCAGATGCATATATATGGATGCTTTTTCCCAAAATGTATCCCATGTCGCCTTCATAGCTTGCTCTGTATCCCCTTTATTTAGTCTAATCGTAACGGTGTTATACACTCACCGTCACGTCTAATCCAACAATTCTTCATCGATCCCCATTTCTTCGGCAAACTTTTTCTTAGTCAGATGATCCTCCCTGCTGCCAAACCGCTTTACTTTTTTGTCCATGCCGGACACGATGGCCTTGGGCACGGCTTTCACATAATAATAGTACTCATCGTCTTCAAATTGCAGCCGTTCCGTGCGCGAATAGTCCAGGTTAAAGAAGAGGAATTGCAGCACAAAAGCAATGAGGATGGAGATCAGATTTCCGACCATCACCCATACCATTTTATCCGGGATTTCAAGCAAAATATATCCGGCAATCAAGCCGATCGTCTCGAACAAGACACCGGAAATAATCGCAATCGCCCATGCGTTTTCAATGGCCATGCGGCGGATAATATACACAATAATCGTCGTCAGTACGAAAATTCCCATCACCAGATACATCTCGCGGTTATCCACGAGCTGATTGATAACGATCACAAACTTAGATACCGTTCCCTCTTCCACTTCCGCAGCACTGCTGAGCACCGTGGCATTCTCATGTACGCCGTGCAGGAAAAAATAAAGTACCGTGCCTGCCATCACGGAAAATACAGAATACCATCCGCGCAAAAGTCCCATCGCCAACGGCATAACATAAGGGATGCCACACTGAAAACACAGCGGTGTGAGCACCATATCATAGCCGTTTTTGGGTGCAAATCGAAAATACAAAAAATATATAATCAAGATCAAGATCAAAGTCACCAGACAAACCTCCAGTGACAGTGCATACATATCCAGCAAAATAACCGCTGACGCCAGAAATACCGTAAGTCCAACCGGCGCAAGCGCACAGACGAGCGCCAGAATCAGGGCAATCGGCGTCTGGCTGATACGGCTCATATAACCGATATTTTGGTTAATGCACATAAAAATCGCCAGCGCTATCAAAAAACGGGCAATCGGTTTTAGCCAAAATTCATGCTTGCCGTAAAACCGTATCATTCTCTCCTTCATTTCCAATAAAGCTGCCATGTTATCCTCCTGCTATGATTCGGTGTCTGTTCCGCCGGCATTCTTAAGCCGCTCGTCACGCTCATACATCTGGTTGACCTGTTTCAAATTACTGTAATAGCTCTTCACTTTGCGCCTGCCCGCCGTATACTTCATCTGATAGACGATATAGGTAGCGCCAAGATATAACACCATAAACGCTGCGTACAGCGTCAGCACTGTTGTCAGCGTATCCTTATAATCCATACTGTTCACCAGTTTCATCAGCATGTCGACCGCGTACAGACACCACAATCCCGCGATCAGAAAAAACGTAATTGTTCCCATAATAAAGCTCTTTATCATTTGCAGGGAAATATAATCTTTCCTTGCATACTGCGTCATGGGCTTGCACCCTTTATCCTCATAAGTATCAAATTCGGATATTTTGAGCATGTGTCGCAACCGTTCTTCGTTTACCATGTCAATCTCCATTTCTTTCGGAACCTATCCCCTGACAAACATCCTGCTTCCCTCGCAGTATCAACCGACTGTCTCCCAAAAGGGAATAAAGAGCAGGATTCTTACATATCCCGCTCTTTTCATCGAACATATGTCTGTCCATCTGTAAGAACCGCATCCGGTTTCTATCCTACGATCACTGCAAAACAAATGATCTATTGCAAAAAGCGTACCCGGTTTCTATCCTACGATCATTATAAAACAAATGATCTATTGTAAAAAGCGCATCCGGTTTCCGTCATGATCTTTTTTCTTAACCGGATCGGCAGCCGGCTTGGCAATGGCGCCTGACAACTCATTGTGCATTTTGGCCTTACACTTATCACAGTAACGCCCGCTGCAAATCGGTTTCCCACAGGACTCGCAGGAAATGCCCTCGTCCGTCGCATCCGACAGCGCGAGCCTCTCCTCCCGTATCCACTGCTTGATCTGTTTCACCGAAACGTCCATCTCCTCCGAAACAACACTGATCGTAGCTCTCGGATGACTTTCAAGGTACTCCTTTACCTCGGTGAACTTCTCCTCCAGCTTTTTTTTACATTTTGTACAGATCGGTGGACCGCTAATATAATTAAACAATGTTCCACAGCTTCTACAATTTCTTGCATCCATCTATTCATCCCCCTTACATGTAGTTTAAGCGCCTTCTCCTATACTGATACATATGAAATAAACGTCCACAACGCCGGCGCGAAGCAACACCTCCGTCACTGCGTCCATGGTACTCCCTGTGGTATAAATATCATCTGCTAATAATACTCTTCTATATTTTACTATATCTGTCTGTAATTGGAAAGCATTTTTTAAATTATGTTTTCTTTCTTTATGATTAAGCTCTTTCTGCGGAACAGTATCCCGCACGCGCCGCACCAGCTCAAGCATCGGTATCCCCAATGTGATAGACAGCGCCCTTGCAAACACCTTGGCCTGATTGTATCCGCGCACACGCTCCTTCGGCCGGTACATAGGAATCGGAACGACCGCCTCGATCCCCCTGCTTTTCATCCACTGCCCCCACACCACTGCGGCCTCACTGGCATAAAAACGGGCATACTCCTGCCGGCCGTGATACTTAAAGCGGTACAAAGAACTCTTCATATGTCCCCCATACAAAAATACAGCCCTGCCCTGCCGAAACAAATGCTTCCCGGCAGTGCAGTCCTGGCAGTACTCCACGCGCTCTGACTCCAGCGGTTTTCCGCATCGCATACATACGGGTTCTCTCGCCCGCAGCAAAAAAGGACGGCAGGGACGGCAAATTTGCAGCCCGACTGCAAGAACCTCATCACAGACAGGGCACCGCCCAGGAAATAGCAGCGAAAAAACCTCCTCTTTGAACCGCTGCGGCAGTCGGGGTTCGCGAAATAATCGTTTTGACAAATCATTTTTTCCTCTCCCGAAAAAAATGTCCATTCGCATAATCCTACTATATATTTTATCACTTTTGCACAAGAAATACCATCCATATTTCTCTATTTTTGTAAACATTATATTCTTTTGTCAAATACTACATCATATTTTCCTGCAATCGCTGTGCCAGCCCGCTGTAGCGTTTTTGCTGCGATACATTTTTTATCATGTCAAAAAATGTATCATCATTGCCCACCAGCGTCACACATTTGCGCGCACGCGTCACGGCGGTGTATAAAAGATTGCGGTTCATCAACATTGACGGTCCGCTCAAAAGCGGAATCACCACAGCCGGATATTCGCTTCCCTGCGACTTATGTATGGTGATCGCGTAGGCAAGTTCCAGTTCATCTAACAGTTTAAACGGGTATTCCACCATCCTGCCTTCGTCAAACTCGACGGTCATGATTTCGGAAAACTCATTGATTTCTCTGACTACCCCCATATCGCCGTTAAATACACCCATCCCCTTGTCCACGGCAAGGCCAAGTTTCGTGCGGATTTCCCAGGCAAGCTGATAGTTATTCTTTGTCTGCATTACCTTATCTCCCTCGCGAAAGAGGGTATCTCCGTACTCTCGTTCGACTTTGCGCTCTGCGGGCGGATTTAAATAACGCTGGAGAATGCCATTGAGGCGTTCCACTCCTAAAAGCCCCTTGCGCATAGGCGTAAGCACTTGAATATCATAGGGTGTGGCGTCTACATATTTCGGCAGCTTCTGATAAATCAGCTGCAGCACCACTTGTATGATTACATCGGCCTCATAACGTTTGAGAAAAAAGAAATCGCGGCTCTTATTGTCGAGCGCCACCGCCTCCCCCTGATTGATCTTGTGCGCATTGACAATAATATCACTGGTCGACGCTTGCCGGAATATCTTATTGAGCATTACCACATTGCAGGCCCTAGAAGCGATGATATCTTTCAGCACACTTCCCGGCCCGACGCTGGGCAGCTGGTTTACATCACCAACGAGGATCAGCCTGGTTCCGACGGCCACCGCCTTTAACAGTGCATGCATCAGTGATATATCCACCATCGAAACTTCGTCAATAATCACAGCATCCGCCTCGAGCGGATTGTTTTCATTTCGTTCAAAACCGGCGCTCCCCTCGACCCCGCCGTTTAATTCCAGCATACGGTGGATCGTGCGCGCCTCAAATCCAGTCGCCTCGCTCATGCGCTTGGCAGCCCGCCCGGTCGGCGCAGCTAAATAGACATCCAGCCCTTCCAATTCAAAATAGCGTATGACGGTGTTGATGGTAGTAGTTTTTCCGGTCCCAGGTCCACCCGTAATCACCAGCAGCCCACTGCGCACCGCCTCCTTTACCGCCATGCGTTGCTGTTCGTCGAGCACAATCTCGGCCTGCTGCTCTATGGAACGCATCCGCTGCTCAATTTCTATGTCCGGCACATCGTAGCGGACATTCAACCGTTCCAGCATCGACGCAGTATTTGATTCCATATAATAAAAGGAAGCGGCATAGATATGTGCCTCTCCCTCCCGGGATTGCTTGATGATGACTTTCCGCTCAATCGACAAATCCATATACTGTTTTTCTATCTGGGCTGCTTCCACGCCCAGAAGCTTTTCTGCCCGCTGTGTCAATTCGCTCTGCGGCAGATACGTGTGCCCCTCGCCGGACGCCTGCAGCAGCACATACAAGATGCCGCTTTTGACCCGAAAATCAGAATCCATGCGAATTCCCACGCGGGCCGCAATGTCATCCGCCGTCTTAAATCCAACCCCTTCCACATCATCAGCCAGGCGGTATGGATTTTCCTTTAAAACATGGTAGATCTCCTGTCCATATACCCGATATATTTTAACAGCCAGATTCATGCTTATCCCATATTGCTGCAGGAAAATCATCGCCTGCCGCAAATCTCTCTTTTCGTTGACCTGATGTGCGATCTCCATGGCTTTGCGCTGACTGATTCCCTTGATCTCCGCCAGGCGTTCCGGCTCCTCCTCAATAATGCGAAACGTGTCGTCTTTAAAACGCCGGACAATACGCGCGGCCATCGCGGCGCCGATCCCCTTGATGGCTCCCGAACCAAGATAGCGCTCAATCGCCGCCTCATCTTCGGGCGCTTTTTCTTCAAAATAATCCACTTTAAACTGTCGGCCGTAGGTTGGGTGTTCCGTAAATTCCCCGGAAGCCTCAATAGTTTGCCCCTCGCCAACTCCGGTAAAAATCCCCACGCAGGTAATCTCCTCATCACCGCTGACCAGATTTAACACCGTATATCCGTTATCGGCGTTTCGATAAATAATATGCTCCACATAGCCCGCCAGTTTTTCCATTGTATTTTACTGCTCCTTACGCCTATTTTCCCAATCGAGAAAGGGATTGCTTTTCCCTTCTCGTCGCGCGGCCCGCCTGCTGCCTTGGCTGCTTTCTTCCATTGGCGGGCCTGTGGTTTTATCGAGAAGGGATTGCTTTTTCCCTTCTCGTCGCGCGGCCCGCCTGCTGCCTTGGCTGCTTTCTTCCATTGGCGAGCCTGTGGTTTTATCGAGAAGGGATTGCTTTTTCCCTTCTCGTCGCGCGGCCCGCCTGCTGCCTTGGCTGCTTTCTTCCATTGGCGAGCCTGTGGTTTTATCGAGAAGGGATTGCTTTTTCCCTTCTCGTCGCGCGGCCCGCCTGCTGCCTTGGCTGCTTTCTT
>CAJTYI010000005.1:56294-70488 GCA_910584215.1 uncultured Roseburia sp. | reverse complement strand
CTGGCATTTGCTCCATTCAGAAAAAAGCAGAGACTGTGGCGCCAACTCACGATGAATTGCCGCATTTACCTTGTGAAAAAGAAAAAGTTTTTAGAAGTTTACGATAGAATAAATATACAACACATTGGCATATTTATTCAGTCAAAACAATGGCTAATAACCTATACTTTTGTTATTTTAGCATACTTTCCGAAAAAATGATAGACTTATCATAAAAAATAGGTTCAAAGCTCCGATATAGATTGTGATGACAGCATCATCACTGATCGCGCTGCCGTCGCATCATGGCCTTGATTGGCAAAATTCTTGTGATACAGACAGGAGGGATTGTAATGGCCGGACAGATACAGCCATCAAAAACCGTAAACGACGCAAATCCCGCATGGAAAGTGGAACTGGCCAAATATGCCGCCAGTTTTATTCAAAGCAGCGGTAAGGAACTCTCAGAAAGTGACAAGAAAGAGATAGAACGCCGTATTTTGCAAAAATTAGAAGCCGGCAAGAAGCTGACCGCGGAAGAGATCGATTTTCTGCGAACATACAATCCGACACTCTACCAGCGGTATCTGCGGATTCAGCGGATGGCCGAGGCATTAAAAGAGCGCTTGAAAAGCGCCCAATCCAAAGAGGAGGCCAATGACATCATCGGCCAATCCCTAAGCGGCATATCCGACAAAGACCCCGATAAAAAGTATATCGTCGCCGCCATGCAGGAGGTGGCAAAAGATTTTAAACAATCTTGCGACTACGGAAGGCTTCCGAACACCAAAGAGGACGCGGAAAAAAAGAAAGGCCGCAATGCTTGCTCCCGCTTTGAAAACGGAGAAGAGGAGGAAGCCTGCGACCTGTATTCCTGGAGCCCGCTGCAGGAAGTGATCGACATGCAGCCGACTTTTCAATCAAAAGCTTAAGGCGTGTCTGAAAATAACGGGGTGGAAAAGTAGCGGTCGCCGCTATCCGGCAGCAGGACCACGATCGTTTTGCCCTGGTTTTGCGGCCGGTTGGCAAGCGCAATCGCCGCATACAGCGCCGCGCCGGAGGATATCCCCGTCAATATCCCTTCCGTTTTAGCCAAAAGCCTGCCCGCGGCAAAGGCATCTTCATTTGACACGGCAATCACTTCATCATAAATATCCTGATTGAGCACATCCGGCACAAAACCTGCGCCAATTCCCTGTATCTGATGCGCACCCGCAGTCCCTTTCGACAATACCGGGGAACTTTCCGGCTCCACCGCCACGATCTTGACAGCGGGATTTTGTGATTTTAGATATTCTCCGACTCCCGTAATGGTGCCGCCGGTGCCGACTCCCGCCACAAAGAAATCGACCGCTCCGTTGGTATCCTCCCAGATCTCAGGACCTGTCGTCTCCCTGTGCGCCCTGGCATTGGCCGGATTGGCAAACTGCGAGGGAATAAAACTGCCCGGAATCTCCTCCGCCAATTCTTCGGCCTTTTGGATCGCGCCTTTCATTCCTTTCGCACCGTCCGTCAAAACGATCTTCGCGCCATACGCTTTTAAAATATTGCGGCGCTCCACACTCATCGTCTCAGGCATCGTCAGAATCGTCTGGTATCCTCTGGCCGCCGCGATGGCCGCCAGCCCGATCCCCGTATTGCCGGAGGTCGGCTCGATGATCACCGCCCCACGCTTAAGGATGCCGCGCTCCTCGGCGTCTTTTATCATATAATATGCCGCCCGGTCCTTGACGCTGCCCGATGGATTAAAATACTCCAGCTTGGCTAAAATGTTCGCCCCTAGTTCTTTCCTTTTCCGAAGATTGCCGAGTTCCAGCAGCGGTGTCCCGCCGATCAGCTCTGTCGCGCTGTGATAAATGCCTGCCATTTTCTTCCTCCTTATTTGCTCATCGGTCCAATCATTGCGTCTTAAAGACAGCAGTCCCTGTCTTTCGTCCATCTATAATCTCCCTGCCGCCTGCCGTGACAAAACGACAATATTGTATGCGCCGAGATTAAAGCGGTAAAACATATAAATATTTTATTCTGAATATGCATAATCATGACTCCCTGATTGGGTCCATTCCAGACCGTTTTCCCATATTTTAACGCCTCACCCTCTGCCGCGCAGGGGCATATTGATTTGTAAGCGTTATCCTCCGGCCGTCTCTACTGCAAAATTCCTCGAATACCTTCCCGCATAAAAACTTCTTTGTAATAACCGATCTCGTCCTGTATCAATTCGTCAATAACCCGCATCCCCAAAAGCTCTACCGGAGCACGATCGTCCGTCAATATCCGGCTGCCGCCGTCATGGACAGTCAAACGCTCTTGAACCTGCTCCATCATGGCCTTAAGCTCCTTATCTTCTATGCCGGCTGTCTGTTCGCTAAATCTCTCCAACCCGCCGGGAGCTTCCCAGGCAAAAAGCTCCCGGTTGGTACTCCCGCGCACATCCGCCGTGTAGACCTCCGGGAACACCCCGGCAATCGTGTCCGTCAGATAGGCGTTGATGCTGTCCTCGCCGTCGGAGCGCATATTCATATTGACCACCATCACGCCGCCCGGCGTCAAATGCTCTTTCACGAGCGCAAAAAACTCTGTGGAAGACATTTGAAACGGTATTGTGATATCCTGGTAAGCATCCACCATGATGACATCATACTTTTTGTCCACGGCCTGCAAATAGGCCCTGCCGTCATAGGTCGTCACCTTTATGTCCTCCGGCAGATCAAAATATTCTCCCGCCAAATCGGTAATCTTTTGATCAATCTCTACGCCCTCCACGGCGGCGCCGGGGAAGAAACGGCGGCACTGTCTAGCAAAGGTGCCGGTTCCCATGCCAAGCACCAGAATATCCGCCTCCTGCCCGGCGTCAATCCCCGCCAAAAAAGGAGCCGCCATGGCGTAATCATAATACATTCCGGTCAGCACTCCATCTTTATTCATCACCGACTGCACCCCAAAGAGCACATTGGTGGACAAAATCACGCTGTCCGCCGTCTCCTTGACCTGCAAATAGTTGTAGACAGATTCGCCCTCGTAAATAACCTGCTTCTCCCAAAAGGCAAAACTGCCCGAATGTCCAAAGATCCCGCAGAATAAAAACAAGACTGCCGACAGCGCACACGCCCGTCTGCCGGACTTGGCGCTGATAAAATAGAGAATGCATAGCAGAAGCAAAATACCCGAAAAAATCAGGAATGTAAGCGAGGTTCCGACCGCCGGAATCGTCACAAATGTGGGCAGGAATGTGCCGAGAATACTTCCTATGGTATTGAACGCTCCCAGCGTCCCTACAATTTTACCGCTGTCATCCAAACTGTCAACCGTGTACTTAACCAGCGACGGCGTCACCGTCCCCAGCAAAAACAGGGGATACACAAACACAATCATACAGGTCAAAAATGCCGCTATAATCAAGAAATTGTGGCTGACCGTCACAACCAGCAGACCGGAAATACCGAGTATGATATATTTGCCCGCCAGAGGAATCGCAGCAATCCACACCGCAGCGACTAACAGGCGCAGGTATAGTTTGTCGGGATTGGGATTTCTGTCAGCGCTTTTGCCGCCCCAGATATTGCCCAGCGCCATAGCGATCATAATGGTGCCGATAATAATTGTCCAAACAATCTGCGACGAGCTAAAATATGGAGCCAACAGCCGGCTGGCGCCAAGTTCCACGGCCATCACCGACATGCCGGCAAAAAATTCGGTCAAATACAGGTAATATTTATTTTTTAAAATAGCAGGCATCTGATCTCTCTCTTCCAAACATGATTCAAAGAGACTGTCCCGATCGAGGGCAGACTCTTTTAACCATTATAGCAAAGTCCTTGTGCCTTTTCCACCATAAAAATCCCCATTACGGATTGTTTCCAAGTTCACATGTGATAAAATCAGCTATCAGGCTGATTGAGCCCTCTCATTTCTAGTGTACTGCCCCGTTCATTTTCAGCTAAATGACGCAGAATGAATTTTCAGTCTACAAGGCGGCTGAATGAGGCGATGCGGTGGCATCGTCGATTGAAGCCAACGTGGCAGATGGAAATTCAGGCAAGTCATTTGGCGAAATATGAACCGGTCAGTGCACTAGTCTTTGCCGTGATGCCTCTCCCGCAGACACGCAACATTTTGTTCTACCCTCTTTTTATTCAGCGGATAGACAAACCAGAGCACCAGCGCTACAAGCAAAAAACCGATGCCGGGCACAAGCGTCGCCGTCGTATAGATGCCCTGAATCACCGCGTCTGTCTGCACGCGCACCCCGGACTGATAGCCGATTATGTCAAGCGCCCAGCCGCCGACTCCCCCGGCCAGCGCCTGTCCGACTTTTCTGGCAAATGAATATACAGCGTATACTGTACCGTCCTCCCGCTGCCCGTTTTTTACTTCCTCATCGTCAATTACATCTGTAATATTGGCCCAAATCACCGTATTAAAGAAATTCATGCCAAGCAAACCGACACCCGAGAGCGCCATAAACAGCCAGATATTATCTACACGCAAGAAATAGAGCACTAGCAGCACGGCGGCGGAAAGCAGCATGCCCACCGTAGACGCCTCTTTTTTTCCAACACGCTTTGAGATCGGCACGCTAAGGGGCGCAACCACTGCCAGCATGATTATGGTATTAACGGTCGTGTACACAGAAATGCCGGCCGCATTTCTAAAATATTCCGGGTAAAGAAAGTTATTCATGCTATTGATCAATAGCTGGCTTAACATCAAAAATATGGCCGCACAGATGATGCCGAGCAGGGCGCGGCTTTTCAAAATCCCGCCGAACGTGCTGATAAAGTTACGCTTTTCCTCCGCCGTGTTTTTTTGCACCTTGACCCGCTCGGTCGTCAGCGCATAGCAGACCAGATAACAAAGGATTGCCAGCACAGAGAAGATACCGGCCACGATCGTAAAAACGCCGCCGGGGCGGATGATCTGATACCCATCCGCATCGGTCGTATAGATAAAAAGCGGCGTCAGCACGCCGATCACTAACCCCGCCAGTGTCGCTCCGATCGAGCGCGCCGTGGAGAGCGCAGTCCGCTCATTGGGGTCCGCCGTGATCGCGGAAGCCATAGAACCATAGGGAATATTGATCGAGGTATAAAAAATACTGCCCCATAGCAGGTATGTCACATACATATAGACAATTTTTAACCACATGGGAGCGCCGGCCAGCCCGGTCTGGTACATCAGGAAACTGGCGATCGCCACCGGAGCGCACATGCGCCGAATCCAACAGCGAAACCTGCCGTCCTTCCCGGGTTTGAAAGAATCCACGATTCTACCCATTGTCACATCTGTAAAAGCGTCCACAAAACGCGCCACCAGAAACAGCGTCCCCACCATGCCGCCGCTGATCCCGAGTACCTTGGTGTAAAACACCATCAAAAAGGAGCTGGCAAAAATAAAGGTAAAATCATTTCCGAAATCTCCGAACATATAGCCGATTTTATCCCGCAGCCCGAAAGGACGAACATTCTTGTTTTCCGTTTCCATAAAAATCTACACCTTTCTCTTTGCATTTCATACGTTTTTCTTTGCATATGGTTCATAGTATGCCACGGCTTTTTGCGATTTATGCAAAATGAGCCGCGCTATGTATGCGCGGCCCACTTCAGCTCATATGATCATTTTTTCATGGAAGGATTGTAACAATGTTTGTTTTGTTTGTCAGAACGTGACCAAGCGGCATCCATGACATTTGCCGCAGTCACCGCCGCATTGGACGGATTTGCCATTTTTTTTATCTTTTCTCATGCTGCGGATAATCAAAACTACTGCAGCTGCTACGATCGCTCCTGTTATCAGTGTACCCATTTTTCACCTCATATTCTCAATTTTTGATACGCCGGCTGTTTTTTTATTTTGTATCGCCGGCTGTTTATGAGAGCATTTCACGCTCCTCTTTTTGCCAACGCACCGGACTGTATCTTCCGCCTGTCTTTTTCAGGGCGAAACAGCAGATAACCAAATGCAAGGACAATCAGTATGGCGGCGCACAAACCGACGCTAAATCCGCCGCCCGTGCAGAAAGTCCCAATCTGATAGATGCAAAGCGACACGAGATAGGCAAGCAGGCACTGATAACCGATGGCAAACCAGAACCATCTGCCGTGATTCATCTCGCGCCTGATCGCCCCCATCGCTGCAAAACACGGTGCGCAGAGCAAATTGAACGTCAAAAATCCAAACGCTGCAACCGGCGTCATCGCCGCCGTAAGGCTTCCCCAAATCTGCGCCCCATCCTCGGCCACTTCGGCGTAACCGTAGAGCATACCAAAGGTAGCGACTACATTTTCCTTGGCGATTAGGCCGGTGACGGCGGCAACTGCCATTCTCCAGCCCTCTCCGGTTTTCGTCCACCCCAGCGGAGCAAACATCCACGCGATGGCGTTGCCGATGTTGGCCAGTAAACTGTGCTCAAGCTGTTCGGCCCCCAACATGCCAAAGCCGCCGTCTGTCCAGCCAAAATTCATCAAAAACCACAGCACGATCGTGGAGAGGAAAATTATGGTGCCAGCTTTTTTGATAAAAGACCATCCGCGCTCCCACATGCTGCGCAGCACATTGCCCACAGTCGGCATATGGTACGCCGGCAGCTCCATGACAAACGGCGCCGCTTCTCCCGCAAATAATCGTGTTTTTTTGAGCATAATTCCCGAGCAGATGACCGCCGCAATACCGATAAAATAAGCGCTCACAGACACCCAGCCCGCATTGCCAAAAAAAGCTCCCGCAATCAATGCAATGATCGGCAGTTTGGCGCTGCAAGGGATAAAGGTGGTCGTCATAATCGTCATTTTGCGGTCCCTCTCGCTCTCAATCGTCCGCGACGCCATAATGCCCGGCACACCGCAGCCACTGCCGATCAACATAGGGATAAAAGATTTCCCCGAAAGGCCGAACTTGCGGAAAATGCGATCCATAATAAACGCTACGCGCGCCATATAGCCGCAAGATTCGAGAAACGCGAGGAACAAAAACAACACCAGCATCTGCGGAACAAAGCCCAACACCGCACCGACACCGGCCACGATCCCGTCAAGAACCAGACCCGCCATCCACTCTGCGCACCCGATCGCCTCAAGCCCGTTTGCAATCAGCACCGGCACACCGGGCACCCACACGCCAAAAAGATTCCAGCCTTCCCCGAACACGCCGTCGTTAGCCCAGTCTGTGGCCCACGCGCCCACCGTAGTGACCGACACATAATAAACGACAAACATCACCGCCGCAAAAATCGGCAGCGCCGCGATACGGTTCGTCACAATCCGGTCAATCTTATCGGAAATGCGAAGCGAACCCTTCGGGGCATTTTTCTGACAACACGCCTTGATAATCGAAGCGATACCTGCATAGCGCTCGTTGGTGATAATACTTTCCGCATCGTCATCAAACGCGTCCTCCAGCTTTGAAATCTCCACCGACACATCCGGGACACTCGTAAGCTGCGTACCGATTTTCTCATCCCGCTCTAATAATTTAACCGCAAAAAAGCGTTTCTGCTCATCCGGGACACTCGTAAGCTTTTGTTCCACGGCACAAACAGCCTCCTCCACGCCAGCCGAAAACTTATGTACGCCCACAGGCGCTTGTTTCGATTTTGCAGCCCACACTGCCCGCTTGGCGGCCTCCCATACCCCGGTTCCCTTTAACGCAGAAATCTCGACCACCTCGCAGCCCAGCTTTTCTTTTAATCGCTCCAGTCGAATCACATCCCCATTTTTCTTTACCAAATCCGTCATATTGACCGCCATCACCAGCGGAATACCAAGCTCCAGTAACTGTGTCGAGAGATAGAGATTGCGCTCCAAATTCGTCCCGTCCACAATATTTAAGATCGCGTCCGGCTGCTCGCCAATCAGGTAGTTTCTCGCCACGACTTCCTCTAAAGTATAAGGGGAAAGCGAATAGATGCCTGGCAAATCCACAATCATAACCTCTTTCTCCCCCTTTAATTTGCCCTCCTTTTTCTCGACGGTCACCCCGGGCCAGTTGCCCACGAACTGATTAGAACCGGTCAGAGCGTTAAATAACGTGGTCTTTCCACAGTTCGGATTCCCTGCTAAAGCTATTTTTACTGACATTGTCTCCTCCTCCTGCCTGTTTCTTCACACCTATCTAGTGTGTATAACAATTTTTTTAATCCATATATGGTTTTGCAGCGCCGTCCGCCGCCGCGGTACGTTTCTTCTATCTTTCTAAACATCTACATATTAGTTTATACTAACTACAGGGCAAATGTTTACAGCACAAAGATCATCGCCGCATCTGCCTTTCGCAGAGACAGCTCATACCCTCTCACAGTGACCTCCACCGGGTCTCCCAGGGGCGCAACTTTTCTCACCATAACTTCCACGCCCTTGGTGATGCCCATGTCCATGATTCTTCTCTTAACCGCACCCTCACCGGTCAGCTTCGCCACTGTCACAGTCTCGCCAACCTTGATCTCTCTCAATGTTTTCATCTTCACCGCCTCCAGTTATCTTATACTTAAATTATAATTCTGTTTGCCAGATCGCTGCCGATTGCCACGCGCGAATCTTTGACATTGACGATCAGGCTGCCGCAATTTCTGGAAATCACCAGCACCGAGCCGCCAGGCACAAAACCGAGATTTTCAAGAAATCTTCTCGTTTCCTCTCTGCCGCCCACCTTTTTGATCACAGTTGTCTCCCCTTCTTTCGCCATTGATAACGGCATAATCCCCACCTTTCCCCTGTTTCTGTACAGGCCAAGCGCAATATAACGTTCCACGCCACAATCCATTTGCTTCCTCATCCGCTTTTAATGTTAGTATATGCTAACTTAAGTTAGTTGTCAATAACTTTTTTTGCATTTTATCACACCCTGTTATCGGCTATAAGAATCGCCTTTCCCGCGCGCCGGACACCCGTCAACTTTGTCGGCACGCTTTCTTTAGGTATCCATGGCAATCGAGTAGGGGAGATTTCTTCCCTACTCGCCGCGCGGGGTGCGTGCTGCAACAGCAGCTATTTTCACTTCGCACCCCTGCGCATAAAAAAGAATCACTCCGTGATTCTTTGCAAGTTGCTCCGCAACTTGAGAATTGATGCGTCTGACGACGCAATTTCCTATAAAGTAAAAAACGGCGTAGCCGAAGCTACGCCGTCTGTAACAATAAATTTTTATGTTTTCTATTCCGCTGCCATCATAATCTTGATGTAATCCTCGGTCTTATCCCGCATAATCTCAAATCCGCGCCGCAACTCTTGCATCGGGAATGTATGAGAGATCAGTTTCTGCGGAGCTATGCGCTTTGATGCCAGCTTCTGTAACACATACTGCCAGTCGTCTGGCTCTCCTCCGTCAGGTTCTGTGCCGGAAAACGAAGAATTCCAGGTCCCGGTCACGCGAAGCTGGTGCCGCAAAATCTTCCAGTAAATATTTTGTTCTAAATTCATATCGGTAAACGGGTTGCCGACCAGACAGACCTGGCCCGCAGGAGCCGCCAGATCAATCGCCTGCGAGATCGTCTGATTGCGTCCGACACATTCAAAGAAAACATCCGCCCCGTACTCTTTCGTGTGGCGCATGATAAAGCTTCGTACATCCTCACGCCTGCTGTCACAATAATGTTCACCGCAGACACCGAGCCGCGATGCCGTCTGCCTTTGAAACTCCTTATTTCCGATCACAAGAATATCGTCTATTCCCCGCTCCAGCAAAAACATCGTCAGCAATTGGCCGATCGTTCCCAGCCCCGCCACGACAACGGTATCGGTCGGCGCAATCTGCACACGCCGCATGGCGTGTACCGCCACCGCCATCGGCTCAAGCATTGCCGCCTGGGCAAACGATACCTGTTCCGGCAGTCGCAGCAGATTCCACTCCGGCACCGCAGCATATTCAGCGAACCCGCCGTCTCGGCGGGAGCCCAGATAACTGTAATCCCGGCACATCTCATAGGCCCCGTCCTGACACGGCCTGCATGTCCTGCACGGAATCAGCGGAAATACCCCGACCCGGCTGCCCAGCCACTGGCCTTTGACACGGCTGCCCACCTTCACCACTTCCCCCGCAAATTCATGGCCGGGAATAAGCGGCATCCGATGCGCCCCGTTTTCATAAATGCGGGGGATATCGGAGCCGCAGATACCGGCGGCTTTTACGGCAACTAAAACCTCATCCTCCGCTAAGGGCGGCTCGCTTACGTCCTCATAACGCAAATCGCCAACCCCATGCAATACCCATGCTTTCATCAAACTAACCTCCCGATTTCGTACATCCCGGCGCGTGATACCGCATCTCAAATCCATGCGGATGCGATCTCCAAAAAACGCTCCAAGTCCGTCTGCGTCGTGATTTTAAAATTTCCCTCGTCCCCCGGTATCATGGCAATATCCATCCCGGCGAGTACCGCAGGCTCGGTGGAGCCGTTGATCGCAAGGATATGATCCGGCAAAAGTCTCCGATTGGCCGCATAATACTTTCCATAGAGAAATACTTCCGGCGCCTGTCCCGCAAATATCTTGGTGCGCTCCAACAATCTAGCCACTGATACCCCGTCATCACTTTCGTAGACTGTATCTTTCATCGGCAGCACCGGCATTGCCCCCTCATGTTTTTCGGCCGCAGTAATGCAATCCTCCACCTGTCTGTCTGACAGAAGCGGTCTCGCCGCGTCATGGATAAACACATAATCCGTATCCGCCGCATCCTCTCTGATATCCACAAGCGCATGATAAATCGACATCTGCCGGTTTTCACCCGGCACAGAAAAACCATGGAACTTGCCATTCCTATCATATTGTTTCAACTGTTCACCGATATACGCCTGCCAGCTTTTTGCCGCAACAATCTGAATCCTGTCGATATGGGCACTGTCGCAGAGCCGTTTTAGACAATAAGCTATCACTGGCCTGCCGCAAACTTCGATATATTGTTTTGGTATCTCTCCCCCAAGCCTGCTCCCGGTTCCGCCGGACAAAAGTATCGCTGTGTTCATCGCAACTCCGATCTGTCATGCACTGTCAAAATATCCCTGACACTTTGATTGCCTGCCTATTAGTCAATATATACGCCCGCCTGCTGCCAAGACATGGACAGCTTATCGTGCAAGCGATCGACCGCATTCGTCATGTCCTATATTAACATTGATCATGGTTGCTGTCCACTCAAATTCGCGGCACATTTCCTTTTTTTAATTTCCCTGCTTTATCCTGGCATTTCCTTTCCGCCCGCTTGCGCGTCTAAAATTTCAACTGGCGAATATTCTCGAGCGTTTCCGCGTAAGATTTTTCCTTGCCAAACAAAAGCGTGGTGCCGAGCACAAAACCCCGCACGCCCTTCGGCGCGTATTCGAGTATCTTATCGGCGCCGCAGGCCCCGTCCCAGTAGATCTCAAAGTCCATGTCCTCTTTCATCGCCAGCAGTTTGGTGATCTTTTTTCCGACGTACGGCAGGTACATTTGTCCCGCATTCCCGGGATTGACGGACATCACCAGGACTTTTTTTACAATGCGCAGCATTTCCATGATCGTCTCCACCGACGTGCCCGGATTAATGGCGATCCCCGGTGTCATACCCGCATTGATGATGTACTGCAGTGTGGTAGACGGATGATATTCAGCTTCCGGATGGATGTAGACCGTATCGCCGGGGCGCAGACTGCTCAAAAACAGACCGATATGGTTATTCGGATGCTCAATCATCAGATGCACATCCAGCGGCTTTGCCGTCGCGCCCGCGATATAGCGCATGTCGTTTAAAGACATGGCAAAATTAGGCACATAGCGCCCGTCCATGATATCAATATGAAAAGAGTCAATGCCGCCCTCCTCCAAGCTTTTTACTTCCTGCTCCAAATTGCCGTAATTGGCACACATCATGGAGGCTGTCAATTCAAAATCCATCTATGTATTCTCCCTGCTAAATCATTGTGCTCAAACCAAAAATCTGCACCCCGCATGTACGATACGAAGCACATCACGGTTTACCATAAAATATAAAGTAGCCAGCGTTTCCGCGACATAACCGATATAGCGATCTGCCCGATTGGCGCCATCCGGGGCAATCTGTTCGACTCTCTCCAATATGGGAAACAGCCAACTGCAATACTCCTCCAAGACCGATTGGCGCGCCACGACGATATTGTAATTGTACAAATAACGCTGCCCCAAAACCGCCGGAAATTTTTGTGCGTATTGCGGCTGCAATTCTTCAAGGGCAGACAAAACAGCGTTCCAGTCTTCCTCTTTCAGATAACGCATGTGATGCGATTCGATATTCGGCTCATAGGGCATGGGGTAGGGCAGTACCGCGTCCACACCGTTGTCCGTCAGGCGAAAAACATCGTCCTGCGACAAATCCAAAATTCTCCGGTAATGTACCAGGCCGTAATAATCGCCGCCGTCAGCGACCGATTTTTCCGACAGTTTATTCTTCCACATCCAATAGAGCGCGGTCAGCTCAGAATAATTTTTATTTTTCTCCGATATATTCTCCCCGTCACAGTCCACAAGGTCCGCCACCCGCTCCTCGCACAGCGCGGCCCCCACCTGAATCGGCGTAATCCAGTCCGGGACACGGTACGGCGCAGACAGCGGCTTGTCTTTGTAAAATTTAGCCATCAGGACATGGAGATTGGCTCTGTGATATCCGACCGGCAGCGCTGCAAGCGGCAGATAATTTTTATCACACGCATAATGATAGCTCATAAGATTCGCCCAGCGCACGGAGGTCAAACGCACATGCGCGCGCAGTCCGCGCTCCTCCAGACGCTTTTCAATTTCCGGCATCACATTCTCCGGCGTCGCAATCAAAACTTCAATCTCATTTTTCTCTTCCTGGGAAAGTCCATCCGCAAATGCATCCAATGTATCCACCGGCACTCCTAATACAGTCCCTGCATTGATGTCGCGCTCTGTCACCAGAAAGCAGCGGATCTTTCTCTGGGGATACAAATTGCTGATCGCCTCGTACGCGCCAAGGGCCATACCCTGCGCTCCATAAATTACTAAATCCATTTCCGCCCCCATTTCTAAACACTCATTTAATACGGCAAAATTTCACAACGCATACTGTCACAATGATTGCATGTCAAACTTACCCAAATGCAATTTCCCGCGCCGGCAGAACATATCTAACCTTTTCTCAATGCAGTATCCCATAGCGGTAGAGAATGTCCTTGTGCACATCCATCTCGTATCCATCCGAAAATATATGCATACATGTGGTGCCCCACATGACAACAATTTTTTGAAATGCAATGCCCGTCCAGGTAATCATCTGAATCGGAAACTGTTTTGGCAAAATCTTGTATTCCGGCATCAGCCTGCCGTAGTCCACGTGATCTGACGGGTGAGGCTTTATCAGGACGCGCTCGCTGTCATATTGGGCCAGCAGTTCACGGTACATCCTGACCTGCTCTTGGTCGGAAATGACATCGTCGCCGTTCATAAACGAATAGGCTTCCGTCAAAAACAAGAAATCTCTCCCCTCCTCCACCAGCTTTAAAATCTCGTCATAGGGGAAAGAAAACAAATCGGCAATGATTCTTTTTTCCGGCTCACTCTTGTCCCTCCACAGCGCAGACGGTTCGATACACACCGCTTTTTGCGTAAGCTCCGCCGGCACCTTCATAAGCCCGGTCAAAATCACCTTACGCACCAGGGGGTCAAACCCAAACGGATAATAAACCCTTCTGTCATCTAACATCGTCTGGTAAGTCACCGCATGGCGAAACGCATAATTCGCGTCGCCGTCCTCGATCACTGTGAGAGAATTTTCCAAAAAGGCCCGCGCGAGAAACATATGGTCATGTCCGTACACCGGAATGTCGTGCTCTCTGGCGTAGGCGGCGATCAGATAGCAGATATCGTAGAATTCTCCGGCAGACTGTTCGTAAAGACATGGAATATCGTGCTCCGTCATCTTTTCTGCAACCGCCGCCGGGAAAAAATGTTCCGCAATATATAAGGCATTCTGCCAGTCCGGCAGCGCCAGGAAACTAAGCATCTGCGTATAGGAAGTTCCGACCAATACGATCTTGCCGATCTTCGCCGGCTCATTCGCTGTTATCTTTTTGACAAGCTCCAGCGCAAGCGGCTGTATGCGCCGCGCAAAATCCCTGTGCCGCAGCTTACACGCGGCGGTCAGCGCATAGACGGATACCGGCACGGCATTTTCAAATCGCTGGCGGATTCCACCGGCGATATTGTTCCAATCCGATAAAACCATCACCAGAACTTTCACTTGCCGATAA
>CAJTYI010000005.1:45920-56284 GCA_910584215.1 uncultured Roseburia sp. | reverse complement strand
AGAGCTCATCAAGGGCGGCAGCGCTGCATTGTCCAGCCCGTACACCGGCAGCCGCTCAAACTGCTCCATATCGTGGGAACGGTCGATAAAACAGAGGACATTGACCCACTCTTTGAGCTCAAAATAAAGCTCCCTGCCCAAAAAATCCAGGCCATAGATGACAAGCGGCTCTCCCTGCGCAAAACATTCTCTGACCGACCATTCATTCCGCCTAAACTGCAGCAGGTCAAATGCAATATTTCTTTGATGTTCTGTGCTGTATCTCATGACAAACCCCCGCTACTCTCCCGCGGCAGTCTGATAGACGGCTGCAAGCGCCGCGTCCTGCCTGCAATAGTATGGATGAAGATGCTCCATCATCAAAAAATCTTCCTCCGAATCGATATCCAGTACCAGATAGTCCGGCATGACCGCGATACCGCATCTGTAATCCAAAATGGTTTTTTGTATCTCCGACTCCAAAAATCGCGGGCGGTACGCATAGATACTGGCGTTCAATTCATAGGCCGCCGGCGCCTGCTGCCTTGCGGTATAAGCTGACCGGCAGATTTTTTCATAATAGCCGCTCTGCTTCTTTTCCACCATATTAAAATACGGGCTGCGCCTGGCATGGACGACGCTGTAGACCAAATCATACGACTCGCTCGATTGGTACTCAGCCAGCACCTGTTCTATATCTAAGACACGGCGCATCGGAGACGTGATATCGAGATCTACGACCACGTCAATACGCTTTTCCAGCCTGAGTGCAAGGTAGGTGTCTTTTATCACATCCACCTTTGGCGTGGTATCCCCCGCCAGCTCCGCTTTCCTTTCCACTACAGAAATCCCGGGGACAATAGTCTGCCTTTGGGCCTGCCCGATTAACTCCCCGCTGTCGGTATTGAGCGCCACCGACACACGATCATCCGGATGTGCGTCCCGATAAAGACGGATGGCAGCCAACGTATAATAAAGCAGCGGCACCTGACGCAGCTCCTTTAGATTCTTATTTTGAAACCCCTTTGAACCTGCCCGCCCGCAGACGGTAAATAATACATTCATCTCTGCCTCCTGTATCATAGACAAACATTTTTTCCCCTTGTGATGCGCAGCACCTCGCACGCCTTTCGGATATCATGGTCGCAGGCACACGTTCCCGCGGCAATCTGAAGAAAATGCTCCAGCTCCCTTTTTTGGTATTCATCTCTCTGCTGTGACAGATCAAGAACCCTCCCCTGCCCGGCCCATTCTATTTTTTGATGATGCAGATCTGCATAGATCGTGTCCTCCTCACCAAAAAGCTCCATTTTTCGGATGGTCTCTCTGCCAAAATAGTCCAGATGCAATTCCACGACCTTGTCCGCGTAATCGGCAATATAAACCGCGATATCATCCGCATCTATTTCCAGGCGGGACTTTTTCTTGATCAGGCTTTTGACCTCTCTTGGCACCCCGGCCAGATAACAAATATAATCCCACTCATGCACCAAATCCACAGAGACGCCGCCGCCCATGCTGCGGTGCGCACTGTAAGTATCGCGGTAATCCGTTCCCGGACGCCAGTTTGGCAGATAACTCGACGAAATACAGCGCATGGCATAAATCTGGGAAAAATCAATCTGTTCTTTCAGATACCGTATCACGTTCGTGTAGCGCAGCGGACAGGCGACATAGTACACTTTCTCCGGCCACAAAAATGGGCTGATGTCCTCCTCGCCCGTAGCAAACACGGGTTTCTCGATAAAAAAGCAATCACTCTTATCCTGATAGGCAAGCAGGGTATCGTAGTGCATCGCGGTCGGGTTGGTGATAAACACCGCGTCATAGCGGCGCTCTAACTCCACCGACCGGTATACGATTCGATCTATCCACCCTGCCGTCTCCCTGTCTGGCTCCGCCCCCCTGCCGCTTCGCAGCACCGTGATATGGACGCTGTCCTGGCACAGCTCTCTTAAATTTTTGATGTGGCGCCTGGCGATCGAACCAAGCCCAGTAAATAAAACTTTCATCTGTGTCCCTCAATCTCATCAATGATCTTTAAGGTATACTGATCATTCGCAAGAGAATAGCGCGGCGTCTTGTTCTGATACACCATGGCAAGAAAATCGGCGATCTCGTCCGCATAACGGTTTTCGATAATATGATCGGCATAACCGTCGGCGTGTTCTGCGGCGTCGTAAGTCTCCACCGGACGCATCGTTTTCTTTTCCAGATCATAGATACACAGATCGTCGTTGTGTCCGTCCCACAATAAATGGATATCCTCGCCGATAATCTCCAGATGCACCGCCGCCTTTCTCGAAACAGTATCCGCGACAAATACACCGACCGCGCCGCTCTCATGCCGGAATGTCACCGATACACTGTCGTCAAAATCAATCTCCAGCTTTGTACATCTGTGCGACATCACAGACAGCTCTTCTATCTTTCCAAACGTGTGCAAAAGCCACGGCAGTTGAATCGCCAAGATCTCCCGGACGCCGTTCGTCTCTTTTTTGCCGATAAAGAAATCCTTATAGCTCTCCCAGGGATGCCAGTCCGGCAGATACTGGCCCACATGGTACAGATAGGTGAGCGGCTTTTCCTGCGCTTTCACCAACCGGTCAATCGTCTCTATTCTCTTGTCATAGAGCATCGTGCTCGACATAAATACCGCGGTATTTCTCTCCTCTGCCAGCGCAATGATACGTCCATAATCATGATCCACCAGATTGAGCTCCGTAAATACATGTATCCCGGCTTCCACCAGCTTTAAAATAATCCCGGCATGGTTGCCGGGCGATGTGCAGACAAACGCTAGCTCTGGTTTCTCTTCGAGCGCCTGCGCTAAATCTTCATATGCCCGCAGCCCCTGTTCGCCGGCCTGCCGCAGCCGCGACGGATTTTTGTCCACACAGAGAAACTCAGCGCCGCGCTCTAACTGCTGCAAAAGACGTATCCTGCGTTTTCCCATAGAGCCGTAGCCGACAATCAAAACTTTCACTTCGCATCCTCCCAATCACACTTTTGGCATGTTCCCTTAATTTGTCTTCGCCCTCCAGGTATCCGAATACGCGTCCGCAAATGGTTCAAATGCAGCGGACGCATGCCGCTTCTTTTCCAGAACAAGCGCCCACTCATAAAACCGCTCCGGCATCACGTCCGTATAGCAGTCGTTGGCAAAATCGCCGCGATAGGCATAGTAGCGCCGCTGTTTGAATGTAACGTACGGTTTTAGCTGCTCCTCCATATTGCTGAGGTCCGTAAAATAATTGGGATGCCCCTTGCCCCTGGCCGCCTCCTCGGCTATATGCGCCTGCTCATCGTTTGCATGATAGCGTGTGTTCTTTCCCGTAATCAGAATCGTACCTCCCGTACGGCAGACGCGCAGCATCTGGGAAAGCGCGCTCTCCTGATAACAGGCGTCAAACACACCAAAACAGATGATCTTATCAAAATAATTGTCCGCAAACGGCAGTTCTTCGCCCTCGGCCACGGTAAACTTACCGGCGCTCTCGGGAAATCTTCTCACACATTCGTCGATCATACTCTGCGAGATGTCGATCCCGTAATAATCGGTGCGTGTCCCAAAAAACGGGTAGAACCGTCCAAAACCGCATCCGTAATCCAAAAGCCTGTCCGTTTTCTCATATTGTAGCGTCTCAAAAAAGCGAATCATCACTTCCTCGCCCGGCGTCTTATAATCTCCCTCCGTCGTTTTTTTGATGTGGCTTACGGCTCCCTCGCTGTTGGCTTCCGTCGTCGCCGCTTTCCAGTATTTCGTGTATTCCTGATTCCAGTACTCTTTTCTGTCCATCCCGCTAACCTCCATAAATATCGTAAAACCCTTTTTTGAGATCCACAGCTTTCGGCAGCAAAAATCGCTTTATGATCGCTACGATTTTCTGCGACGTGCTGCCGTCTCCATACAGAAAAACAGGCTCATGTGCCATTTCCTCCGCCCTGTGCATCGCGTCCTTTATACTCCCGCACTCCGGCTCACAGCAGATGACTGTCTTTGGCATACACCTGCCTTTTTGTCTGTCACCGATATTCACCGTGGGCGTTCCAAGCACCGGGGCCTCAATAATTCCGCTCGACGAATTGCCGAGCACAAACGAGGCATATTTTACCGCGCTCAGATACCAACGCATCCCAAGATTAGAAACCATCTTCACGTTTGTCGTGTGATCTCCCGCAAAGCTGCGGAACAAACGGTTGACGTCATCGCCGCCGACGTCTGCGTTGGCCATGGTAATCAGATAAAAGATATCCGCCCTGCTCTCCATAGCCTGGCAGAGTTCTCTCACCTGCTGCTCCGCCGTAAAAGCCTCGAGCGTTACCGGGTGAAAGGTCACGGCAGCATAGGGCATGTGTCCTGGAATCGACAAAAACTCCCGCACTTCCGGCTCCTCCATCAGATTGGCATGTAAAATATTCTCCGCCCCAAGCGCCCCGACGTTAAATACCCGCTTGGGGCTCTCGCCAAGCTGAATCACTCTTCTGCGGTAAATCTCCGCCGCGGTAAAATGCAGGTAGCTCATCTTGCTAAGCGCGTGCCGGATGCAGTCGTCCACCGCTCCCTCTGTGACCTCGCCGCCGTGAATATGGGCAATCGGTATGCGCTCGTTTACCGCCGCCGCAGCGACGCCAAGCATCTCCGTCCGATCGCCCAACAGTACCAGAAAGTCAGGCCGCTCGGCCGCAAAAATGCGCGCAAAAGAGCACAGCGCATTTGCCATCATAACGGAGATATCGCACGGCAGATTTCCCTCCTCCATAATCGGCACCCGGCAGGCAATCGGAAAACCGTCCTCCTCGATCATCGAAACCGTATCCCCAAACGCCCCCGACAAATGAGTCCCCGTCACCATCAGTCTCAGTTCGAGCTCATCCTCTTCATGCACGGCGCGAATCAACGGTGTGAGTATTCCGTAGTCAGCCCTCGTGGAAGTCACTATTGCAATCTTTTTCATAATTCGATCAAATCATCCTCCATGAAATCCCGCACGGCCCGCTTTCCCAGCACCTCTCTCCACCGCATCGGCGATATCCCGTTTCCCGGCCTCTTCGTCGTCAGGTTTTCCTCCGTCAGCCGTTCCCCTTTTGCGATCGCTCTCGCCGCGACAATACTCTTGCGGGCAACTTCTCTGTTTTTTTGCTCCGACGCCGTCGGCGCCTTGACCTCATCCCCCAGCGCCAGCTCGATCGCACGGATGCCTTCGACCATTTCTTTAAATTCGCGCGGCTCCAGGCTCGCCCTATGGTCAGGCCCCGGCAGACACCGATCGAGCGTAAAATGCTTCTCGATCACCACCGCCCCCGTGGCCGCTGCGGCCAGGGCGACCGCGATCCCCTGTGTATGATCGGAATAACCGACGGGACAGGAAAACTCTTTTTGCAAGGCTCCCATGGCACGCAGATTGACCTCTTGAAGCGGCGCCGGGTATTCGCTCGTGCAGTGCAAAAGCGTGATCTTAGACGTGCCATACTCCCGCAGCGTATCCACCGCCTGCCGTATCTCACCGCAGTCGCTCATGCCGGTGGATAAGAGCACGTTCTTTCCTGTCTGCCCGATCTTCGCCAGATACGGATAATTGGTGATCTCACCCGACGGGATTTTCCACAATTCGACCATCCCATCCAAAAAATCGATACTCTCCAAATCAAACGGGGTGGAGAGAAATTGTATCCCATTTTCCTGGCAGCAGGCGAAAAGATGGGTAAAATCTTCAAACGGCAAAAGGAGTTTTTTAAGCATCTCCTTTTGCGACTGTTCGCGTCCCGTATTCTTTTTCTGATAATCCGCCATCGCTGCCCGCTTTGACACAAGCGCATCCAGTTTCGCCGTCTGAAATTTAACGATATCCGCGCCGCAGTCCTTGGCCGTCCGTATCATCTCCTCCGCCATTTTCAGATCACCGTTATGGTTGACGCCCGCCTCCGCGATAATCAATATCCTGCTCATCCTCACTTCACCAGTCCCTTTACATTTTGACCTGCTCTGACGCCGCGCACCACCGTGCTCCCTGCGCCCACGATCGCGCCGTCGCCTATGCCAATCCCCTGAATGACCGTTGCCCCCGCTCCGATCAGCACATCGATTCCGACGCTCACGCCCCCGCATAAAACCGCGCCCACCGCGACGTGTGCAAAATCTCCGACCACACAATCGTGCTCCACGACCGCCCTCGTATTGACGATCGCCATCCGTCCAATCTTAGCGTCCGCATTAACCACAGCTCCTTTTGCGACAAATACGCCTTCGGCCAGTCTCGCATACGGTGAAACACATGCCGACGGGTCAACGATAGCAGGCAGCGAAAAACCGTATTCTTTTAACTGCCGGTACAAAGACCGCCGAAGCGCAGTACTCTTTACGCTGCCCACCGAGACGAATGCCTCGTCAAATCCCGCTTTTTTAAGTTCCGGCAGCGCCGCGTCATCACCGACGGCTACGACATCGAGCACCTTGCGGCAGTCGGGATACGCCGCGTCTACAATGACAACTTCGTCGTATCTTTGCAGACGCCGTACCGTATCGATCACGGATTTGCAGTGGCCTCCGCCTCCGACAAGAATTAATTTTCTCATGTTCCTCCTCCGTCCGGGACCAGCGCTTCTAGTGTACTGACCTGTTCATATTTCGCCAAATGACTTGCCTGAATTTCCATCGGCCACATTGGCTTTAATCGACGATGCATTGCCCTTATTCTAAAGTTCTCATGTTTGATAGGCATATGCTTCTCTGCGGCCATCGCGCAGCAAAACTACCCGGGCTATCCCGCAGGCATGATTGGCCGCCACGCCGATCGTATCAATCTCCTGCAAGTCGATCGTGTTGGAGTCAAATGTATAACTCCACTCGCGCCTTGGGACGGACACATCAAAATTCTCCCAAATATAGCGCCCATCTTTTGTTTTCAGCGCTAAAAACGGCTGCGGTCCAAAAATATCTGCATCCACTTTCACGACAAGACGTCTGGGTCCCTCGCCTTTCACGGTGTATGCGTCCAGAGAAAAGTCCTGATACGGCAGCTTTAACGCTTTTCGCATCGCCTCCACCGCATTGGCGTAGACAAAGCGAACCCCGGGATACTTCGCAGAAGCCGCCGCGATCATATCTCTGACCCTGTCAATCTCAAACGCCATATCTTTATAATCGTGATCAGTAAAAGACAAGATCGTATCGTCCCCCGCAGAAGCCGCCACAAACGCCGCCTCCACATCCTGCTGTGTGATCTGTCTGGTTCTCGCATACATATTCAGGCAGCGCGCAATCCATCTCCTAC
Source organism: uncultured Roseburia sp. (assembly GCA_910584215.1). Classification (GTDB taxonomy): domain Bacteria; phylum Bacillota; class Clostridia; order Lachnospirales; family Lachnospiraceae; genus Roseburia. Next base: position 49,031 of record CAJTYI010000005.1, on the reverse strand, counting down.
AGCTTCCCTTGCTCTGATAGTCGTCGTGCGACGGATGATAGGGATACCATTCCAGCGGCGCATACCTCCAATCGCCAAATCTTCCGTTTTCCAGATCGGTCTGCCCCGTCTCGCTTGCTTCGCATGCCTGATTTCCATAATCAAACGGTATCCATTGTTCTAAAAACCAGTGGGAATCGGGCCGCTCGGTGTGAAATCCCGGGCGAAACGCACTCGGGAACCAACCGCGGTCGATGATCTTGCGCGTCAGTATCTGATTGAGATTTTCGCCGCCCCAGTATGAGGTCCCGGAATCATTGTAGTTGCCGGATATGGGAAGCGGATGATAATGAAAACCGATAAAATCGCCTGCATTTTGCTTTTTGGCCAGCGCTGCATAATGATCAAAAATCCGGTGGTATCCGGCGTCCCTCCTGCGCGGATTGTTGCCGGTAAAGCCGACATGATCCATGCAAAACCAATTGAACACCCACCCGTTTCCGTCAGCGTCCAAAAGCTGCCTGCGGTACGCTTCGGACGTCACCTGTGCCAGCATTTCGTCAATCTCCTCCCAGGTTCCCCTGGTCGTAATCCGGTGCAGATCGACTAAATTTTTAATGGCCTCCTCTTTTCCTCCCAGGTCAAGCTCTCCATTTTGCAGCCTGATCAAATTTTCCCGCGAAGGCTCTATCTCTATCCCAAAAATATTTTTGATCTGTTCAAAAGGCACGGCAGGCGTCTCATAGAGAGGCCCCTCCGTATCCACACAGTGCACAACAAATACCGTCCGGCTCATAAACGCACGCTCCTTTCAACCGCGGACAAAACCGTGATTGATTCTGTCTTCCATTTTTTTCATCTCTTTAAACTCGCCCATATCCCAAAAAGAATTTTCACTGATGGGATACATGCCGACTTTGCATCCGTCCGCGATGAGCGCCTCCGCAAGATCTGTCATATGGTATACGCGCCCTTTTGGAATTCTCTTTATGTACTCCGGGCAGATGACGTACATCCCGGTATTGATAAAATAGGACATACAGGGCTTCTCTTCCATGGACGACACAATTCCCTGCTCCTTGGAGTGTATCACGCCGTAAGGGATCGTCGTATTCTTCAGCGCCGCCACGATCGTCAGGGCGTTATGGGATTCTCTGTGATAAGCCAGCACCTTTTCATAATCCGCCTCGATCAGCGTGTCGCAGTTGCTGACGATGACGGGAACATCAAATTTCTCCTCGATCAGGCGAAGGCTTCCCGCCGTACCCAGAGCAAGCTCCTCCTCGACATAGCGCAGCCCATAAGCGGGAGCAAGCTCATTAAAATATGATTTGATCATTTCTTTTTTATAATTTACGGTCAGATAAAATTGATCGGCGCCGTAGGCGCAAAACCGCTCGATAATCCGCTCTAAGATCGGGATATCCCCAATCGGTATCAGCGGCTTGGGCAGAATCTTCGTAAACGGGTAAAGCCTCGTGCCCTTTCCTCCGGCCATAATCACGACCGGAATCCCCAAGAGTGCATTGCCGCTCGCTCGCGCATCGGCTCTCCCGCTCCCGTCGCGGAAGATAATATCGACGATCTCCCTGTCGGCGCCAAGGATGGGGACGGAGGAGAGATTTTCAGCCAGCATATACTCCATGGCGCTCTCACGCTCGTTTTCTGTCAGATATTTTGTATTGGCATACATCACCTGTTCCACACACCCGTCGAGCTTTCCCGTCCTAATAATCCACCTGCGGATATCCCCGTCCGTCAGGCTGCCGAGCATCTCCCCGCTCTCTTCGACGATATATAAGATGCCCCGGTTATTCTGGTCAATTTTTTGCATGGCCTCGATAATAGTTAATTTAGCGCTTCCCAGATATTTCTTCCGTTCTTCAAATTCCATCGGCAAGTTTTCGCAGCAGCTGCTTGATGGTGTCCGCAGCATATACGATCTCCTTTTCTGTGATATTGGTACTGCACGGTATATTGATGACGCGGTTTGCATAGTGCGGCGCCCTCTCCAGCTGATAAACCGTCTCGTGTACATATGGCCTCTGGTCTGAGATCAGTCCCCAGACAGCGCGTGTCTGCACGCCCTGTTCCTGCAGTTCAGCAATGATCGTTTGCATCGGCGCATGTACGCGCTCCGTGTCGATCTCCAGCGCATAAAACCACCGGTTCGATGAGGTTTTCTCGCGAAACGGCAGCAGCCTGCACAAGTTGCAATCCGCAAACAGACGCGCATAGAGATCATAATTTTTTTTCTTTCTCTCGATAAAATCCGGCAGTTCCTCCATCTGGGCCACGCCTAACGCCGCCTGCAAATTTGTCATCCGGTAGTTATATCCGACCTCATGGTGAATATAATACTGCGGATCGTCCTTGGCCTGGGTCGAAAGATAGCGGATATGTGCAAGCGCCCGCGGCTCTCCCGCCGTGACAGCGCCCCCGCCTCCGGTGGTGATTATCTTATTGCCATTAAAAGAAAACGCACCGTAATCGCCGATGGTCCCCGCGTACTTTCCCCGCAGCGCTCCGTCCGTGTAATAGGTTCCAAGCGCCTCCGTAGCGTCCTCAATCACGGTCAAATGATACGCTCTGGCCGTCTCCATAATCGCATCCATATCCGCCATATTGCCAAATACATGCACGACAACCAAAGCGCGGACTGTCCTTTGGTTCTCCCGGTACACAAGCCTGCCGTCCTCCAGCGTACACTCATTTTCACAAAAAGCCTCAAGCTTGCGCGGGTCGATGCACAGACTGTCGTCGCAGTCGATAAAGACCGGGTTCGCACCCTGATAGCGGATGGGATTGACGGCCGCGATAAACGTAAGCGGCGGCACAAGCACCAGGTCGCCGGGCCGCACCCCCGCCTCCATCAGGCACAGATGCAGCGCTGCTGTACCGCTCTGAACGGCCACTGTCTGTTTGGTGTGAAGAAACGCGGAAAGCTCCCTCTCCAACTGCTCGATATAAGCGCCGCCCGTGGACACCCATGCCTGCTCAATCGCATCATCGACATATTTTCTTTCATTCCCCTCAAAATTGGGGACCGATAACGGTATCAACTGTCTCATTCTGTCCTCCCGCATCCTAGCCAAACGCTCACATCTTGCCGTCCAAGGACTTTCCCGTCTC
>CAJTYI010000005.1:32885-45910 GCA_910584215.1 uncultured Roseburia sp. | reverse complement strand
GCAGATAACGGCACAGAACGCCTACGATATCCTCCTTTTGCACATTGTGCCGCTCCAAAACTGTGCCCAGCTCACCTAAAAGCTCTGCGATCCTATCCCGCCCCGGCCTGTCCTTTCTGGTGATTACGCCAAGGGATGCAAAGCGGTCCATATCAACCGTCTCCGAAGCCACATAAAACTCCTCGAACGCTTTTTCCCCCGAGGTGTCGGAGATAGAATAATGCACGGGATAACGCCCTGCCCCGTCTCTTAGACCGGCGGCCGCCTCCACGGCCTCCTCGTCGGAAGCGCAAAGCAACGGCTCATACCCGTGCGCGCGAAGCAGCGCCGTCGCGATGCCGTCAAACGTCATCATCTGCGCCTGCTCCAGTTTCGGGAAAAAGATCTCTCTGTTTTCGCCCAGCATACAGGCCAGCATACAGATCTGTCCGCTCTCCGCCGGGGACACAAAGTAGCGTCTGACATCCGACGGCGCGCCAAGCGGCTGCCGCTTGGCAATCCTCGCAAGAAAACCGGCCGGAAGGGAACCGTTGGAAAAAGCTACGTTGGCAAACCTGGCCGTCTTGACCGGGAAGCAGTCGGAATATGCAAAGATCAAATCTTCCATCAGCCGCTTGCTCGCCCCCATGATATTAACCGGGTTGGCCGCCTTGTCCGTGGACACACAAAAGTATGCCTGCGGCGGGTACTTGGCGATCAAATCCAGCAGTTCCTTAGCGTGAAGCACGTTGTTGGCAAGCAGCGCTTCGATCGAATAGATGTCTTTTTCACTTCGCACATGTTTGTGCGCAGAAAAATTCGCCACAATGTCAAATCCGCCTCTGCCGATGAACATTTTCTCAAACACCGCGGAGGCATAATCCATCGGGTAGGTCACATAATCGTCTGGCACATTAAGCTCCTTAGAACTGCGCAAATCTCTGGTGAGTTCAGCCAGCGCATTTTCGTTGAGGTCGACAACGACCAGAGCGCGCGGGCGGTAAGGCAGAATGGCACGGATAAACGAGGAGCCTATGCTGCCCGCTCCGCCTATGACAAGCACGGTCCGATCGGCAATCCTGCCCGACAGCTCATCCTGATACCGTTCAATATCCGGCAAAAACATACTCTCTTTCCGCTTTGTCACATATTCCGCTATAAAATTGTCCAAATGAAATAGATTTTCTTTCACGCGCCGCCTCCTTCACAAAATTGTCATATGTTACAGCCCTTGCCATAAGCGTCAGCAGCTCTTGGCGCTCTAAACATCATGCCACACGATTTTATCGCCAGGGATTCCCCGCTGTTTCAGTTGTTCGGTGACCGCATCCTTCACAGCCTGCGAATAGATGGCGATCACGATATAGTCAAACTCCAGATGCAGGTCGACAATCTTTGTACTCTGCACGCCAAGCGCGCTGTATGCGCAGTCATTACTATCGACCCAGGCGACGACATCACAGTAGCGAAGGCGCTCTATCTGCCCGCGGTAGATTCGCCCGACTTTCCCCGCTCCCCAGAGCACCACTTTACATCCGGCCGGCACCAGCTCAAACGGAAACATATACTCGCCCTGCACCGTGATATCCCCGTAATAGTCTTTTCTCGCCTCCGCCAGATATATATATAGATACTCGATCTGCTTTTTAGCCCCGGGAATTTTGGTGACATGGGCAGTCAGATGACGATACCAGGTATAGAGCATATCAAAAAAATCGTCGTTGCGAAGATAGGCCGGCAGCTCATCCGTTTCTTTGCGGTAATGGTAGAGATTTTCTTCCATGATATACATGGACTGCGCCCATTGCATCAGCGGGTATAAGATCATCGGGTCCTCGCCATAATGAAGTTTTCCGATCTCCCCTGTCAGGGCATAACTGGCAAGCAATAGATCACGCTTGATGATTTTGTCGCACAGCGACTGCGTGATTCCTGTTCTGCTATTTGGGACATCCCATATCATCGTGGGATAAATATCCTGTTCGATCTGCGCCCGGCTGTACGCACCGTATACATAGTTCGATTTCGGAAACGTCCTGCCCCGCCTGCCTCTCTCGAGGATTTTGCCAAACACAATCACGTCTATGCCATTCTCCCGGAAACGTTCGGTCTGTTCATAGGCGTCGGCGTCAAGCCAGTCATCGGCATCCACAAATGTCGCATACACACTTTCACAGGACAGTAAACCATTGTGCCTTGCCCGCAGAACGCCGCAGTTCTTTTGATGCAGCACCCGCACGCGCCGATCCCTTTTGGCATACGCGTCGCAGATTGCCCCGCTGCCGTCGGTCGAGCCGTCGTCCACCAGCACGATCTCAAGATCTGCACAGGTCTGCGCGCAGATACTGTCCAAACATTTTCTTAAATGCGCCTCCATATTGTAAACGGGTACGATCACCGAAAGACTCTTCCTACTGCTCACGCTAACTCCAAACCACTTCTTCGAGCGAGAGAATCGCACAGCCCACCCGCTCTCGAAGTACATGATAAATATTGTCAAAATCATAAATAGCCGTTACCACAACGGCTGCTATATCGTAAACCCCTTCCCCAAACTCATCGACGGAAACGGTTTTGCCGTCCGGCTTTGCACAGCGGTCGATGACGCACACGACTTCAATCTCCGACGCCCTTAACTCCTCGTACAGGTGTTTCCCCAGTTCGCCCCAGCCATAGATGGCTATCCTGTTATAGCCGCGCTCCGATAAATACTGCGAAAGACGCCTGCCCTGCTCCTTTAACTTAAGCCAGTGATTCAACAGCTCATAATTTTTCCGAAACTGTGCAATTCGCTTTCTCATGTCGGCAGTCTCCGGCGCTACGCGCCCCGGCCCCTCAAACGGCTCGCCGATGCGGCTCTCTAGGCGTTCGGCGCACCGCTTCACCGCCTCGAGATACAAAAAACCGTTTTTCTCATCCGGTTCCAGATACATGCCCTCGCCCCACTCATTCCAGGCATTGAGAAACAAAAATTCATTGCCGGCGGCCGCGCTCTTTTCTAACATCCGCTCTAGACACGCCTCAAACAGCTCCGGGGTTCTCCCCTCCACCAGACAGCCGCCGTTTCCTCTGCGCGGCGTATCGTCGTATCCGGCGACGACGCTGAAATATGTCGCTGCGCCGTCTACGCGGGGCGCGTCCAGTCCCATCTCACAGAGCTGTCCGTACTGTTCCACCGTGACGCCCTCTTTTCGGCAGGTGTTCATCCTGCGGCCTGCCAGCTCAACATCCCGGTACGCCGACGGCCCCAAAAGCAAAACAGCGTCGACGCCTCTGATGTGATGGTTGATGTTGACGCCGATTACATAGGGGCGCGCTATCCCCTCGCGGACTGCCAGCCTGCCCCAACATTCCAGCATCCTCTGAAGGCAGAAGATTTTTTCCGGTTTATACAGGAGAAACACCGGACGCCCCTCGCAGGTGATATAGCGGCTGTCCAAAAAGAACGGCAGCAGTTCATAAAAATGCTTGTTCCAGGCATCCTCCTCCCCATAATCCTGCTGTAGCAGGACGCCGTCGTTTGCATGTTCATTGGCCCCTTCCGTCTCAAACTTATCGCCCCAGCTGTTCTTATCGCCTACATTGCTCCACGTCCTCGCCCACGTCTCGTTGGCCCAGCAAAAGCAAAACGGCATATCAATATCTTTCCATTGCAACAGATGTTCCGCCGGCTTTTCGAGAATCCTGCGCCCGTCTTTAAAGTAATAGTGATAAAAACAAAATCCGTCTACCCTGTACTTCTTAGCGAGCGCGGCCTGCCATTCCATCGTGCTTTTCTCGGACAGATCATAATAATGCGCTCCAAACGGCACATTAGGCTGTGAGTGGCCCACAAACAGCGGTTTTGCCGCTCTCACGGCCGTCCACTCCGTAAATCCCTCTCCCCACCAGGCATCATTTTCCGGTATTCTATGAAATTGGGGTAAATACATCGCGATTGTCTTCATAGGTCCCCTCATGTTCCACGCTAATCTTCCGCGGCAAAGTCATTAAGAACCGGCTTTGCCTTACAATTCTCCCACTCGATCTCACAGGCGACACAGTGCCCACAAAGCGGCACCTCTTTCGCCAATTCTTCCAACAGCTTAGCCCCCGACGGGCAGTTTGCAAGCTCCATAATGCCCTGATTGGGCAAATTGGTGCCGAACGTCTCATTAAACTTATCTATGTACATTAAAGTCGGACATCTGGCAATCTTTCCCTCCCAGATGTTGACACATCCGTTGGAGATACACTTGTGCGGATGAACGGTGTGCTCGCTTAAGGTGAGCGGCTTTAAGAATTTTTCTTTGCTCTCAAACGGGCGGATGATATAGTCAATGCCGTTTGCTTCCAAGATATCGCGTATCTGCCCGATCATGCGGTGCGTCGGTTTATACTCCGAAATACTCACCACGACACGGTTCTCTCGGATAGTGTCCAAGACTGTTTGATCCAGCGACGGAATCAACAGTCCGTTCGTCACGATCTGTAAATAGGTGTCCGGCAAAATCTCGCGCAGCTTTGTCACATACCGGGCAATCTCCTGATTTAAAAACGGTTCTCCGCCCAGAATGGAAAAATGCAGGATATAGCTAAACTTTTCTTTCAGCCGCCGCACATCTAAAAGCCGCCCCTCAAGATCGGGCAGCGCTTTTTCAAATATCGGAGAAAAATGCGTACATCCCCTGCAATTTAAATTACAGTAATCCGCAATATGCATCTCGACCTGAGGCAGAACGCAGTCCCCCCATCCCGCGGCGGACAAACACTCTTTCTGAAGAAAATCATCATAAGTCTTCTCGCCGCTCCTGCGGTTTAAGAAGCAATAAATGTGGGAAAAACCGTGCGCTTTGAGCATATAGTAGATTTCAGCCGCGGCGTAGGGGTCTTCCACTGTTATCACAAAAGCCGTGTCTTTGTCGGCAACATCCCCGACCGGCAGGATTGGCCTGCCGCAGTAACTTCCCGTTTTTCGGTTGTCTGCAAAACCGATTACCTCATCGGCCGTCTTGTTCTCTGTCTCAAATAGTTCCAGCGCTTCGCGTCCCAACTTCCCTGCGCCAAAAAATATTATCTTCATATATTTCGTGATACGCCTGCTTTTTCTATGCGGCAGACATATGTCCTCCTTTTCTGCGAAACGCCCGCCATTTCCACGCGTCAGCGCCCTATGTGGCATCTGCAAACTCTGCCAAAAAACGTTCTGGCTGATAAAACAGCCCGATATTTGCCTCTATTTTGTCAATACTCCAGTTCCACCACTGGATTTTGAGAAATTTCTCGATCACATCCGGCGAAAAACGGTATTTGATCACCTTTGCCGGCACACCGCCCACAATCGCATAGTCCTCGATATGCTTCGTGACGACAGCCCCGGCTGCTATGACCACACCATTTCCGATGCGCACCCCCGGTAAAATAATGGCATTGGCGCCAATCCAGACGTCATTTCCGATGACAACAGGCTCATTGTTGCGCAAAGCGCTATTTTCAAAAGCCGCATTGCCAAAGAAATGACCAAACTGTTGAATGTATTCCATGCGTTCTGTGGATTTCTCCCACGGATAGAACATAGGATGGTCGAGCAGAGGGTGCGTCGTGACATAATCGAGCGGATGATTGTTCCAAATCCGCGCTGTGCCGTTAATCGAGCAGAAGCGCCCGATCGATTCCGCCAGCGGATATTCCTTCAATAATCCCTCATATCCATAGGTAAACTTGCCAACCCGGCATCCCCGGTAAACGATATCGTTCTTATAACTTTCTCCCGCAGCGATATAATAATAATCGTCTCTCGCAAAACCGTGTGCGGTACACACCTCTTCCACCGATCTGTCATAGGTCCGCAAACTCACCGCGATAAAGTCCTCATCGGGGGTCAAATTGTCGATAAAATCTACCGGCAGACCGCCCATCTGTGCGATTTCCCCGGCATTTTTATCTACAAAACCCGCCACAGGAATATTGCCCTCTTTCAACACGTCCAGAAGTATCCTGCCCCCCACTCCCGCGCCGTATATCCATATTCTCTTATTTTTGGCATAGTCTATTATCACCGGAAGTTTTGCTCTGCAAATACTCCGAAATTCCGTCTCCGCTATCATCTTCCCTGCATTTCCACATAAAATTTCATCGTGTCACTGTTTCTTCCCACAAAAAGTTCATCTAGTGTTCTGCCCCGTTCATTTTCAGGCAAGTCATTTGGCGAAATAGGAACAGGTCAGTACACTAGCATACACGGCGTTACGCTTCTATTAACTCCGCATAACCAAATCCGTCATGTCCAAAGTTATTGCCGTTATAAAACATGTATGTTTTGCCTTTGCAGTGAATCACACTCGGATATGCTGCCATCTCGGCATCCCATCCCCCGGGCGTTCTGGCAAAATTGAGTTTTTCATCCATGCGGGTCCAGTGGTACCCATCTTCTGACTGCGCATATTTCAAATCATAGGTTACAGCTTCCGTGCCAGTGCAATAGTACATTTTATAAATGCCGTCTTCCTTTACGATCTGAGGCGCCCCGATTCTGTATTCGTCCCCCACGCAGGGCAGAACTTTTTCGCCGATGATATTTAATTTGGTCAGATCTTTGGTCTCCAGGCAGTACAATTCATATTCCGCCAGAGTTTTGGACTTTCCCTGCAAAAACCGATTGCCCGCTACATAATACACTTTCCAGGCATCCTCTTCTTTGACGACGCACTGCACACTCCGGAATAAGCTTCCCTGCTCATTTCTCTCCATGACAGGAACCACCGAATATTTTTCAAAATGTGTGCCGTCCTCACTGATACCTAGCCCGCTGAAATAAGTCATGCGCACTTTGACACCCAGATTAAATCCCGTATAATACATATAGTATTTTCCGTTGTCTTCAAATACCGTACATGGCACCACGCCGTTATCGTCAAAATAGCCGACGTCCCCCAATTCGAGCAGCGGCTTTTGGCTGACGTCCCACACCTGGGAGGGATTTTCTGGATTTAAATCCACATAACCGGGACGCCCCGCGCCATCGCTGGTGCGAAACGTAACGTATACCCTCAAAACATCACCGATCAGCAACGGTATCGGTTTCATCGCAGAATTAGCCATCCAGCTTCCATACTCACCCTTTGCGCCGTATACTATGCCTTTTTTTTCCCAAATCATCTCTTCATCCTCCTCATACGCTCTGTTTCCCAGCCTGTTATTATGATACAAAAGCATTTATGGCTGCTCGACGCCAAACTGCTCATATGCAGTCCGCTCAATCTTTTTCGCCGGACTGCCGATATATACGCGCCCTTTCTCTTCCAGACTTTTGACTGTCACAGAGCCTGCGCCTATCACGCTGTCATCCGCTATCGTTACCCGGTCCCCGATCGAAACATTGACCCCGATAAACGAATTTTCGCCCACAGAACAAAAACCGGAAACTACCACATGGGACGTCAGCCAGCAGTTATCTTTGATCACACTTCTGTGTCCAATATGATTGCCGCTCCAGAGCACGACATTATTGCCGATTTTGGCGTGAAACTGAACCGTATTGTCCTCAAAAATAAAGGTGTTTTCTCCGACTTCGACATTATGCCAGACAAACGCCCGCGAACTGATATACGATGCACACCGGTAGCCATACTGCTTACACATGTGGTACATTCTTGTGCGCTCTCGGTTTAATTTGGGATAGGTGATCGCGACAAAGGTTTCATATTCCTCCGGCGGATACAGCGCCGGCAGTTCCTCCATAGCGACGATCGGCAAGTCGTACAGACTGCTCTCCGTCAGGTACTGCTTTTCCACCGCAAACGCCTTCACCTCATAAGGGGAATCCATGGTAAAATATTCATATGCGATCTCTCCAAATTCGCCCGCACCCACAATCACTAATTTTTTACTTTTCTCCATGTCGTAGTTCCTTTCTGTATGTATTTTTAATACTCACGGCGCACCCGATGCTCTCCTTAAAACTGCACAATCCGTAATTGGGAACTCCCTCCTCGGTCGAAGGACCGATGTCCAATACATTCACGCCTTTTTGCAGATAGTATTGATACAGCCGAAACGCCAGATAATTCATCGGGCGGCTCTTTTCGTATCCCGGCTTGTCCCCCCAGTAAATCACCTGATAAACCTCTTGTGTAACCCCAAATACTACCGCCGATGCCACATATTCACCGTCCAACTGCAAAAGAAAGAAATCGTGCCACAATTGATGACTTGTCGTGCTCACTTCCTCCCATGTCATTCTAAGCGGATAACCTTTCGCTTCGCGGTTTTCTTTTATAATGTCGTAAGCTAGTTTTTTCTCATCCATAGCCTCACAGTGGATAAGCTCATAAGCGCACTTCAGGGCTGTATTCAAATTTTTTCTGGCATTGCGCTTTAAGCTGTCCATATACTGCCGTTCATCTGCAATATAAAATTGGTAGTTTAAATCGCTGTATTCGATGTCAAATTTCTTCCGCTGCAAAACATTGTGAAGCTTTCCAATAAACGTCACATCATAAAATGGCGGCGGTATGCGAAATAAAATTTCCTCCACCCCCTCGTCCAAACACCACTGCTCTAACAGGTCGACTGCCTCCTCAATCTCCTCAATCTGTACGTCTCCGATTGTCTCAAACATAGAAAACGGAGCGGAATACGGAATTTTCATTACCTTATCCTGTATCCCCGTGATCAAAGACAATTTATATTTCGTGGTCTTAAACAGCATGTATTTGATTTCGTCCACTTTATGTCTGTTGATCTCATGAAACCACGAAGCATTGTAAACACACGTCGTATGTTTCACGATTTCATCATATTTTTCGCGGTCTACGCATATTAATTCCATTATATAAAACCGTGCCTTTCCCCTAGCGATCGCGCGCCAATCTATTTTTGCGTTACTTCTCTCAAATAATCATCCCATTCGCGGATATACTCATGCGGGTCATAAATCTCATTCGACAACACCAAAAGTACGGCATCATCCGAAAAGTCATACATCTCTTTCCACACCATCTTCGGCAGATAAACGCCGGTATGCGGCTTTGAGAGCTCATAGATCTGTTCCGTCTTTCCGTCAAAGACTTTCACCTTGGACGTTCCAACCAGATTTACCAACACAAACTCTGACTTGCGGTTCGCGTGTAAGCCGCGCTTGATCTCCCGCTGGGAGCCATAGATATAAAATAACCGCTTAATCTGAAACGGAATATCTTTTAATTCTTCGATAATAACCATATGGCCGCGGGTGTCTCCCTGCTCCTGAAAATGTAACAGCTGATGCTTGTCGCGGTCCTGTTCGCATTTGCGCTTATAATACCAGCATAATTTTTTGCTCTCCCCCCGCACATTCAATTGGCTGACATAGGTGCCGCCTTTTTGAAATCCCATCCGCAGGTAATAGTCGATCATTTTTACATTATCTTCAAATACATGTATGTATATTTCTTCTAACCCCAATTCGTCGAATGCATAGGCGATCGTTAGCGCAATCGCTTTCGAGTATACCGCATCGCCCACATGGCCCAAAAATGCTGACGTCATTTCGGCGTTTTTATTATACTTGGAAATATTTTTGAGCGACACCGTGCCAAGGTATTGATCGCGCTCGTCCACCACGGCAAAATGCTGATTATCCTCAGAAAAACTGTGGCAAATAAAATATGCGGCGTCCTGTAACGTAAACTTGCCAAAATCCGTTTTATATTTCGCAGTCACCGATTCATCATGCATCCACTCCAGCATCCACTCCGCATCTTTCATCTGCAGCTTTCTCAGTTTTATCTCCTCTTTTATCATACAAACCCCCACGATGCTTAAGAATCATAGTCCCTTTCGTCCGCTTCAAATGCATTGATCGTTTCTATGACATACGCCTGTTCTTCCCCGGTCATACCATTATAGACAGGCAGGCTTACTACCTCCGCCGCCTGCTGTTCGGTAATGGGGAAATCTCCTTTTTGGTATCCCAAATATCGGTATGCTTCTGATAAGTATGGCGGTATCGGATAGTGTATCATCGTCCCGATCCCGTGATGCGACAAAAAATCTATAAATTTATCCCGCTGCTTTACCCGGATTACATATTGATGCCAGGTGCTGTCTGCACCGTCTCTGACCGACGGAAGCACGATATGCGGATTGCGAATCTCCTGCCCATAACGGTGCGCCAATGCGGCGCGCTCCTCATTCATCTCGTCGAGATGGGACAGTTTTACACGCAAGAGAGCCGCCTGCAATTCATCTAACCTGCTGTTGACGCCGACCACCTCGTTATAGTATTTTTTATTGCTGCCATAATTGCGCAGCACCCGCGCTCTATCTGCCAACTCCTCACTGTCCGTCACAATACAGCCCGCATCTCCAAATGCTCCGCAGCCCTTGGTCGGGTAAAAGCTAAAACAGCCGATATCCCCAAACGAACCCACGCTCTGATCATTCCAATGGTTGCCGTGGCTCTGCGCACAGTCTTCTACCACTTTGATGGAATATTTGCGCGCAATCTTCATAATCTGCTCCATGTCACAAGCCTGCCCAAAGAGATGGACCGCGAGAATCGCTTTCGTCTTTGGCGTAATTTTCTCTTCTATCTTCGCCGCATCCATGTTATAAAAACAATCCGGCTCTACGAAGACGGGCGTTGCACCGTTCATGGTGATTCCCATCACACACGCAATATAGGAATTAGCCGCGACAATCACTTCATCCCCGTTTCCTATTTCAAGCAGGCGAAACGCCAAATGGAGCGCGTCGAGCCCGGACGCCACCCCGACGCAGAAGTCTGTGCCAATATATCTCGCAAAGCACTCCTCAAAATGTGCCAGCTCGGGACCCATTATGTACCAGCCGCTCCTAAGACATTTGAGGGCGGCCTCTTCGTATTCGTCTGCGTACAGATCGTACTGTCTTTTCAAATTATTTGTTGCAATTTTCATGATTGATTACGCTTCTCTTCTCTCTGCTTTCTTCTCACAATGAACGGGTGTTTGCGATAAATCCATTTGTTTCTCGACGACCAGATCATATCGCAATACATATCATAATCTGCCCGTTTCCTATAGGTCGCCAAAAATTGACCCATGTCCAGCTCTTCTATCGTGCCCTCAAATTTTGTACGCTTTTCGCGGAGAATGGAGGCAAGCTGCGTGGTAAACTCCTCCTCTGTGATGACCTGGTGTTCCAAATCTTCTTTCATTTGCGCACAATAGGCTTCGTCCGTCAGCAGTCTGCTGACCGCACCATAAAACTTCTCTCTCTCGTAAAAAACAAAATTAATTTTTTCCGGCTGCAATAACCATGTGCCGGGATCGGTTATCCCTCCCTGCTGCATACATAAGCTCATTGGAATACAGCGGTTTTGCAGCGCATACTGCACCATCAAGCCACCGGAACTAGGGTAGGTCGCCAGGAAAAATTTTGCGCGCTTTAAGATCTCATCCAAATCTTTTCTCTCCTCAATCTGGAAAAAACGCGTGGGATATTTTTCCTTCAGTGCATCCAGTTTTGCGCTTTTCCCGTTGCCGGCATACACAAAATAAATATCCGCACTCTCCTCTAAGATAAAGGTCACCATCTCCTCATAAGTGGTATCGCCCTCGATCTTATATACATTGCCGCCCGAAAATACAAACGCGTGTTTTGCCACATCGAACGGCATACCCTCAAATTCCCAATGTTCCCTGCGATCCGGGTAATAAGGGAGCAATACGATCTGTTCGGGAGAGATCTTGCGCCCCTTTTGCGCCAGATTGTAGCCGTAATTTCGGAATCCTATCACATAGTCCAGGGCACATTTTCCCAGCCAAAACGCATGGTCTGTCAAATCAATCAAATAGCGCGTCACATCGCCCTGCACCGTAGACATCACACCCACGCCCTCCACATCCGCCGGGCTTGTATACATGAAAATATGTCTGGGCTGAATATCTTTTACCGCCTGCTGCAAGATCTGCATCCGCTCTAAGATCGTTTTTTTGGGGATAATATAAAATGAAATATTTTCTCTGTCGCCAAATAATCTCTGTATCTGCCGCACCTCCGGCGCAAATTCAAAAAGTATCCAGGTCACATGGCAGCCGATGCGGTCTAACGCATTGACATAAATATTCGCCAAGCCCCTCGCCGCCAAGCCAAAATAGTCGTAAAAAATAACTTTTTTCTCATCACTGTCTCTGATGACTGTACTTCCCAGGAAATCACGGGATACGCGCCGGGTGATTTCTTCGAGCGTATCATCCGTCAGTTTATGGTTGATCGTGTAATAAAAATTACTCAGATACTTCAAATAGCATACCGTCTTGAAATAATCTTTGCTACGGTATGCTCTTTGCAATTCTTTCGTTCTCCGTTTGATCTCTTTTTCAAAAACTCCGTATGTAAATTTCATTCTCATGCAAACCAACCTCAACTGACGACCTTTCTATCGTTAAAAGTGGAATAAAAACTACTATAGGGATAGAGGCATTTTTAAACGCTGGCATATATTTTTTCTGCCGCTGTTCTTTCTTCTGTCACATGGCCATCCTCTTGCTGATCTTTTACCATCTCAATCAGCATATTTAAGTTGAAATACGACACGGATGCTTCTGTCGGAAAACGTTTTTTGCTGGTTACAAACTGCATAAACAGTTCCTTTTTGATATCATCCGGCAGGATATCGCTGATCTGTATCCGCCTCACTCCCTGCCCAAAAACATCGTATTGAAAGAAACATCGTTCCGCGATATCAAAACCTAACACATGATCTCCCGTTTGTTCGATCTGTGAAAATATACGCGCGCAGCCAGCGTCATCCTGTATTGTTTTGCGCATCAAATCCAGGTCATTTTCCATGCGGCAAATCTTATTGCTGCGCGTGTCGAGCTGCACACAGGTATCGTCTGACTCAGGAAAGTAAATGATTTTTTCTCCACAGACAACGCTGCCTGCAAAAGCGGCGCTCTGTCTCCCTGCCGCCTTATCGCTTAGGCCATGTTCTAAGACAAACGTGTCCTTCGTAGTTTCGTCGTACACCGTTATGTCCCCCTGTCGGTCTGACAAATACAAAATCCCGGTGTCTACACCGTTGATTGTCGTATATCTGG
>CAJTYI010000005.1:0-32875 GCA_910584215.1 uncultured Roseburia sp. | reverse complement strand
AGACCCGATTGGTCTTAGCCACCAACAGATAGATGACATGATCTCTCTGATAATAGGACCGCAGAAAAATCGTGTGACGATTGTCAAAAGAATATGTCCCATACCAGTCAGTGCAATAGCAGACTTCATTGTTGGAAACATCTATTTTACAAATCGCCGGATATCGAAACGGAAACAGAAAGACCGTTGTTCCACAAACCGCACAAATGCCAAACTTGTCAACGCCACTGTAGGAATCCCGCAGCGCGATCTTTTGAAATGTGTCCTCCTCAATCCGGTAAATGCAGATCTCATCGGCACTGGAGGGCGCTAAGACCAATGAAGTCCCGACTTTTATAATATTATAAAACAGCCCTTCCATATCGTTTGCCACCGGGAGTTTCCTGCTGAACTCTATTTTTTGACTGTCTAAATTATATTGGTAGAGCCTGTTATGCCAGTATGAAACAAACCAAATACATGCTCCGTCAACCACAAAATTGTACGCCCACAGATCGTCGGCGCTATGCACCCCCCGGGAACGGACCGACACATTCTGCATCATATTCCGTTTATGCAAGTGTCTGTACAAGACCAGAACCGAGCTGCCGTCTCCGTAATACGCATCGCTAAGCGCCACCGCCCGGTTCATGTCGGCGCTATCGTCATAAATCCCCCACCCGTCCGCGATATACTGGTCGCGCATCTTTCGATACTGCTCCCAGAGCATCGGCCGCATGGATGTCAACGTACTCTCAATCAGCGGGTGCGGCCGCCAGAGAAGCGCAACCTCATCGCGGTTTTCCCAAAACACCTGGAACACATCCTGCATTTTGGCAAGCATTTGCTCGTTGTGCTCGAGCAAAGCGGCAATACTCGTATTGTAAAAGATAATCTTCTTCCTGCTCCCGTCCGGTTTTCGTATGATGCTGTTCCATTGACCCGGAATTTCCAGATCTTCTTTTTTTGTATGTAATACTTTATCAACCTTCGGCGAGCCCAGCCCCAGTATTTTCTGCTCCCAGTACTTTCTGCTCGCCGCGTCGGCGCCGGTCATCTCCATCAGAACGCTGATGTAGATTTTGCGCATATCCTCCGACTGCACGATGACCCGGTCCGCATGTATCACCGCCGGCGTCGTAATAAAATGTTTGATGCTCTCGATCTCCGCCTGATTGTCCGGTCTGATCTCGTCCAATATATAATATGGTACATACACTAAGCAATCGGTGTATTGCTTTAGATGGTCGGAATAAAAAAATGGGTGCACACTTGTCACATAATTATTATTATCATAAGGATTATGAATAAAGATAAGATCGGGACGCATCTGTTCAAAATCAAATGCGTCATATCTTGTGATCGGTACATCGGCAGGAAATAAGTCTGTCTCATCATGCATTTCCCGAAAGCTGCCGTCCGGGTTTTTGTCATAGTATGGAATCGGTATCACATAGGTGTCGCAGTCCGCATCTTCCCGGGCTGCGCGCCAAACGCTCTCCAGAGAATCCCACATCGACGCTTTGTAGGGAAGAAAAACGGCCACTCTTGACACTTTGATATCTTTTTTGAGACTGTTTTCGATCTGAATCAGACTCTTTTTTAAATCTCTGCCTATTCTGACGGCATCCGCGGCAGGCTCGTCTCTTAGTTTTTCATGTATCTGATACGTCAACTCACAGTATCGCTCCAGGAAAGAAACTGTCGCCATCCCCTCGCCTTCCTCCTGCTCGATCATGGTGCCAAGCTCTATGGCTCCGCTTTGACACTGTTCCAGCAAATCAAGCGCGGCGGGAATCTGTTTACTCTCTATGGACTTTTTGATCTGATCGTGCGCCTCTGCCAGCAGCTTTAAAAAACTCTCCGCCTCACACTTTTTTGCTTTTCTCATCGTCCCGCCCTCTGCCCGGTAGAATCTTCCCGGTATGCCCCGTCTGTCTGCGGCGCAGTACAGGTAAATATATAAAATCAGTATATAATATGATACATATACCTTATTAATAATTGAAAGTTTCGATACTAATTCTACTATTATATCGTCTAAAAAGCAATATGAAATTAGTGGTTGTTTATAAATATTAACCAATACGAGGGATGGCCCCGGCGTTTTCTCCTGCGGGAAGATCTCTCACACGCTTTAAAAAAGCTGCGGCCGCTTTTCCCTCTTCTATATTATAAGTATATCCCAGGCCTCCTGCCACGTAGGCAGTTGTAAGGTCAAACAGACCGCACATAGTTAAGATGGCGCTCCATGCCTCCTTTACACTGCCGCCGAAATAGGTTTGCAGATAAGACTGGTATTCTGCCGCATCCAACCAGCGATACAGATATTTGGCCGACTTGCCGACGCTGACGCCAAAATCCGTCTTTAAGCCAACTTTCCATGAGAGCATCCTCTCTAACTCCTTGCGCACAATAAAATTGGCCATATCCTGCACATACGGTATCTCCTGGCGCCACAAACCCTTCGCCAGATTATTGGTACACCACCAAAACTCATTGACGCACGCCTGAAACTGCCGCTCGGAGGGCCTCTTTACATGGTAATCTGCATCGGTCGACTCCGGGATTTGCGGCAATACATGACGCTTGTCCAACAAAATCCTGCATAGCGAATCATCAAAGATATGCTCTTTGGCGTGCGCAGCCGATTCCACATGAAGATCGATCCTCACGCCGTCGTCAAACTGCATCAGCCACCCATAAAAATTGTCTTTGTCAGCCGGAAAGTTCGGGCTTTCGTCGGGATACTGCATATAGAGAATCGTTCCAAACTTCAGAATCCAGTCTTTGTCTTCTATAAATGGCCTCGTCTCTTCCACCACATAAACGACGTCGTAATCCTGAAAAATGTCCTTTGGCACATTTTTATTGGTCCTCGAACCGTTCATGTACACTGCCAAAATTCTCTCGTCCGCTTCTGCTATATCGAGCAGTAGCTTATATATCACCGTTTCGCTGCGCATATGAGGTATCCTCCGTTTCTCCTATTGCCCCCAGAAAGCCCTGGCTGCAATATAGGCTTAGTATAACACAGTGCGCCCCGCCGCTCAAGCGTTCCCACGGATTGCGGCCGCCTCATTCCGACTGCGTCATTCTCTGCGGACAAAGCTCTGCAATCCGCCGCTTTACTTCATTGTATGTTCTCGCCGGAATGGGCAGAATATCACCGTTGTCGATGACTAGCTCGCGCTCTTTTAGACTTTTGATATGGTTGACATTGACAATATAGCCGCGCTGCATACGAAAAAAATGACGCGGAAGTCCCTCCTCCAGGGATTTGAGCGTCCCTCTCCCACGCACTTCCATGTCACGGCAATGCCAGATCAGATAGTTGTGATTCGATTCTATGTATAAAATTTCGGATTCCCTGAGCATATAAAGATGATCTTCATCACTTTTGACCACGCAAAATACAGGCTCGTCGCGATCGCCGTGTAATATAATGCGTTCTGCCATGCCGTTTTTCATAATCACGCTGATCTCATAGGGATATCCATACACACCGCTGCGGTGATTCCTCCCTATGACACGAAAATTGCCATACACCATGCAGCTGATTTTATCTATGACCTGCACTGCATACTTTCCATGTTCGACCGCGTCCTCTCCCCAAAAATGTTGTTTCAACTTCTTGTGCACTAATTTCTTCTCAGCTCTTTTTGCATAAAACTTATTAATCTGCCAGCCTGTAATCGCAGAGCAAAATGGTAACTCGTCCACACGCCCTGCCACCAGTCTATCGACCATCAGTTTTACCCTGCGCACCATTTCCATCTCATCCATCCTCTTTACTCCCCTTTAATCTGTCAGCGTATGAGCTTTCAACATTACACTATACAAAAATCAGAAAACTTTCTGCAATTTGGGACAAACGTAGTATCGTGGCGGGACAATTGTCGAATTTTGTCGAATTATATCCTAAAAAAAATCAAAAAATGCTCGCGCGGCCCGCATACTGTGTCGGCAGCAAACTTCCATATGGGGGACCCATGTGCAATCGAGTAGGGGAGATTTCTTCCCTACTCGCTGCGCGGGGTGCGTGCTGCAACAGCAGCTATTTTCACTTCGCACCCCTGCGCATAAAAAACACCGGAGCGCAGGAATAATACCCATGTTCCGGTGTATGAACCGTATAACTATCTAATTGTCATCTATTTCTGTTCTTTAAATATGATCTCATTATCATAGGCAAGTCCCAGCTTGGATCTCGCCACATCCTCGATATACTCCTGCGTCCTCGTGTAGTTTTCCAGATCGGAAAGCTCCTGCTGGCGCTCCTGCTGCTGCAATAGCTGCTCCTCCAAGTCAGCCTGACGCAGCATATATTCTTTATCTTTTTGATACAAATGAAAAATCTGCACCGAGATCACAGCCGCAAACACAAAGACAATGACACTGATACACATCTTGCCGATATAGTTGTTGTCTTTTCTTCTTCTCCTCTTGGCTGCCATAGATTCCTCCCTGCTATGATACGGTACCGTTCAATGCTTACTGATACCTATTTTAAACGCTTTTCCCACTTTTTTCAATTGTTTTTTCAAAAAACCGCCGCCTTTCTTGCCCACACGGAAGAACGGACGAAACAGGAATGAAAAAATCTTAGAGAAAAAGCCGAAAATCTTGCGAAGCACACCGAGCACAACCCGCAGAACGGCCACATGCAGCCGAATCACCAGGCGGCTGAGCAGACAATAATAGCAAAGCATACCAAGCACGATGCCGCCGAGCGCAAAGCCCCGCACCATGCCGTCATTTTCCTGGTAGAGCATGACAAACACGGCCGCAGTGCATACCAGCCAGTAGCAGATATCTTCCAACGCAATCCAGACGTTTCCGTGCGGGACGATTCTCCGAAAAATGCGGAAAATATCATATAAAAAGAACAGGCAGACACCAAGGAGCAGGGAAATCCCCAAAAATACTGCCTCCTGTGTGATGGAAGGATTGATCTGCACTATTTAAACAATCTCCCAAAGAAAGACTCCGCCTGTTTGCCCGCACTCTTGACCTCCGAATAGACCAGCGAATCGATCCGTCCTTCGATATCGACTTCCCCCTTTTCCAGGCTCAGACGGTTGACATGCAGATCCTGTCCCTTGATTAAAAGCATGCCCAGTTCTGTCTCCAACAAAATCTCCGCCACATCAAAGGACAGCACATCGACCACACCGGAAAACGCGCCGCCACTGCGATTGACCAAAAGCACCTTGTGTGACTTCGAGGTGGTGTTTTGCCGTTCATCCATAAAAAATTCCTCCCGCCCATATTAATATCAGCAATGCTTCCATTGCCAACACTAATCTATGCGGAAGGATTTTATGTTATGACAAGTATTCAAATAAATCCTTTGCTTCGTCTTTTTTCGTGGTATCCAATATATTTAACACACGAACCGTCACTGTCTTTGTCCCAAAACCGATCGCGATGATATCCCCCACCTTTACATTTGTGGACGCCTTTGCCGGTTTGTCATTCACTGTCACGCGCCCCGCGTCGCACGCCTCATTTGCCACGGTTCTGCGCTTAATCAAGCGGGATACTTTCAAAAATTTATCTAATCTCATTTTTATTCGTTAATCATATCTTTCAATGCTTTGCCTGCTTTAAACTTCGGAGCCTTAGAAGCCGGAATCACCATCTCAGCGCCAGTCTGCGGATTTCTTCCCGTTCTCTCTGCTCTTTCAGATACTTCAAATGTTCCAAATCCAACTAACTGGATCTTCTCGCCTTTCTTTAATTCCTCTGTAACTACATCTGTAAACGCCTTTAATGCCGCCTCAGCATCCTTTTTACTTAATTCAGTTTTCTCAGCCATAGCTGCTACTAATTCTGCTTTGTTCATGTTAAAAATTCCTCCTCTGGATTTTCAAAATAATTTTTGAGGCTCTCGTAAAACCTACTTCATTATTTATACTTGTTTTCTCCCTATTTGTCAAGGAAAATCCCCATAAATGCTGGAAATATCGGTTTTTTTTTAAATTTACTTATTTTTCACCACATCGCAAAAAAATTATGCTATACTTAGGTACAAATTGCACGGACCAAGGCGGTGGCGGAATCATTTTATGCGGATTTTTCCGACACCCGTGGCCGTGCGCGCTAAACCACAAACGCGCATCAAGCGTATACACATGGAGGAAAATAATGAAAAAAGAAAACAAAGAACTTGCCAGGAAAAAGCGCGCCGCAGAGCGCGAAAAAGCAGCAAAACGCGCATCTATCAAACAAAACCTCAAGGTTTGGATTCCCATCGTATTGGCCGGCGCCGCAGTTGTGATCACTATCGCCTCGATCGCCACTTCGGGAAACAACGATTCCAAAAACGATGCCAAAGACACCGACGCGAACGATTTTGACACGGAATTCTCTTCTGATGCACAAGACGGCGCCGATGACAACCAGCCAGTCCTAAACAACACGCCGGGAACCATTGTCTCTGACGGAGATACCGTAAATATCGATTACACCGGCTATATCGACGGAGAAGAATTCTCCGGCGGCAGCACCGGCGGTTTTGGCACTGATTTGGAGATCGGCTCCGGCAGCTATATCGAAGGATTTGAGGAGGGCATCATCGGCCATGCGGTCGGAGAAACATTTGACCTCAACCTGTCGTTTCCCGACGACTATTGGGGTGAAGAATTTGCCGGCAAGGACGTGGTGTTCAACACGACGATCAACGGCATCTACGAATAGCAGCTTAGCCCCGGTATCCGCGGCGCAGCGTTTCACAACTTCCCTGCGCCGTGGCGGGTGGCGTTTCACGACTTCCCTGCGCCGCGGCGGATGGCCCATGGCAGCAAGAGCATCAACAGGCCGACAGCCGAAAGAACGATGCCCGCCTTTAACCCCGGCGTCATATAGGACAGCGCAATCTGGTGGCTGCCGGCGCCGAGCGGAATGGCGAGAAACATTTTATTGCCTTTCAGCGCCGTCGTCTTCTCTCCGTCTACATAGGCCCTCCATCCTTTGGAATAAGGGAGGGAGATGCAGAGAATTTTGGGCTCCTGCAATTCGATTGTGCCGCTGATTTGATTTGTGCCGATTTCGATATTGTCAAGCACATCTTCCCCAAGCGCCGCGATTTTTTCCCCGTAGCGCTCCATGGGACGGCACGCGACGATGATATCATCATAAGAATACGTTCCTTTTACCGGAAATGTGATCTCAATCTGGGTCTTTGCCCGCTCGTCATAACCAAAGTTAATCAAAAACTCATGGCGGTTGTTATAGTTTTTATGCTGCGGCGTGTAAAACGTCAGGTTTTTGGAAACCGCCTCCTCATCGGTATTTTGCGCTTCCAATCCAATCAGGATTTTCGTGTTATCCTTATTTTCAAACCGAAGGTTTTGCAGTGTCAGGCTGGTCTCAGCGTCCGCCATCCCCTCAAATGTCAGCGTCGCTTTGGCGTGATTCTTTTTTACGACAAACGTGTGATCTTTTTGCTTTACATTCTTGCCGCAAGTGATCTGGTAGGAAATGTTCTGTGCGGCAGGCTTTAATTGTGCCTCTTTAAAACCGTCGGGTCTTTCTTCGAGCACGATGCCGTCGAGCATGGCATCCTCTTTCTGCGCCGGTGTCAGCGCGTCGAATGTGTCAGCGTCAATCACACTGCTGTAAGTGTATCCAAGCGGCAAGGGAAACTGATTTTCATAGACGATATAGTTCCCGTGCCTGGACGCTTCGGCAAATCCATATGGGCGGAGGGAATGGCTCGCATCGGCATCCTGCTCTGTGACAAAATATCTGACGCAGGCAAGCGCGTTTAACGCGGTCCTCTCGTCAAGCTCTCTGTAGTTGTACGCCGAATTGGTCAGCAGCGAAAGGCTCGCGCGGTAATCCGTTATGGCGCCATTGTCTAAGCTCCACTGATAATCCGTGGAAGAGATACCCGCATTTAAGGACGCATTGTGAAAAAAGGCGGTAAAATTCGCCGAATAGCGGTAATAATCGTTTCGATCTTTAGGCGCTGTGCGCAACACCGCGGCTGTCTCCCCGGCGAGAAACTGCTTGTTGGACAGCTTTTTTTGGTCGACCGTAGAATATATACTCACATCGGAAATCAGATGATAATCAATAAAACCGTTACACCCGACATTTAACACGATCAGCAGCAGAAAGAGCTGCTGCATCCTTTGCGCGCCAAAGCGCGTACCGTCGCCCTCGCGCTGTTTGCTGATCTGTCGGATATATAGCGCCGCCACACCGGCAAAGGCAAACATTACGATACCGATCAGCAGCGGCGCATTTTTTCGGTCAAGCACGACTGCCAGGATGGTGTAAACGGCCAAAAGAGCCGCCGCAGAGAGCAAGGTTTTTTTCTCGGCAGCGAAAAGATCATCCCAGACAGCGACTAAAATATAAGCGATGAGAAAGCTTAAGCCCCATATCCAGCGGTTGCTTGGATAAGCAAACCCGTTGAGCGCGTAACCGGCCGCAGGGAACAGCAAAAAAAAGGTTGCCAAAAGAATGCCTATTTTTAAACCCGTATGTTTTTTGCGCAGCAGAAACAAAAAAAGCAGCGCCAAAAGGGCAATGGAGACGTACTCCAAATAGGTCCAGGAAGGCGCAGCAGCATTTACCTTGCGCAGTAAAAAATTGGACAGACAGGTCTTATAAAACTCCGGATTGTAATACAGGCTTAGACTAAATTGGCTGTCGGCGCGCTTGTCACTTGCGAGCAGTAAAAGTACCGGCAGCAGGATTGCGGCGCTTATGAGCACGCCATTGACGGAATAGACAGCAAGACGCAGGACTGCACCGGCAATTTCTTTCACCCGCCGAAAACCGTAGATGGCAAAAACGCGGAACACAACATAGATAACCGCCAGCGCCACTAACATATAAAAAAAGTAAAAGTTGCTGATCGCGCTCAGAGCCACGGACGCAATGAAAAGACCTGGCTTTTGTTTTTTCAATACTCTCTCAATGCCCAAAAGCAAAAGGGGAAGGTAAATCATAGGTATGACAAAAAACGGATGCCGATAGGCCGCTATCATGGCATAACCGCTGAATGCATAGACGATCGAGCCGGCCAATACGGCACAGGCATTTTTCTGTTTCATCCCAAAACAATAGCAGGAAAACGAAAGACCTGCCAGGTAAATGCGAAAGACACAGAGAAAATTATAAAAATATCCCATGAATCTGTCCGGCACGAACACGGAAAGCAGCGTCAACGGCTCTCCGATCGCGTAATAATGAAGCGTCGAGAGGATATCGCTGCCGTAGCCAAGACTGTAGCTATAGAGCGGAATCTCCAGCCGGCGCTCGAAAATCAATGTCCTGACAATGTCCTGCAAATAGTTGGAATAATAAAGCAGCGCGGTATAGTGCTGCTTTAAACCGTCCACTTTCCAGACCAGTGATTTTCCATGCAGCACAAAATAACCAAAAGTGACGCCGAATAAGAATAGCGTCACTATTGTATAAACCAGAAAATATTTCGGAAAGGACAACCGGCCGGTTTCGCCGTCCCGACTGTCCTGGCAAGTCAAAAAATGTTTTATCGTCATAACCATGCCTTTCGCATACCGTGTCATTTCTCACCCTTCATCGCTGCCGCCGGAAAATTTTTTGCAAATCTGCGATGTGACCGCGCGGGCAGGATGTTTTAACTTGGACTTTAAGTCTCTGACTTCTTTTTTGAGCTTATTGTTTTCTTTCATCAGGTGCATACCAAGCACCCCGGCAAAACGGATGACATCTTCCATCATAAAAGCATTGTTCGGCTCCCATTTGCCGCGGTCCTCCATTGTCATGTCAAACAGTTCGTCCTCGCCAAAAAACTCCTGCGCGACCTTGCGGTTGCACGCCTCGTAATCTTTCATAAATACGCGCGCCTCATCCGGCGTGAGCACTTCACTCGAATACAGTGACGCAGTGGGCGTATCGGAACACTCCAGCAGAACATCCCGCAGAATCTTTTGGTACTCCACGTTATTGGTTTTGGGAAGGCCGTTTAAAATGCGCTTGATCTCCACCGCATTGCCGGACAATCTGGTGTTGCGCACTTCCTCGGTTATCACATAGTCATCGCTCCACGGTATCCCGGTTGCGTAAAAGAAATCCTGAAAAATATTGCCGCCATAGAAGTTCTGTGGCTCAAAACGGCGCACAATAACATTCTCGCGTCCTACCTCCCGCACAATCTTGTCCAGCTTCTCGTCGTAGGCAAGCCAGGCGTCCATCCTCATATTTTTGCAGAAATCCTCAAAATTGTATGGTGTCACCATCTGAGGCGCCTTGACATACTGATTCCAGATGGATACAGCCATCAGGTCCTGTCTTCTCAAATAAACGATCACCTTGAGCGCAAATCCTGCCGCTTTCGCCTCGCGGGCAACTTTTTGCAGCACGTCTTTGTGGCCCAAAGACAGGTCTCTCCAGATAGCCTCATCCGAGAGAATCACGGTATCATATGTTTCAAATTGTTTCTTTATCATGGCAATACATGCCTGGAAATCCTTTTCCTCTTCTTCAAGCAGTCGGTTGCCTTCCTTGTCGCGGATTGTCGCTTCGAGCATATGTCCGTTTTTGGCCTTTGAGACAAACGGATATGCTTTGGGGCTCTTGGGGTAGCAATAGCCGCGCTGCTTTAAAAGTTCTTCATTTTCGCGGCAAAAAAACTGGATAGAAGTTGTTCCCGTCTTTGCCGTCCCGATATGCAAAAAAAGTGTTTTCATCATTTATTTTTCCTTTCGCTCATTCTTTACGATAATTATTACACAAAACCGCTCATTTATTCCGCCGGCAGATCTCCTAATAATCCCGGCGGCAACAGGGAACCCATGGTTACAGTCAAGTCGGGC
Source organism: uncultured Roseburia sp. (assembly GCA_910584215.1). Taxonomy (GTDB): domain Bacteria; phylum Bacillota; class Clostridia; order Lachnospirales; family Lachnospiraceae; genus Roseburia. The sequence goes on along the minus strand of CAJTYI010000005.1, from coordinate 22,079 downwards.
GACGGCTTTAACCACTCAAAAATACTGGTGAGCTGCTTTTGGAACTGCTCTTCATCCTGCGTCAGCTGATAGAGCTTTGCCGTATTGATCGCATCGCTGTTTGCCCGATGCTGCATCCCGTCAAATGTAAGCCCCGCGCCCGTGAGCGCTTTGTCTAAGGCGATACTCTGCTCGATGCCGATCAGGCCGCCAAATACTTTTTGAAAATCGATCCAGTGTGTCAGCAGATCGTCCACGCGCTGATCGAAGCATGATTTTAAGCGACATTCTTTTTCAAGCTGCGCGTGATCGGACATGCTCCAGGAATATACGGTCGTCTCCTCGTCCCCAATCCAATCTAAAAATTCCGCCATCACTTCCGCAAACGGCCTGGCCTCCGCCACATCCTCGTTTGTGATGTGGGTCAGCTCACTGATCTCTTTCTCAATGCTCCCATACACTGGGTGAATATAGGAATCATATTCATCCACAATCTCATCTTTGTCGTTTAACTTCACGGCTCCGATTTCTATGATTTCAAACGGGGTTATTTTACGCACCGCCTCATTTTGCCTGTCAATTCCACAAAACTCAAGATCTATAAATATTTTATTCATGCGTCTTTCAACCATCCTGTTTCTTACAATATTAATATACGGTCATTGTAGCATGTTTTGGCCTTCCGTGCAATGCTTAGGCAATTATCGTTTCTCTACTGCGCGCCGCGTACCGTGATCTTTGTCAAATCAGGATTTATTTTATCTTTGTCGAGTATCAGTTCACCGATGCTCTCGGCCGTGATCGTGCCGCCGCTGGGATTCATTACACTGCGGATACCAGAGCTGATATCCGCCTCCACTGTCGAATACTCAAACGCCAGCGTCGTATTTAAAAGCTTACAATTTATCATGCGCAGATTATTGATATAACACATGCCCTGCAAACTCTCGACCGTGCAATTAACCAGTGTCAAATTCTTTGAATTCCAGCCGAGATACTCCCCGGAAATCATGGAATCGTAAACTGTGACATTCTCCGTATTCCAGAACGCGTCCCGTGACAAAAGCGTTGCGCGATGAATCTCCATGTTTTTTACGCCGTCAAAAGAATAATTTCCGACCAGCTTAAAATCGTTGAGTTTTAGATTTTCGCAATTCATCGCAAAATAATCCCCTTTGGCCGTCACCTGCTCCATCTCTACATTTTTGCAATGCCAAAAAGTCTCCTGGGCATTGGTAAACTGCACATTTTTCAAGGTTACACCGTCGCAGCGGCGAAAATTCTTCGGCGCCTCAATCAGCGCGTCGACAACGGAGATATCGTCCGTGTACCAAACGCCGGCCCGGGCCATGTCCCACCAGGTACATTGATTCACATGTATATGTTTACAGTACCACAGCGGATACTTCCACTGAAACATACTGTCATAGATATCGATATTTTCACATTCCTTCAGCGGTGATTCTCCGTCCGTAAAAATCGAGTCATAAATCTCCATATCCCGCTTCATATAAAGTGCACGTTCTCCGGTCAAAAATCCCTGTACTATTTTTTCCTTGCTCATCTCTTCCTCCAAATCTCTTCGTGATTATCGCTCTGTGCATCGTACTTTCCGTTCGATCGCTTGTTCCATTTTATCTGCTGCGGTGTCAAGTCATCTGCCTTTACACAATACCACGAAAACCCGGATTATAATCCGGGTTCCAAATCATCCATATTCACTTCCATCCCCATCTGCACATCCGGCTTGACTTTTTCACCGTGATAATCAGAGCCTGCAGTGACGATCAGTCCAAGCTCCTTTGCCAGATCAAGATAGTGCGCGGTCTGTTCGTCGGTATGTTTGCCATAGTGACACTCCAGCCCATCAAGGCCGTGCTCTCTACAGCGCAAAATCAGCTCTCTCTGCTCCTCTAAGGGCATGTGCAAAAGCCCCGGATGGGCAAGCACCGCCTTACCGCCGGCGGCATGAATCAAGTCGATGGCCTCACAGGGCGTTTGCAGCTTCCGGTCGGTTGCGCTGTGAAATTCGGGCGTGTCCAGATATTTTTTAAACGCCTCTTTTCTCTCTGTCACATATCCGTGTTTTTGCAGATACGCGGCGAAATGCGGTCTGCTGATATTGGCTCCCGCGGCAATTTCCAAAATCTCATCCCAGTCTACCGCAATTCCAATCCCGTTTAAATAGTCGCACACGCGCCTGCCGCGCCCTTCCCGCTCACTCGCGAACGCCTCACACTGTGAGATGAGCGCTTGGTTTGTCTCCTCAATGTGATAGCCGAGCATATGAATTTCTTCTTTATAAAATGTGCTGATCTCAATGCCAGGGATCATGCGGATTCCCAGCCGCTTGGCCGCTTCTCTTCCCTCCGCAATCCCCGCTACCGTATCATGGTCTGTGATCGCAAATACAGACAGTTTCAACTGCTCCGCTTTGGCGGCAATCTCTGCCGGCGTGTACTGCCCGTCCGACGCTGTGGTATGAATATGCAAATCCAGTTTCATAATCGCCCTCTTCTGATTCTATCTAACCTGTTATGATTGAGCTTCGCGGAATCTCAAAGCCGTATGAAAAATGTCGGTTTACAGGCATTTTTCGGCGCGAAACTTAGTATATCTTAGCGAAAAGCACCTTGGCATGAGCTTAGATATTTTTTCACGAGATTACCTGTTCCATGATGCGGTTTACACACTCATCGACGGAAAGCACCGACGTGTCAAGGCTGATCTGCGGTCTCTCCGGCGCCTCGTACTCGCTCGTGATTCCCGTAAAGTGCGCAATCTCGCCTCTCCTAGCCTTTTTGTAAAGACCCTTAACGTCCCTCTCCTCGCACACTGCAAGCGGTGTATTGACATAGACCTCCACAAAATCCTCTCCGATAATCTCCCGCGCGTTGCGGCGGTCCAGTCTTGTCGGCGAGATAAAGGCCGTAATTACGATCAGCCCGGCATCATTCATCAGCTTGGCAACCTCAGCGATACGCCTTATATTTTCAATACGGTCACTCTCCGTAAATCCAAGGTTTTTATTGAGCCCCATGCGGACATTGTCACCGTCGAGCAGCATCGTGTGTTTACCCATAGAAAACAGTTTCTTTTCCAATGCGTTGGCAATGGTCGACTTGCCCGCGCCTGAAAGTCCGGTCAGCCAGATCGTCTTTGCTTTCTGTCCGATCTGCGCTTCGCGCAGCTCACGGTTAATATCCATATTATGCCAGGTCAGGTTGTTGTCTCTGGAAATAATCTTTTTCACGACGCCGCAGGCCGATGTCATGTTGGAAATACGGTCGATCAAGATCAAGCTGCCCAGCTCCCTGCTGTTGGCAAACAGATCAAATACAATCTTGCTGCCCACAGAAATTTCACAGTGCGCGATCTCATTCTTTGTGATGTAGTCCGCCGGCACTTCAGCGCCCGTATTGACATCTATCTGGTACTGAATGTTCATGACAGTCGCCGGAACCGTCTGTGTTCCGAGCTTCAGCAGGTAATTGCGGCCCTTGATTAAGCGGTCGTCATCCATCCAGAGAATATCCGCCTCAAACATGGAACCCACATAGCATGTCGCATCTTTTGTCAGCACGCAGCCGCGCGATACGTCAATCTCCTTGTCGAGCTGAACGTTGACGGCCTGTCCGCTCGACGCTTTCTCTACCTGCTCCATGCCGTTATATATAGTTTTGACATGCGCGTCTTCCCCGCTCGGAAGCACAATCACTTTGTCGCCCGCGCTAAGGCTGCCGACAGCGATCTCCCCCTGAAAACCGCGAAACGTATGGTTCGGACGGCACACTCTCTGAACCGGAAGGATAAACGAGGCATTTTCCACGTCCTCATGTATCTCGACATTTTCGAGATAGGAGAGCAGGGTTTCCTTTTTATACCAAGGCATATTGGCGGACTTGACGGTAATATTGTCGCCGATCGTCGCCGACACCGGTATGATCTTCAACGAATCATACTCAAACTCCGACATTAATATACGGATGTCTTTTTTGATCTTCTCAAAACGCTCTTTGTCATAGCGAACCAAATCCATTTTATTGACCGCAAACACAAAATGGCGAATCCCCATCAGCGCACAGATTCGGGCATGACGTTTCGTCTGAATCAAAACTCCCTGGCTTGCATCCGTGAGAATCACAGCCAAAGATGCAAAGGACGCGCCGACCGCCATATTTCTGGTGTACTCTTCGTGTCCCGGCGTATCCGCAACGATAAAGCTGCGGTTTTCCGTCGAAAAATAACGGTATGCAACGTCAATCGTAATGCCCTGCTCGCGCTCCGCCATCAAACCGTCGAGCAGCAGCGAATAGTCTATATTGCCATCGACAGAACCAAGCTTGGAATCAAGCTCGAGCGCTTTCTTCTGATCAGCGAAGATCAGCTTCGCGTCATATAACATATGCCCGATCAATGTTGATTTGCCGTCGTCTACACTACCACATGTAATAAATTTTAATAATTGACCCTTCATATTAGAAATAACCCTCTCGCTTTCTTTTCTCCATGCTTGCAGAACCGCTGTCCGAATCAATGATGCGGCTGGTGCGCTCCGATTCCACGCTCGCAAGCGTCTCCGCGATAATCTCTTCGAGCGTGTCAGCCTCCGACTCCACGCCTCCGGTCAGCGGGTAACAGCCGAGCGTGCGGAACCGCACTTTCTTTGTCTCGACCTTTTCGCCCGGCAGAAGCTTCATGCGGTCATCATCGACCATGATAATATTGCCGTTTCGCACGACAACCGGACGTTCTTTGGCATAATAAAGCGACACAATCGGAATATTTTCTCTCTGAATATACTGCCAGATATCCTTCTCCGTCCAGTTGGAAAGCGGAAAAACGCGTATACTCTCGCCCTGATGAATCTCTGTGTTGAACAGCTTCCACATCTCCGGCCGCTGCATTTTAGGATTCCATGTATGATGCTCGTCGCGAAACGAAAAAATGCGCTCTTTGGCGCGCGACTTCTCCTCATCACGGCGTCCTCCGCCGAATGCCGCTGTAAAGCCATACTTGTCAAGCGCCTGTTTTAGCGCCTGCGTCTTCATAATATCGGTGTAGGCAGAACCGTGATCGAACGGATTAATCCCCTGTTTTACTCCGTCCTCATTGATATACTCAATCAACTCCAGATTAAGCTCTTCGGCAGTTTTATCACGGAACTGAATCATTTCTTTAAATTTCCATGTCGTGTTTACATGCATAAACGGGAAAGGCGGCTTTTCCGGATAAAAGGCCTTCAACGCCAGATGCAGCATAACGGAGGAATCTTTGCCAATAGAATACAGCATGACCGGCTTCTCGCACTGCGCCGCCACTTCACGCATAATATAGATTGACTCCGCTTCCAGCTTGTCCAAATGATCCACTTTTTTAATCTCCTCTCGTATCTATCCAATAATGTTTTATTATATCCTCAAAAAATATTTTTATCATTATACCATTAAAATATCATGAAACACAAGCAGAAAAGGGAATATTTGGCAGTATTCACATGGAGCGCCCTTTCCCGTGCCGCTTACGCTGACCGAAACAGTAAAAAAATCCTTGTTTCCACGACTCCGTATCATGCATGATTCACCAGCGGTTTAATCTCCTCCTCCAGCATTTTTCTTAATTCTGAGAGCAGCATATTATAATACCTAAACTTTGGCAGCGCCCTCTCCTGTGCCTCCTTATAGCTGGTAAAATCCGCCGTTATCTTTATCGCATTTTCATTTGGTATTTCGCCATTTCTGTAATGCATTGCCGCATACATCACATCATCCTTTGAGGCGTACCAGGTAATGCAGAAATCCGCTACGATCTTTTCTATGCAGTCACGTTTCATGTTCTCTACGACATTAAGGATTGACTGCCCCTTATATTTATCCCCATTCATTTCAATCTCATATACCAGCTTGGACATAATCTCTGCAATCTTCGGATTGTCCTTTCTCAAATCCTCAAGATATTGCTTCACCTCCTCCATTTGCTTCTGTTTAAGCTCCGGTGTAAGTTCGGCTTCATCCTCCGGCGTCACAATATTCTGGATTAAATGGATAATATACTCGTAATCAATTATTGTATGGCTGTATGCCATCAGCTCATAATCTTGGTCAATAACAGGCACATCCGGCTCCTCTGCCGGCGCGTCCGAATCAGAATCGATTTCCTCCTTCACATTCAGATAATGCCCCGCATATTCTTCATATTCCTTTTCTGTGATACCATAGCTCTCTAACATGCCATCGTCATATTGCGTAAACGATTTCAGTTGGGCAAAGAGTTTATCAAAATTCTGGAACATCTTGACAAAAACTATTTTTTCTTTCTTAGACATGCCTGGAATCTCTGACGGAGACTCCGCAGACACCCGAAGCGCCTGTAATGACTTACGAAAAGCGGGCTCGATCTCATCCCACTCCGCTAAAAGAGCCGTTTCCGTGCTTCCCGCAGAGTATAATCTCACCGCATCATCCACGCTCTGTTTAAATAACTTCGGCGCCTGAAACGTCACAATCTGGCCGCAGGTCTTGTTTTTTTCAAAGATACGGTTTGTCCTGGAAAATGCCTGTATCAAATCATGAGGGCCCATCGGCTGTCTGTCCATAAATATCGTCGACATACACGGCGCATCAAATCCGGTCAGAAGCCGATCTACAACAATCACAAGATCAAGCTGTTCCTTTCGGCTCTGAAATCTGGAAGCTTTTCTTGCAAGGCGCTTATTCAGATTACCATTATAAGCCTGTATTTGGGAAAGTTCATACTTGGTACCAAACATTTCATTGTAATCGTCCAACGACTCCTGCATCTTCTGTTGATTTAGTTGCGAGCCCTCCTCATTTTCCGTCACCGAATAGGTAATTGCAAACTTGGGAAAATCGGGCAAAACCTGTTTGAATTTTTCGTCAATCTGAAGAGATGTTTCACCATTCTTCACTCGTTTCAAGAGCTCATAATATTTCTGTGCCCGCTGAATGGAACTTGTCGTAAGCAAGCCCTCATAGGTTTTTCCTTTGCCGTTCTGGAATCCGAGCTTATAGTATGACTTATTCAGTATCACATCCAAAACCCGCAGCATGTGCGTCTCGTTTTCATACACACTTTTATCCGTCTCGTCCGCCACATTCTTCGGCCCATTATGTTCTACCTGAAAGCCAAGTACCGCTTCGTCATGAATCGCATTTTGAATCGTATATCGGTGCAAACGCTCTCCATATAATTCCTGTGTGGTGCGGGGCAAATCGCCCATCTGGGGATACGGATTCTCCGCAAACCTGGGCGTTCCGGTAAATCCATACCACAAAGAATTTCCGAAAAACCGTTCAAGCTTCCGTTTCGTTCCCGGGGAAACTGCTCTGTGGCACTCATCTACCACAAAGGCAATTTTCAGATTCTTGATTTTCTGATACTCTGCCGTTCCCTCCTCTAATCTTCTTTCGACAAGTATCTGCATCTTCTGAATCGTGGTGACAATCACCTGACGGTCCTCTGATTTTAGTTTTTTCTTCAGGTCAAGCACGTTGTCTGTTTCATCCACATCAATTAGGTCATTGTTTGCATAAGCTTGAAATGCCATCGTCGTCTGCGCATCCAAGTCTTTTCTGTCAATCAAAAAAATTGCTTTATCAATCGCCGGAATGTCCATCAAAAGATTTCTGGTCGCTTTGTATGAAGTCAGCGTTTTACCGGAGCCGGTCGTATGCCATACGAAGCCGGATTTTCCTGTCTTAGAAGCCTCCCGAATCGCTTCTATTGCATGAATCTGGTAGGGCCGCAGCAAAATCAGACGCTTTGCCTCTTCGTCCAAAACGGTATATCTGGCTATCATCTCATGCGCCTGTGGTATCCGCAGCACGCTCTTGGCAAAGTCAAGATAATCCGCTACCGGATTATTATCCCGGTCCAGCCATCCGCTGATAAATTTCTGATTCAGCTCCGTATCACTTGCGGCCGAAAAATATTTCGTATCCACCCCGTTACTGATTACAAACATCTGCACGGCCGAAAAAATACCTGTAAACTTGCCTTCCCCGATATATTTTTTAATCTGCCAGAAGCCATCCATGTATGAATGTTGTTTGTTTTTCAATTCGATATGTATCATAGGCAGACCATTGATCATAAGCGTTACGTCAAATCGTCTGTCTCTCGCGTTTGCCTGGCCGTCATCCTCTGTTTTCAAGGCGCTGTACTGATTGATTACCTCATAGACGCTGCTTCCGCCCGCAATATGCTCGTGGTTCATCACCACTAAATGCAGGCGCTTTGTATCGCGCTGTACATGTACCATTACCTTGCCATTTTCGCCCACCAGCCACTCGCCGGCTTTATAGAAAGACGAAAATTGCAGCTGGTTTTTTACCTGTTCAAATTCCGCATCGGAAAGATGCTCGCCATCCAGCCTGTCCTTATTGTTCTGTTCTAGGATGTATCTAAAATTATTCCAGAGTTCCTCTTGGGTTTTCAGGTCTGGACGATACGTCCATTGTGATGTTCCATAAATTAACTGTTCGATGAGCTTTTGCTCTATGACCGATTCTAATTCTGCCATCGTAACCCTCCGTTCTTTATAAACACGCGATAATTGGGCACAAACACAAATTGACCTATATAAATCAATTTTTCGCTGTACTCCCCTTTATGATGCAATTGTATTTTTTGTAATGTATTTTATCGCATTCTTCGTGAAAATAAGCTCATGCTGTTTCCAAACTTTTGTCTTTCTTAATGACTGCCTGATCTTAATTTCAGCCTGAATGATATGCTAAAAATTCATCTCGTCCTTAAAAAGGTCATCTCTATATACATGACCTTACGCTTATAAACCGTTTTCTATATTCTGGAGCTTTAAAAGAGCCTTTCATAAACTACTCCATGGAGCAAAATCTCAAGTCATCAACTGCGAAGCGGGCAGGATACCAATTACTCAGGTATCCATTTTCACCATCTAGTACAACGAAACAGATGAAAAATCAGACAAGTCAAGGTGGCAGTTAATTCATATTCGTTGTACTAGATTGTGATAACAAATAATCTCCTCTATACTTCTCCCACTTTCTGGACCGCCAAATCAAGTTCCAGGTCATGAAGCCCATAGTAAGCTTTTTTCAAGAAGTCCAATGGCACCTTCTCGATAATCCTCGCGCTCGGAAGGTTATAATACCATTGATAGTAAGCATAAAACTCCCCGACCCAATCCGGCATAAAACCGTCAAGAGCCTTACCGGGTTTTAAAACATACTCTTCCGTTTCTAAAAAATATGCCCAAAGTGTCCTGGCATCCATTGTATTGACATAGGCTTTCGCTTCATCAATGCTCTTTCTCGTCCTGCTTGCCATATAAGTACAGATAAAATCTTCTGTGTCCATGTCAGGATAAGACTGTGCCACAAAATCAAAAAGCTTTCCCTGATTCTCCACAACATCATTTAAATAATCCTCTGCATAAGCCCTCATAATCATCACTCCTCAAACAATGTGCTGAATACCTTCGTTACCCTGTTGGCATCAGAATCGATCAACTTTCGCATATTTCTTCTTGCCATAACATCACGCTGATTATATTTTGCATTAAATTCGGTATAATTTACGGGATACGGACTGTCTTCCACCTCGTGGAGTTTGGAATAAGACAATTCAGAAATGATACAGTACTGAGTACCCAAACCACCCAAGGACAGTAGTTCCTCCAGTATTTCCATATCAATATTGTCCCGCACAAATTCCTTTGCAATGTAAAAATAAGAAGCGTTCGCTCTCCAGCCTTTGATTACATCATACTCGCCTGAATCCACACCATATTTCTCAATAAACTTCTTTGCAAGCATACGATACCGCCTAGTATCGGCGGCATCTCTGTGTTTCATCAACTCCGCCAACCACGCAAGCGCATTCATCTGCTGGAAATCCAAAATCTTTAGTCCCTCCGTGTCTAATTCATACTTGTGAACCCAACCATTCGCCTCGTTCGGTCTACACACCGCCCATTCTTTGGCGAGATCTATGCGTTCGGTCAGATAAAAGCCCTTTCCGTAATCATGTTTCTCATTGCCAAGCCCATATGTCGGCACTACAATTTCGTCAGGAGTGCCATGATATAATGTCAATTTCCCCAATTCAGCGTTCCTCCTCCCTCCAAAGCATCCTATGCCGAGGATCACGGGCAGAATATCAGATTTTGCTCTGCGATCAAGAGAATTTGCGATGCTTTTGCACAATTTTCAATTGAGAAATAAGGCCACCAGAATTATTTGCAATCTTCCCCCTGCACAATCATATTTTGTAACATAAATTTCTTTAAATTTTGCAATTCTTCACTCTTATGCTGGTGTAGGGTGATGAGGTGGTCGAGGCCATTTAAATAGGCACTGATTTTTTCTTGTTCAGCCTTAGTTGGTATCATAATTTCATAATTAGCATACTCTTGGGCATTTACTCCAGGCTGACCTGAGCGCTGTGAGGTCATTGCAATATATCTCTTATAATCTTCTGTAAGTGTATTTTGGAACACAAATTCTGCATTATATTTTCCTTTAATTCTTGCTCTTATTAAGAATCCCGCATAATAAACTAATCCGTCAGAAACCTTGTAAATATATGTTTTCCCAACACTTGCCCCTGTTCTTGCAAACAGAATATCTCCATCTAACAATTTATAATTTCCGGCAACTGTTAAATCTGTATCTGGAGTAGTTATATCTTCTGTTTTCAACTCACGTGAATTATCATCTATATCAGTAATTCGTATATACTTGCTTTCTCCATCGAATTCTTTTGCCGCAGCATTCAGTCCATATTCAAAAGATGAAGCCACCTCCCCCAACTTACGCCGTTCCCAATTTTCAGTAAAACCGACAAATCGAATTTCTGGTATACTCTCACCCTCTTTCGGGAACATTTTTTGAAGCATATATTTTTTAAGCAATTTTGTATCTTCACATTTGCGCTGATAAACGTCTATGAGGTGATCAAGTGTATCTAGATAATTACCAATTGCTCGCTGCTCTTCAAATGAAGTAAATGGAATTTCAATTGTTTTCATACCCTCTATGTCAATGCTTCTTCCATCTCTAATCCCATACACATGTGGTATCAATTTCTTTTTAATAAATTCAAATGATCTAAAATACGGATAATAAAATCTTGAATCAACTTTATCTCCATGAAATGTATGATATGCTGGGCTTATAATTCCATCATTGTTTGCTTTTTCAAGCCCCCCTTCAAAAGAACGCAAATGAACAATAAAATCATCTTCCCTAACCCTTTTGTAACCAGAAAGATTTGATTTATCATACATTAAATTTCTGTCGGATTCCTCTCTTCTTACTGTTCCACCACCTTGAATAATTGTTAATGCCGGGAGCTCTGGATGATTCTTTTCGGAGTATTCCTCAAATATCTCCCCCAGCTTACGCCGTTCCCAATCCTCTGTATAACCCTTAAATCTAATTTTCGGTTTTCCCATCCCCGTCACCTCTCCATCTTTCCGATCAGCTCATTCAATGATGACATAATTGTTTCATCCGCAGAAGTCAAATCCTTAAGAAGCGACAAAAACTCCCCCTGCGCCTTTTCCAGTTCCCTGTCCGTTTCAGACATACTCGTCAAAAGGCTGTTTAAATCAATCTCCTCTTCCTTCTCAAAATTGTCCACATAACGGGGAATATTCAGATTGAAGTCGTTCTTCTCTATGTCCTCAAAACTGGCAAGGTAAGCTTCTTTTTCCACTGTCTCTCTGTTGTTGTAAAGGCTCATAACAGCGTCAATGTGCTCGTCCGACATTTCATTCTGCTTTTTGCCTTTGACAAATTTTTGCGAAGCATCTATGAATAAAACGTCCCGTCCCTCTCTGTGTTTTTTCAGCACAACGATACATGTCGGTATGGAAGTATTATAGAAAAGGTTCGCCGGCAAACCGATCACGGCGTAGATATTTCCGGCGCGAAGCAGCTTTTCTCTGATCTTACCCTCCGCCGCACCGCGGAACAGCACGCCGTGCGGCAATACAATCGCCATCGTTCCATGATTCTTTAGATGATAGAGACCATGCAGCAAAAATGCGTAATCCGCCTTAGATTTTGGAGCCAGCACACCATAATCGCTAAATCGCTCGTCCTGCAAAAAGCCGGCGGCCGCGCTCCATTTTGCAGAGTACGGAGGATTCATAAGCACCATATCAAAATCCGTCTCTTCCCCGGTCGGCCAATCCCCGTCGAGGGTATCGCCATTGCGAAGAATCTGATTTTCAGGTATGATTCCATGCAGGAACATATTCATTCGCGCCAGGTTGTATGTAGAATTGTTTAACTCCTGTCCATAATATTTGATATAATCGGGTTTGTCCGCATACTTTTTGGCATTCAACAAGAGCGAACCGGAGCCCATACAGGGATCGTATACCGACAATCCCCTCTTTGTCTCCTGTCCTGCAATCGCTATCTTTGTCAATAGTTTGGATACTGCCTGCGGCGTATAAAATTCTCCCGCTTTCTTGCCCGTCTCAGAAGCAAACTGGCCGATCAGGTATTCATATGCATTTCCGAGAATCTCGTCATCTGAATTCAGCAAATCCGCCTTATCTATTTCCTTAATCAGATTGGAAACCGTATCGCTCTGTTTCTGATCTCCCGTGCCTAAACGGTTGGAGTACAAATCAATATCGGTAAACAAATCTGCAAATAACGGGTCGCTCTGCTCAATATTATGAAATGCCTTCTGCAGCTGTTCACGGTGAAAAGAATTGCTCCGGGCAGCATCCGCAAAACAGGTATAGGTGAGTTCCGGCTCAATCAAATAGTGACATTCTGATTTTATCTGTTCCTTTAACTCTTCTGCGCTATCGCCTGCGAGCTCTTCTTTATATGCCTCCAAAGCAAGCTTTATATTCCCCGGCTTTTCATCGTAAATCAAATCGTATGCTTTGATTAAGAAAGAATCCGAAAGATACTTATAAAATACGATTCCCAGCAAATAATCCTTATATTCATTTGCATCCATTTTTGAGCGAAGAATATCCGCCCCGCTCCATAGTACGCTGATTAAATCCTTGCTATTTTCTGTTTCTGCCATTTTTTCTCCTCTGTTGACGTTTCTTTGTTTGTTCGTTCATTGTCATATCTCATTTGCCCGCATGTCAAATGCCATGATTGCTAGAATTATTTTATCATAAATGGGCACATGTTTTTTGTGCATTCTCAAGTTTCGCAGAAACTTGTAAATGCATACTTCTCTTGTCCATTTTATCATATATGATTTGTATGTACAATTTGCAAATCACATATTCCATGTTGCTTTTTATTTGGGCAATCATTCATGTTTACTTGTCATCCATTGAAATAGAATTTTGATACAATCGTACTGCATTTCCAAAAAGCGCGTCATATCGTGTTTACAGTGAATGTGACAAAACGGAGGTAATCAAAAAAGAAAATCTATGAGAACTATAAATCCTGACATACAGTGTCCGGATATGTGTGATATCATTCGCCTGTAAATTCTATATTGAGAAAGCGAGGATTGCAAATGAAACTTGAATGGAAAAAGCAGGAGCAAGAAATATATGGCGTAAAGACGAAACCATGTGTGATTGATATCCCAGTCTGGAAATATATCCTTCTTACCGGCAATGGGAATCCCAATGATGAAGTCTTTTCCGTTAAGGTTGCCGCTCTGTTTTCCGTGGCTTATAAAATCAAAGCGGCGTATCAAGCACATGCCAAAAAAAGCAGCGAAATCACAGACTACGCCGTATATCCTTTAGAGGGAATCTGGAGCACGGCTTCCGATAAAGAATATTTGGTAAAAGAAGAATTGCAGTACCGCATCATGATACGACAGCCAGATTTTATTACCGGAGAAATGTTTCATCATGCACAAGAGGTTGCTAAAAGTAAGAAAGACAATCCGTATCTCACAGATATTTCTTTTGAATCAATCTGTGATGGCAGATGTATTCAAGTATTGCACAAAGGAGCGTATGACGATGAACCCGCATCATTTGAGCGTATGGACAACTATTGCATGGAACACGGTTACAGGCGTATTGGAAAAGAGCATCGTGAAATTTATTTGAATCATGCCAACCGTACAAAAGAAGCCAACTTAAAAACAATTTTGAGATACAAGGTCACAGAGACAGGAAAAAGCAACATACCGTTATAAAAGAGAACGATTATATTTTTAAGATATTCAAGTCAAAGGAAATGCTCAGAACAAGCCTGTAGGGCATATCATTTTACCAAATGATATGCCCTACTACAAGGTCAAGACCGGCAATCCACAGCAGCACTGCCCCGCCGATATACGCTTTCGCTTTATGCCGAAACCCGAGATAATATCCGGTATACATGCCCAAGACGATCACCGCGACTGTCACCGTGGCGACCACCGACAGCATCAGCCAGATCTGTGTGGAAAGACAGCCAAATGCGGTTCCGGCCAGCAGCATGTGAATCCCTCCGACCGCCGCCATGTGTACAAACTTTTTAAAATCCAGGTGCCGTTCGAGGTGTTCCTGCACCCGTTCGTTTTTTACGGCCTTTACGAGAAGTCTGATTCCGGCGGCAAAGAGAATAACTGCCGCCATGACAATTCCCACAAACCGCTCGTCATAGGCCCGCTCGTTTTGATAGACCCAGGCGACCATCAGATAGCCGGTGAGAGCCGCCGCCATCTGCCACACCGCCACAAATCCACAGATCTGGCAGAGATGTTTTTTGTCTACTCTTGCCACTAGGGAACCCTGGCTCTCCATCGCCGCAAACAGTTCCAACGAGATTCCCGCTACAATTATCAGATTTTCCAACCAGTTCATCGGGCACCTCCCAACTCGAACCGCAATCGCCCCGCCGTTTCTCCATTAGTCCTCTTCCTTTACGATTGCCTCCGTGCGATAAATAAATTTAACGCTTCCATTTGTGCTTTCGGCAATCGAAGTATAGCTCTGATATGCGTTGCCCGCGTCGATGACCGCCTGTAAACGCTCTAACAGCGGCTCAATGTCGCCATCGAACGAGTTCAATATTTTTTCGATTCCCTCTTCGTTGAACTTAAGCACACCGTCTGCCAGCTCATTCGCTCCGTCGTCGAGCTTGCCGACGCCTTCGATTACCGCTTCCGTTCCCTCCGCAAGGCTCTTCGTCCCGTCATTTAATTTCACATGATTGGAGACCAGCGCCTGACTTCCGGTATAGAGCTGTTCTATTCCGTTGATTAAACTGGGCATCGCGTCTGCAAGGCTCTTCGTTCCCTCCGCAAGAGCCGCCGACCCTGTCACAAGACTGTACCCGTTCGCGCTCTTGGCCTCGATAGAAGAGGCAATCGTCTGTTTGGTCTGCTCAGCCGCAGAAATTGCCGCCTCGGGCGCCGCTGCCACCGCGCCTGCATAAGCGGCAGACTTTGCCGCCTCGGCTGCCCCTGACACCGCCGCTGTTCCCGCTGCCGCCTTTGCTCCCGACACCGCCGCCGTTCCCGCCGCTGCCTTCGCTCCCGACACCGCCGCCGTTCCCGCCGCCGCCTTTGCCGCGGACTGCGCTACGGTTCCTGCGACTCCCTGCGCCCCCGCCAAGGCAACGTCGCCGGCTACTCCCTGCGCTCCTGCATAGGCCGCTTCCTTCGCCGCAGCTTCCGCCGCAGCGACCGCCACATCACCGGCCACTCCCTGCGCCCCCGCCAAAGCCGCTGTACCCGCGGTCTGCTGCGCCACAGAGAGCGCCGTGTCCGCCACGCTGGTTCCGATGGTGTCACCGGCCACCGTCACCACGCCGCCCAGAACAGAGGCGGCCATCATCTGCGTGACACTGCCAAGTGTTCCCTGATATTCCGGCGTACCTTTGATATAGGCGATCATGGAAGCCTCATCCGCGATTCCCGCCGCCTCAAGCTGTGCCCTCATATCCTGCGTGAGCGCCGCCTGCGCGACCATATTGGCAATCTGCTCGTTTTGCGCAAGCCCTGCTGCCACGGCATTTATGGTGTCGGCGTTGGTCATCTTCTCAGAAAATGACTGCTGTGCCTGCCCCTTGATAGAAGCGTAATTTTGCGCCGCGAACGTCTGGTTGACCGTATCGACCGCCGCCGCCTGAATCGCTGCTGCCTGGGCATTTACACCCGCCTGTGCCTGATTTTTGATCTCTTCTGCTTTTTGCTGCACCGAAGCCGCGGCCGCATTTTCAAGCGTTTCCTTCTGTGCCGCCACCCCGGCGGACGCAGCGTTTTTGATCGCATCCGCCTGCGCCGTTACGCCGGCCTCGGCCTGTGCCTTGATGCCCTCAGCCTGCGCATCCACGGTCCCTTCCGCCTGCGCCTTAATCGTGTCGGCCTGTGCATCTACGGTCCCTTCCGCCTGCGCCTTGATTCCTGCCGCCTGCGCATCCACCGTCCCTTCCGCCTGCGCCTTGATTCCCGCCGCCTGGGCGTCGACGCTTCCCTCAGCCAATGTCTTGATGCCCTCAGCCTGCGCGTCAACTGCTGCCTCGGCCTGGTTTTTAATGCTGTTCTCCTGTGCCTTTATACTCTCCGCCGCACTCTTTTTGATGTTTTTCTCCTGTTTGGCTAAGGTTTCGGTCACCGCCTTTGTCATATCCTTCTTTTCTTTGTCAGTAAAGGCGGTATTTAAGGTTCGATCGAGCAGAGCCACTCCCTCCGAGATGGATGCTGCACTGCTGTTTAGCGTCGTAACGCCGTTTGACAGTGTTGGCACACTGCTTTTAAATGTGGAGATGCCGTCGGCCAGCCGCTTAACTCCGTCGGTGTAATCGGAGACGCCCTTGCGCAGTGTGCTGACACCATCCGCAAATTCTCCCATTTTATCGCGCAGCGTGCCGGTTCCCTCGGCGAGAGCGCCTGCACCATCCTGCAGCTGTCCCACCGCGTCCGTCAAGGTATCCACCAATTTATCCGCATCAGAAAAATCACTGACCTCGTTCATATTGAGAAAGTCCATGGCGTTAGCGACCACCGTCATCGTCATGCCGAGCTCAAAATTCTCCACATCTGCCGTGACCTCAAGATATTGCGGGATCGTTACATCGTTATCAAAATCCTCATCCTCCACTGCAAGGCTCTCTTTTAACCCCGGCAATGTATAGCCCACCACCAAAGTCTTGCTGCCGTCCTCGACCACTTTACCGTTAGAAACTTTTACATGCGTGAAATTCTCATTGAGCACCATGCCGCTGACAGCGACAAACGGCACATATACTTCCGTCTCCGCCCCGTCAATCTTCGTTTTCACGCTCTCATTGTTGGTGTAGGAGAAACGAATCGTCACCTCGCCAGATTTTCCAGCCATCTCCTCCGGTTTCCTTTCTTCGCCATCCAAAAAGTAGGTGATTTGCTGGCTGACCGGCAATTCTTTTGTGGACGTCCCCTGATAATAGATGTCGTTTCCGTCCGCCTGCCAGGTAAGCTGGTCTCCGCTCTGGTGAAATGTCTCATCGCCCTTTACATTTTCGATATCGCGCAGGGTGGAAACATCCTCTATCGTTTTGGTGCCCTCCTCGTTGTGCAGATGATCAGAGACAATAATCTCTTTCACCTTTCCGTTGCTGTCCGCGATCACATAAACGGTCTCCTCCTTGCCGATCGTCTTTTCCTCTATATTAATATGATCGAGCGCATCGCCCAGTTTATCCCTGAGCAGATCAGCCGTCTCTTCCTCGTCGCTCCCTGCTTCCTGCTCCGTATTTTGCTCCGTCTTTTCTCCCTGTTCGGTATTTCGCCCCGTCTGTGTATTCTGCCCCGTGCTCTGCTCCGTCTCTGTTCCCGCTGCCCTGGCGCCGTGCACGTCATAGGCTGATACGCTCGTTCCAATTAAGGCCACCACCAGGACGCCCGCCACGATGCGAATCCGATATTTTTTCTCAAATCTTTTGACTAATTCCGGTAACTTCATGGTAATTCCACCTTTCTGCTAAAATTTCATAATAAGTACCACATATTTTCATGTTAAATTTTTTCTTCCTTCTATTGACAGATGTTTGTAATTTTATTTAAAAGATTTTATATGCTCCATATTAAATCAAATATGCATTTCCTCCGCCTTTACGTTGATGTCTTTCGCCCCTGCCGCAGTATCTTTCGCTCCCGCACCAGTTTTGTATCGAAACCCTGCACTGGTTGCACAGATAAGACGGTCAAAAACAACAAACATAGCCGGCAATATCAGGGCGACAACCACAAAACTGACGACGGCGCCCCGCGCAAGCAGCATACACAGCGAGCTTATCATATCGATACTCGAGTACAGCCCTACGCCAAATGTCGCCGCAAAGAAGCTGAGGGCACTGACAAATACCGAAGGAAGCGCGCCGTTTATCGCTCGGGCAATCGCGTCTTTCTTTCCGGCTCCGCGGCTTCGCTCGCGCTTATATTTATTGGTCGTCAAAATCGCATAATCGACGGTCGCGCCAAGCTGAATCGTCCCGATCACAATGGAGGCGATAAAGGGAAGCACCGTCCCCGTATAATGCGGAATTCCCATATTGATAAAAATCGCAAATTCGATCACAGCCACCAGAATGACCGGCAGAGAAGCCGATTTTAATACCAGAGCAATGATAATGAATATTAAGATGATCGACGCCGCGTTGACCGTCTTAAAATCCGTGTCGGTGATAGTGATCAGATCCTGGGTACAGGGCGCCTCACCGATCAGCATTGCCGTGTCGTCATATTGTTTAATAATCGCACGGATGGCGTCACACTGGGCGTTCACCTCATCGCTGCCCGTCTTGTACTCGGACATGACATAGATCATCTGGTATGTTCCGTTGTCCAGTATATCTTTGATGTCGTCGGGCACCATCTCCTTGGGCACTGCCGGCCCCAATACCGTATCTAAGCCCATGCAAAGTTTTACACCATCGACGTCGCGAATCGCTTCCTCCATGGAGCGCGCCGTTTTACTGCTTACATCGCTGCTTGCCAGTATCACATGGGTAGCGCCCATTTCAAACTCTTCCTCCAGCGCATTGCCCGCCATGACGCTCTCCAGATCTTTGGGCAGCGTTCCCATCAGATCGTAATATACCTGGTTGTTGCTCTGCCCGTAATACATGGGACCTACAATCACCAAAAACAAAATAATAAAAATCCAGAAATGTCTGGTGACAAATTCTCCTGTGCCCCGAAATTTCGGCATCAGAGCACGGTGCCTGGTTTTTTCAAATGCTTTGTCAAACACCAGTATCATCGACGGCAGAATTGTCACACACCCGATAACGCCGAACACCACGCCTTTCGCCATGACGATGCCAAGATCTTTTCCCAGCGTAAACGTCATAAAACACATGGCCAGGAATCCCGCGATCGTGGTGATCGAGCTTCCCACCACGGAGGATAAGGTCTGCGAAATGGCGTGCGCCATCGCGCGCTTCTTGTCTCCGGGGTAACGCCCCTGATTTTCCTGATAGCTGTGCCAGAGGAATATCGAGTAATCCATCGTCACCGCCAGCTGCAACACGGCCGCCAGCGCCTGCGTCACGAAAGAGATCTCTCCGGCGACAAAGTTCGTCCCCAGGTTATAGATGATCGCCATGCCGATACTGAGCAGGAATATGACCGGAATCATAAAGGAATCCATCGTCACCGCCAGAATCAACGCGGACAGCCCTGCGGCTATCGCCACATAGATGAGTACCTCGCTGTTGCAGATATTTTTGATATCCGCCACCACCGCCGACATGCCGCTAAGCAGGCACTGTTTGTCAGTCAGGCCGCGGATTTCCTCGATAGCGTCCAGTGTCTCATCCGCCGACATCGAAGTATCAAACGTAATGATCATCAGCTGGCTTCCCGAATCCGCGTTTTTTAACTCCTCGCTGATCTTCTCCGGCAAAAACTCCATCGGTACGGAGATATCCGCCAAAGAACCGTACCAGATCACGTCTTTGACATGCGCCACTTCTTTGATCTGTCCCTCCAGCGTGACGATATCCTTATCCTCCATCCCCTGTATGACCGAAACCGAAAAAGCCCCGGTGCCGAATTCCTCCAGCAAAATGTCCTGCCCTTTCATGGTCTCGATATCTTCCGGCAGGTAGGATAAGATATCGTAATTGATTCTGGTGTTCAGATAACAGATTCCGGTGGGTATCAGAAGCAAAAAGCTTAATACAATAATCGGTATCCGAAACTTCACGACCCATTTTCCGAATTTAATCATGTCCCCTCATTTCTGCACTGCCTTTTTCTTGATTCCACAACTTTGGCTACAGTGCCGCCAAAAGCTGTTTGCAAAGGATACTATAAAAAAAAAGACTGCATTTGAAAATATGCAATCTTTTCCAACTGTCGGCGCCTGTTATACATTTTCAAGGTTTTGTATAGAGATGACGACACTTTAATAAAATTGTAATGCCAAGAATCCTTAGTCCCCCACCGCTTCTAGGTAAAGAATGTTTCCCTCCTCATTCAAATATACCGATACGGACATCTTCTCCATTTCTTTGATTCCGTCCTGAAACGCCGTCACCGCCACGTCCAGCTTTCTCCATGTGGCGCTGTCCTGCGCAAGATGCTTGGGCGAGAAATAAAAATCCGGTTCCTCACCCAAGATCTCCGCTTCGCCGAACGCTCCGCTGATATCGCGATCATAAAACAAAAATGCATACACCCAGACCGTCGTCAAACCGATTCCTTCCGACGTGCGGCTGCACCACTGTATTTGACCAGTAGACGGCAATCCCGGAAAATGACGATAAATCGGCGCTGTGTCTGTATGTATCACATTCTCTTTTTTCTCTTTTTCATTCGCGATAATAAATAGCATTGTCCCGACTGCTGACAGCGCCGCGATAGCCAGAAGTGCTTTTATAAAAATGCCTGCTTTTTTCAATGCCCTCACCGCCGATCCATTCCATCAAATTTTCCTGACCGCATGTAACTCTATATATCCCCTGCTGCCGATCGGTTCCAATTGTATCCTGGGATTTTCCGTGTCCCATCTGTAACCTGCCGCCTCGGGATGATACCTCTCGATTGCCCCGGATAGCTGCTGGATAGCTTCCACGTAATCAGCTTCTGCAAAAGGCTCGCCCTGAAACATCAGATAGCTGCATGCCGGCAGCTCAATGACGTCAAATCCAGCCGGAATCTCGCCGGCATAATCCATCGGCACTTCCACCCCCTGCACATACTCCGAAGTCCCCGGTACCATGTACTTGGGCGGCAAAAACAGACACACGGGTTCGCCGCTGATAGATTTCATGCTGCGCAGCAGCCCCCACACATCGCAGCCCACTTCCTCGCAGTATTCCCAGTAACCTTTTGCTTTTTTCCCTCTTTTGATGATTGCTTTTCTCTCCGGTTTTTCTACCTCCCGGATAAATACATGTTTCACTTCCCCCATCGTGGCACCGTCCTTTCTGTGTTGTTTATATTTCACTCCGTAAGGCTGAAAGAGATAAATCGGTCTGGGAGAAACAGCATACTCATAGGGGTTGCAGCCAAACTCCCGCTTGAACGCCCGCTGATACCCGTCCACACTTTCATAGCCAGCATCAAGCGCGACCGTGAGTATTTTGACTTTATCATCCCGAAGGCGCAGGGCCGATCTGGATAACCGCAGTTTTCGTATATATGCCGCCGGCGTCATTTGAAGCAGCCGGACAAAGATCCGGTAAGAATACCAAGGAGAATAGAGAGAACACCTAGCCAGATCTCCAATGGTAATATTCTCTCCCAGATGTTCTTCAATGTATTCCTGCATCCTTTGAACCGCTTCTATTCTTTCATCCAATTATCTCACCGCCTGTAGATAAGTATATCATATCACAGAAAAAATTCTCGATTATATTTGCCCAATATCTTTTTTATACCGATCATGGGACTTCCTAGTAACTCATGTTATCCTCCATAAAATTGACGTGTATTATAATACGTGACACTTGCCCTGATACAAAATAATATCGCCTGCTAACTGCCGACTTTCCCGACACAAACAAATTAATAGGGCAGGACGAAGTATCTAAAAACTATAGGTTATTAGCCGTTTTGCTTGATATCATCAAAATGAATAAATATGCATGGCTGTTCTATCGGAAGTAATACAAAACTTTTATATTCACAGCGTAAATGCGGCGTCCGGCAGGCAGCATAGCTGCAGG
>CAJTYI010000004.1:69382-82056 GCA_910584215.1 uncultured Roseburia sp. | reverse complement strand
AGGTTGTCCAACCTTGAAAAGACGTGTATCATCACTGGATGCCCCAAAGGCACGCGTTAGCACCCCGGCGTTTTGGAGGTTTGGGCAAAAACAAGAGCGCCTGCAGTTTGGATGCCGGCTGGACGCCACTTCTACATACTGGGAATAGAAACGTATATCACTTCCAACAGGAGCTCTTTGAATATTTATTCATTTGTATGCTATAAATTTTACAAGCTAATAACCTACACTTTTCTAATAGGTCAGTAGCTTTGGTAGCTTTGGTTTTTGCATACTGTCAGCAGCCAAATTTTGGTGGCATCTTTTTCTGGAATAACTTTTGCACGCCATATTCTTTGTATCTGGTCGGATTCTTTACCCTTGTCCAACCTGGAATTGACAAAATAATATCAATGATTTCTGATGATTGCCATTTCTGAGGTCTGCCATTTTCTCCTAATGCTTCTCTCCATACTTCAAGCGCACAAGTCCTTTGTTTAAATTCCAGATATGCCCCAATCATCCCCACTTTTCCATCATCGGCCATGTTTTCATCCTGCAACCGCCGCGCCTCGTCCTGGCACGAATCCGGCAATATAAGCCCCGGCCGCTCAGTTTTCCAGATCTGTACAGCCTGCGCCCACGCTGCTTTTATATCTGCTATGGCTTCTGGTACGAAAAGACTTTTCGCAGGTTTATTCATTCCTGTCTGGATGATCAAAAAACGCCGGTTGCCTGTTTCATCCTGTAAAAAATCGCTCTTGTTTGTGGTTCCAGCAAACACGCATTGCCGCAAGAATACATCTGCCCTTCTTTCATAAGGAACGCGGTACTTATCCTGTACCGCGGTTAAGAAACGCTTCACGCTCTCCACGCCTCCCGCCGTCCGCGCCAATGATTTTAGTTCCGCAAGCTCCACAATCCAGCTCCCCATAAGCGACTGCGCGGCCTTGTCGGAATCCAGGCTGTCAAGCGAATCATTAAACCAGCTATCATTTAACGCCAGCATTTTAAGAAATGTGCTTTTCCCAAGCCCCTGCGGTCCTGCAAGAATCATCGTGTAATCAAATTTACACCCCGGCTCATACACCCGCGCCACGGCCCCCAGCATCCACAAACGCAAGACCTGATAGGAATACTCTGTGTCCTCTACTCCCAAATATTGCGGCAGCAATCCACGTATATGCTCCGTACCGTCCCAATCCAAACTGTCTAAAATATCCCTTACGGGGTGGAATTTATCTCTCATAGACACATTTTTAATTGCGTCAAAGTAATCGTTCCGGCTTTTCATGCCATAGTCTGACTGCAAGATGGAAAACAGCGCAGAATCATCATGGCTTCCCCATGTCCGGTCAGTATTATCATTTTCCCACGGCATTTCTCCCCTCAAATAAACTTGCCGGGAAAATTCATCAAATCTTATCTTCCCCGCGAACCGGCTGTCGTTTTCCATGATGGTTTCAAAATTTCGTACTGTCTGTTGCAGCTTTTTCCCTTTTTCATTTCCCTCCTTGTCATACTCAATCTTGTATGATAGCAGAGGCATCACATCCGCAACAAAAGAATCTGTCTGGTGGGAATCTGTAATCTTCGGCTGTTTTTTCGTTATCCTGTCAATCTTCTGATAGGTTTTGAGCTTTTCTTCAAACAGCCCCTTAACCCCTAAATCTTTGGCTTTCAATTTGAGGTCTGAAATTATATCAGCCCTTTTTATTTCATCTGTCTCGTTTAAAACTTTCTCGATCGTTTTACCGGACAGAATTTCTTCTTTGTTCAGTTCATTGAATGGCTTCATAACACTTCTCCGGATCGTTTAATATTTCCCATAAATACTCTTGGTACTGCAATGCGTTGTAAGTATCCGCCCAGGCGTCAGAAAGCGGTTCCAGCCGTTCGAGCCATTCGCGGTAAATATCCATGAAAAGTCCGGTCAATTCTTTTTTCTGTCTCAACTTTTCCTCAATTTTCCGCTGCTCTTCCCGCTTTTTTTGTGCCTGATAAATCTTAAGCCTTGTGGAGAAACTATTTTCATAACTTCCCCCAAGCGCTGCATATGCTTCTTTGAACGATATTCCATCCATAAGCTGTACGAATGTAAAGATATCTCCATGGCTTCCGCAGCCAAAGCAATGAAAATGCTTTGAATATATCTTCATGCTCGCCGTCTTTTCCTTGTGGAACGGGCAGAGTATGAACCCTGCCCTGTTCGGATTCTGCAAGCCATACCGTTCCAGAATATCACGCATGGCATAATGTTCTTTTATCTGTTCCGTATTCATTTTACATAGCTTCTTTCCATCCTTGGCATAAAATGTCTTTCATAATCCCAATCCTCTCTTACCGCCTCTTCGTATGATTGTCTCATTCGTGTCATCCGATGCCTGCTTGGAACCCCATATTCAATTTCATCCCATTCCGAATCCACCACCATCCGGTTTTCAACTTCTTCCATCGTTCACACTCGTTTCCGCCAAGCCGGCTATCTTGCCATGAAATATTATGGTGCGATCTCCTTTGGCTTGCTTAATTTTGTAATCTTTTACTGTTATTATATTCACATTTCATCCCCTTTCCTGTTTACAAACTCTAAGACCCAACAGCGTGCCAATCAAGACGGCAAAGCCGACAAAATATCGCCAACAAGCGTTTCTTTCCCTCTCCATCTGCTCCGGCATTTCGCAAAGCCGCACATTCAGCAATTACAATTATGTAATAAAAAGGAACCAGAACATTGGCGGCCTTCTAAGCTCTCTCCCTAGCGCCGGCGATACTTTTTTTCATTTTCCAGCATTTGACTGATTGGGATTTTAAGTATTCCAGACAAATCAAGCAGTAATGAAGTTTTCATATCGTTTTGCCTTTCTCCGTTTTCGATGCAGGAATAGTAATTTGCTGATATACCAAGCTTTTGGGCCACTTGATTTTGTGACAAACCAAGACAGATCCTTGCATCTTTCAAATATTCTCTCATATTTTCCCCTTTCTTCTCGAATTGTGATTTTGTGTCTCTATACTACATCTCATTTTGTGATTTGTCAAGACATTTATTCTCATTATGTGATTTTATTTCCATTGCCATATCACATTCTGTGATGTATAATAAGATCATAAAAGAAGGGGGGAGTCATATGAGAATCCGGGAATTGAGAGAATTTAATAACATACAGCAAAAAGAACTTGCATCTATCTTAGAAATATCTCCAAATTCGTTAAGCCAATACGAAAATAATAAGCGTGAACCAAGTATAGACATTGTTTCTAAAATAGCAGATTATTTTAATGTATCTGCCGATTGCGTATACGGCACTTCTGACATTACTACTTGTAAAAAATGTGGTCTTACTTATATGCCGCTCAATGCGCAAGACAAGTCTGTGCACGACCAACTACACTCGTTGTGGGAAACTGCAATCAAAAGACATGGAACGCTCTATTCCAATACCGTTGAAAATGAACGATTAAAAGCAGAAAACAGAACTATTGTTCAAGACACATCCAAACCTCTTGAAGATCGATACAATGCACAAAAAATTGTATTTAAGTGCCTATTTTCCAAAAGCCTGGATGCAAGCAATTACAATGAAAAACACGTTGATTTCAGTACTTACATATCAATGCTGTTAAATCAAGAGAGTACAAAGAAAAAGCTGCCCATAGAAATATATGAACTGTTTGTAAAAGAATATGGCAGACAAGCCGGGATACCAAATGGTGAAACGTATTATTACCCCTATAATGATGCCCCACAGACCATCGCCGCCCATTTTGACGGAGACGAATACACCGAAGAGGAACTTGAAAAAATCAGAGAATTTGCTGCTTTTGTAAAGGCCAGCAGAAGATAGTCCAGTCCCATTTATTGGACACTTAAAATGTTACTATCTAATTACAAGTGGAGGGATTGCTTTTTGACTGGATATGAAGAACTATTAATCCATGCTGAAAAAGAAAACGTCATTGTGATTGAAAACTATGACCTGTCGGACACACGACTCAAAGGATTATACTGTGATGGCGTCGTAGCATTGGATAAGAACATACAAACGGAAAAAGAAAAGAAATGTGTGATGGCGGAAGAGCTTGGCCACTATTATACGGCCACCGGAAATATTCTCGACCAGTCGAACACATCCAATCGCAAACAGGAATTGCGTGGCAGGGCTTATGCCTACAATAAATTAATCGGGCTTATTGGCATTATAAATGCCTATAAACATCACTGTCATTCCCTATCGGAATCAGCCGATTATCTGGGTGTCACCGAAGAATTTTTAAGGGAAGCCCTGTCATTTTATAAAAACAAATACGGTACAAGCGTAACTGTAGATAGCTACATTATATTTTTTGAGCCGTACGTCGCAGTACTTGAGTTGATCTAACGATTGACTTTACCGCTTCTGCGTTTTTAAAAATTCATAAATAGAAATAGCCGTCCTGCTCTCGTCAAAGTCTAGGAACGGCTATTCTCATAATTTATCTTCTATTTTATAGATCATTCACGATACAAACGGCAGGATCAGCGGCCGCAGCAAGGCCATAATATCCATCACGACGTCCGGTTTATTCATCGCATAGATGTGGATATAATTCTGGCCGTTTGCCAGCAAATCCGCGATCTGCGATACCGCATACAAGATTCCCGCCTGGCGCATCGACTCTGCGTTGTCCTGATAGCGCTCTAAGAGCCTGCGAAAGTGTTCCGGCACCGTGCTAGACGAGAGTTGTATCGTCCGCTCAATCTGGGAGACTGTGGTGATCGGCATAATGCCTGCGAGAATTGGAACGGTAATCCCGGCTTTTCTCGCCCTGTCCCTAAATTCATAAAACAGCTGATTATCATAAAATAGCTGGGAAGTCAGAAAATCGGCGCCAAGCTCCTGTTTTTGTCTTAAATATTGCAAATCGGCTTCCATGCTCTCCGCCTCCGGGTGACCCGTGGGATAACAGGCGGCACCGATACAGAAATCGCCTTTTGACTTGATATAAGAAATCAGGTCGGTTGCATGAGAAAAATTCTCCGGCAGCACAAAATCCCCTTCTGCGGGGAGATCTCCGCGCAGAGCCAGAATGTTCTCAATCTTCTTCCCTCTCAATTGTTCGATCACTTCGTCAATCTTACCCCTGCCGGCAGACACGCATGTCAGGTGTGCCAGTGCGGGCATCCCCTGACGCCCGATCTCCTCCGCAACCGAGACAGTAAAATCACTGGCCCCGCCGCCGGCGCCGTAAGTCACACTCATAAAATCCGGCCCGAGCGTCGCCATACGCCTTGCCGTCTGCTTTGTCTTTTCCAATCCCTCCCATTTTTTCGGAGGAAACATTTCAAAAGAAATCACGACCTCTTTCTGTTTTAAAATATCTGCAATTTTCATAAAAATCCTTTCCCCGCATCAAAAGTTTATCCGCTTATCGCGCGCAAAGCGGCCAAACGGCCGCTTTGCAAAATCATGTTTCATTCTATACATTGATTAAAAATTTACATTTAAATGCCTCGGCAGACCGTCCACCATGATCGGTGAGAGCTCCGCCTGAATCAGCGGACGGATATAGTGAATCAACTCGTCCGTCACATAATCATCGTCGGTGATCCACTCCAACGGTACTTTCTTCTCCACGTTTGCGATATCATGCACATCGTGTGTCTCCGTGATACACATATACGGGTCATCGGAGATTCTCTTTAATACAACCACTCTGCCGCTCTCGCCCTCAAAGGCCGCCTTGACTGCGGCGCCTCCCACATTGAACGCCTCGGTGATATCGGTACGCGAAGTCATATGCGCCGCACATCGCTGCATGGTGGACAGCTCCACCGCACGCGTCTTGATGCCGAGCTCCGAACCGATCTTGTTGGCAAGAAACTTCGCGGACCCGGCTAACTGCTTGTGACCGAACGCATCCACAAACTCCACATGGTCGGAAAGCTCAAACACATATCTGCCATCCTCAACCTTAATACCCTCGGAGACGGCGATCACCATCGAATGACCGGCAACGCTGATCTTGCGCACACGCGCCATAAACTTATCAATATCAAACACTTTTTCGGGGAGATAAATCATATCTACGCCTTCACAGTCCTCCCCTTTGGCAAGCGCCGCGGATGCAGTCAGCCACCCGGCGTTGCGCCCCATGATCTCGACAATCGTGATCGTCGGATAATCGTAAACCAAGCCGTCACGGATAATCTCTTTGACCGTGGCCGCTATATACTTTGCCGCGCTGCCAAACCCCGGCGTATGGTCTGTGACTGCCAAGTCATTGTCAATGGTCTTTGGCACACCCATAAAACTGATATCACTATGTACCAAGGCAGCGTAATCTGACAACTGCTTGATGGTATCCATGGAATCATTACCGCCAATATAAAAGAAATACTTGATGCCCAACACATCGAGCTTGGCAAAAATCTTCTGATATGTCTCCTCGTTGCCCTCTATCTCCGGCAATTTGTAGCGGCAGGAACCCAGATAGGAAGACGGCGTTCTCTTGAGCAGATCAATATCGATATCGGTCTTGATTTTCTCCGCCAAATCAACATACTGATCATCCAGCAGCCCCTTGATTCCGTGCAGCATGCCGTATATTTTTTTTGCCCCCCTGTCTTTGGCCGTCTTAAATACCCCCAAAAGACTGGAATTAATCACTGATGTCGGTCCTCCCGACTGCCCCACAATTACATTTCCTATCATAGCACGATACCTTCCTTTCTCCTTTTCTTAATCCCACCAAGATTTGCTGTTTTCTATGCATAATTGAAATCATGCAAATAAACGCCGCTTTGTATTATTTTATCATGATTTAATTAATCTTGCTTTAACTTAACAACCTCCGTCACATGCAAACAATCCCCGTCCACACGAAAATGCACGTCATATCCCGCAAAAGACACCCCATACTGTCTTGCGGGGTCGTTGTGGTAGGAGGGACGCGGGTCCTGCTCCAGCACTTTTACAACTGCCTGCTGCTTTTCCTTTGGAAATATTTGCAGCAGCTCCCCGGGAAAATCCACACGAAGGGCGTAATCTGCCACCTCCGCCGCAAAACCGCCCACCGCGTCTGTGTGGCAGTCGCAGTAGGGCAGATACGGCTTGATATCATAGATCGCCGTACCATCGCGCATATCCGCACCCGCCACATACAAGACCGGCCCGTCCTTGGTCTGTGTAATCCCCTCCAGTTTTACGGAGGAGAGGCCAATACTGTTGGGCCGAAACGGAGAGCGGGTAGCGAATACCCCCATATGCGTGTTGCCGCCCAGACGGGGCGGCTTGACCGTGACAGACCAATGCTTTCTCTTTTCCGCGTCAAACTGCCAGAGCAGCCAGATATAATTGAACCCCTCCAGCCCCTTTATGATCTCCGGTGCACGGTACTCCGGCGCAAACACAATGCGGCCCGCGAGCTCCGGCACCAGACAGCTCTGGCGCGGAATCCCGAATTTCTCCGGAAAATCTGTATAAATATGAGCAATAATCTCGATCGTGCTCCCTGCCTTTCCATCATGCCGCTAGGCCAATTTGCCGCAGCACTGTTTATACTTTTTGCCACTGCCGCACGGACAGGGATCGTTCGGATAAACCTTGGCCTCCGCGCGGCGCTTTGGCGCCCTGGTCGCGGTCTCGTCTTTGTTGGTTCCCGTCACTTTTGCCACCTGCTCGCGCTCGACTTTTTGTTCGATCTTCACATGGTAAAGCAGACGTATGGTATCCTCCTGTATGTTCGCAGTCATCTCGTCAAACATATCAAAACCGGACATCTTATATTCCACCAACGGATCGCGCTGGCCATATGCCTGCAAGCCGATTCCCTGGCGAAGCTGATCCATATCGTCGATATGATCCATCCACTTGCGGTCGATCACCTTCAAAAGCACGACGCGCTCCAGCTCACGGAACTGCTCAGGCTCCTGAAACTCCGTCTCTTTTACCTCATAAATCTTGACCGCGCGCTCCTTTAGCATATGCTTTAACTCTTTGTTGTTGTGTACCGTCTCGATATCCTCCGCAGCAATCGGCTCCATCGGAATCATAGAAATTAAAAGCTGATTTAACTCATTAAGATTCCACTCTTCTTTCGGGATATCGGAGGAAAGACATGTGTCCACGCAGCTCTCCACGCGGTCGGTGATCATCTTAAATACCGCATCCCGCATGTTCTCTCCGTTTAATACGCGCAGACGCTCTTTATAGATAATCTCCCTCTGATCATTCATTACCTGGTCATATTCCAGGAGATTCTTACGGATACCAAAGTTATTGCTCTCGATCTTCTTCTGCGCTTTCTCAATCGCGGAGGTGAGCATCTTGTGCTGAATCTGCTCATTCTCCGGCACACCGAGCGTATTAAAAATGCTCATCAGCTTCTCAGAGCCAAACAGGCGCATCAGATCGTCCTCGAGCGAGATAAAGAACTGTGATTCACCCGGGTCTCCCTGACGTCCCGAACGTCCGCGCAGCTGGTTATCAATACGCCTTGACTCGTGGCGCTCCGTACCAATAATTTTGAGTCCGCCGGCCGCCTTGGCCTCGTCGTCCAACTTGATATCCGTACCGCGCCCGGCCATGTTGGTGGCGATGGTAACTGCGCCGTGCGCTCCGGCGCCGGCGACGATCTCCGCCTCCATCTCATGAAACTTTGCATTTAGCACCGTATGCGGAATACCGGCTCTCTTTAAAAGACTGCTGATTAACTCGGAAGTCTCGATCGTGATCGTGCCCACTAATACAGGCTGTCCCTTTTCATGCGCCTCCTGCACAGACTCCACAACGGCATTAAACTTTTCTTTCTTTGTCTTATATACCACATCCTGCATGTCGATACGCGCAACCGGGCGGTTGGTCGGAATCTCGATAACATCCATGCCGTAGATATCGCGAAACTCTTTCTCCTCCGTCAGAGCCGTACCGGTCATGCCGGCCTTCTTCTCAAATTTATTAAAGAAATTCTGGAAAGTGATCGTAGCCAGAGTCTTGCTCTCGCGCTTCACTTTCACATGCTCTTTGGCCTCGATCGCCTGATGCAGGCCGTCGGAGTAGCGGCGCCCCGGCATAATACGTCCGGTAAACTCATCGACGATCATTACCTGATCGTCCGTCACCACATAATCCTGATCACGGAACATCAGATTGTGCGCGCGCAGCGCTAAAATCACGTTGTGCTGAATCTCAAGATTTTCGGCGTCGGCAAGGTTTTCGATTTTAAAAAACTGCTCGACCTTTTTGACACCCTCCTGTGTCAGGCTTACCACCTTGTCCTTCTCGTTGACGATAAAATCGCCCGTCTCCTCCTGCTCGACACCCATGATGGCATCCATCTTGGAATACTCGGGTATGTCCTCGCCGCGCTTCATCTGGGTAGCCAGAATATCACACGCCTCATACAGCCTCGTAGACTTGCCGCTCTGCCCGGAAATAATAAGCGGCGTCCTCGCCTCGTCGATCAGCACAGAGTCCACCTCGTCGATGATGGCATAGTGGAGGGAACGCTGCACCAACTGTTCCTTATAGATCACCATATTGTCGCGGAGATAATCAAAACCAAGCTCATTGTTGGTGACATAGGTAATGTCACAGTTGTAAGCCTCTCTGCGCTCATCGTTGTTCATGGAGTTCAACACAACGCCGACTTTTAAGCCCAAAAATTCGTGCACTT
Organism: uncultured Roseburia sp.; assembly: GCA_910584215.1. Lineage (GTDB taxonomy): Bacteria > Bacillota > Clostridia > Lachnospirales > Lachnospiraceae > Roseburia. Next base: position 72,420 of record CAJTYI010000004.1, on the reverse strand, counting down.
GTCCCATCCACTCGGCGTCGCGCTTTGCCAGATAATCGTTGACAGTGACGATGCAGACACCCTTCTCCTCCAGCGCATTGAGATAGGCCGGGAGTGTGGACACCAGCGTCTTACCTTCACCGGTGCGCATCTCAGCGATACGTCCCTGGTGCAGAATAATACCTCCGATGATCTGCACCCTGTAGTGCTCCATCCCCAGGACACGCCTGGCCGCCTCGCGGACCGTGGCGAATGCCTCCGGCAGAATATCATCCAGCGTCTCGCCCTTGCCAAGACGCTCTTTAAACTCTTTCGTCTTATCTTTTAACTCCTCATCCGACATCTTGCCCATAGTCTCGCGGTAAGACTCCACTTTATCTACCAGCGGTTTAATACGCTTTAACTCACGCTCGCTGTGGGTTCCAAAAATCTTCGTTATTGCACTCATGTAATCTCCTATTCCTGTCCGGGAAAACAACCGTTCTTTTTAATACAGTATTCCCGCATATTACTTTTATTTTACCACTTTCCCATTACTATCACAATATAACTGTTCTGAACTTATTGTAAAATTTTTGTAAATTCTAAACATCAAGCACTCCAAAAATTTCTTTCAAATGATAATACCATACCGGCTGGAACGTCTGATAATCCCCCACCACATAGAGCGAGAGTATCGTCAAAAGGCAGTATACGATCGTCACGCAGGATAAAACTGCCAGCCCCCTGTACCAAAATGTATCGGCACATCCATCCGTACCTTCCGACTGCTTCACCGATCGCCCATCCAAAAATGAAAAAATCACAACAAACGACGCCAGATAAAAAAAGATAGAAAAATCGGCCATATATCGCGTCAAAACGCCCGCCATCTGCACATCTGCACAGGCGATGACAATACCGCCGGCCAGGCTGACCAAAGCAAACAGCAACGCCTTTTTCTCGCGCAGCTTTGCGCGGAAGCGATACAAAAGAAAGCATGGCCACAAAATCAGATTGGTCGCAAAAATGCCGCCAATGCCCGATTCCTGTATCGTAATTCCCTGATACGCGGTGTTAATCCATGTAGTTCCCAGATAGGGAAACTCGACGTCAAGCACCGGAAGTTTGAACAAAAATGACCATAACCCGGCGATCATTCGCGCCATATGGATACCGCGGAATCTCATATCATTTGTCGTCAGATTGTAGGCGGCGCCGAAATCAAACGGAGAGCCAAATCTCGCAACATTATACCACATAAGCAACAGCGCGGTCACCAGATACGGGACGCAGATGGCCGCGAGAAAAAGCACATGCCCGCCGCCTTTTTTCTTCTTAAAATCAGCAAAGATCTGTTTTAGTTTTTCTCCGAAAATCGGCAGCGCCAGAAAGCTTCCCACTAAAAGCTGTGGGCGGCAGCCTGCGACCAACGCCATGCAGATCGAACCCAGCAGAACCTTCCAGACCACGCACTGTCCGTTTTCCTTTACCGAGCTTATCCACAGGTACAGCCCCCACACGGTAAAACATACTGCGGACATGATCGCCAGATTATAGATACAGACACGCTTTGCAAAAATCAGCGTCCCGATTCCCAGCGTAAATGTAACCAAAAACAAATAATAAAGCTTTTCTGGCAGCCTTTTACAGAATTTTTTGACCAGCGCGTCCATCAGCAGAAATGCGCCCACAATAAGCGGCAGCAGGAAAAACAGATAGGACGCGACATGCGGCAGATCCTGCCCGGTCAACAGATAGTAGGGCAGATATGTGAGCACAACGGGAACCACGCCAAAATAGACATACAGTTTTCCCTCAAAGTAAGCATAATCCCACCGATATCCCGAAATGCCCAGTTCCGAGAGTTCCGTGCCATCATAAGGATTTTCCGCCGCCAGCAGGCGCTCATCCACCTCAATATCCAAAGAAACCATTCCCTGTGCCAGGGCATGTGTCAAATCCGTATATTTATCCATCGTACCACGCCCGCTGTCATCATTGCCAACCAATGTCAGCGCTAGGACAAACACAAGGGTCAACGCGCACAGTCCGGCCGCAATACAGCGCTGCCGCCTTTCCCCCGGCTGGCGGAGCGACTGATAAGGACGGAAAAAAAGCGCCCTGCCGATCAGAAAAACCAGATACATCAACACAATGCGCCAGACAGAAAAAAACAGCGGCACATGCGCATTGAGTACAAGATCAGTCACACAGATGGTCGTATATTCTTCCCCCGGAAACTCGATTCTAAGCGCTTTCAAGTCCCCGTAAGGATAAAGAGATATATAATCAAGCTTTTGCAGGCGCGAGGAAATCACCCGGGATGAGGTAGAATAGTAAGCTTTTCTCCCCTCGTCGGCCATCTGAAACCGTATCTTTAAGATATCCAGCCGTTCTTCTTTATCGGTTTCAATATTGAGATAGATATTGTGAATCTCCTCATCAATATCCTTGATCTCCAAAAATGCGCCGGATTCCAGATAAAAGTCTTCCTCTAAGGATAACCGTTCTCCCGTCTGCGTAAAGATTTCCTCCGCCGTAAACGGCTCATATCCCAGTGACAGCCAAAAGGAATGATTCCACAAAAAAATCTCAATCAACAGTATTACCGCAGCCGCGACGGCATAGGCCACCCATCCGCCGGTCTGTTTTATCTTCTCTTTCTTCACGATGTACCCCGTTCCCCCTGTCTTTGTCTTTGCCACTCCATCACCTGCATCAGCCGAAACTCAAATTCCCTGCGCTCTTTCTGGCGGATGGAGTCTAACACCATGCCGTTAAAGAACGACAAAATAGCAGCGATCGCCACGAAGCCGCAGACAATCAACGTCGGAAACCGCTCCACCAGCCCCGTCCGGCAGTAAGGTATCCAGACGGCAGGAACAAACACAAACAGATCTGCAAGCAGGAACAAACATGCAAGCATGGTAAAAAACTGCATCGGCCGATAATTGCGGAACAAATGAAAAATCGTCTTTAACACCTTTATGCCATCACCGAACGTATTTAGCTTTGACTCACTGCCACTCGGTCGGTCACGGTAATCGACGATCACATTCTCCACCGCCATATTCATA
>CAJTYI010000004.1:9790-69372 GCA_910584215.1 uncultured Roseburia sp. | reverse complement strand
TCTCCGTCTCAATCTCAAACCCTTTTGAAAGCACCGGAAAACTCTTCACGAAACGATAACTAAACGCCCGGTATCCGGTCATGATATCTTTGATGTCGCTCTTAAAAATATAGTTGACGCAGGCACGCACAATCGAATTTCCAAAATTGTGGAACGGCCTTTTATTCTCCTCAAAATAGGTGGAGGATAGCCTGTCCCCCACCACCATATCTGTTTTTCTCTCCAAAACGCGCGCTGCCATCTCTGCGGCCGCCTCGGCCGGATAGGTGTCGTCCCCGTCCGTCAGGATATAACACTCGGCCTCGATCTCATGAAACATGCGCCGGACGACATTTCCTTTCCCCTGCTGGTATTCATAGCACACAATGGCTCCCGCCTCCCTCGCACATACATCCGTACCGTCCGTCGAATTGTTATCATAAACATATATGCGGGCCTCCGGCAGTACGCGTCCAAAATCCTCTACCACTTTTTGGACCGTTCGCGCCTCATTGTAGCAGGGAACCAATACTGCAATCCTTTCCATGGCTTCTCCTTCATCTGAATGGCTAAACACCGTATCTTTCCTTATATCCAATACACCATATAGGATTATAGCAAATAAAGGCTGATCTGTCATCCTGTTTTTTGTTCCAGGAAATACACCAAAAGCCTTTCTGCCCCATATAATAAGGTGAAGGGAGCGTAAAGCTTATGGAAAAACAGACAATTCTTTTTATCAGTGATATGCGTCAGGTATATCTGGCAGAAATTTTGACGAAAAAGGGGCTGGATGTGCGCTGCCTGGATATCAGAAACAGTGAGTCGGTGACAGAACAGCTGGCGAAATTAAAAGGCTTTCTAAAGGAAGCGGATCTGTTGATTCTTCCGATTCCGGTGACAAAAGTGCCGGAGAAAGAACTGCAGAATATACTAAATAAATATTTGACCAATGAAACTCGGGTGCTCGGAGGCTGTTTTTCCAAAAATCAGTTGGAATTTTTTGAAAACAGGGGTATCCGATATCTTGATTTTATGGAAGATGAGACGGTAACAGAGGAAAACGCCGTCGCCACGGCGGAGGGCGTTATCGCCGAGCTGGTGCGGCTGAGCCCTTACAATATCAATGAGGCCAAAATCATCGTCACCGGATACGGCCATTGCGGCAGGGTGATCGCCAAAAAGCTGCGCGCACTCGGCGCCCGCGTCACGGTACTTGCGAGAAGGCGGGATGCGAGAAAAGAGGCGAAAGAGGATGGATTTTATGCGGCGGATTTCGCCTTTGGACCGGAGGAGGCCATGGGTGCGGCAATGTTAATCAACACAGTGCCCGCTATGGTGGTGACGCGCACGATGATAAAGGAACTCCCGAGAGATGCCTGTATCCTGGATATCGCATCGAAGCCGGGCGGGACGGATTTCGCGTGTGCGAAAGAGCTTGGCATTGAGACAGAGCTTGCGCTGGGACTGCCGGGAAAATATTCCCCGAAAGAAAGCGCTTGTATCTTAAACCGCGCCATCGAGAGATTTGTGAGTGGATAGAAGTTGGAGGAAGTGGTTGTGGATTTTTCAAAATATAATATCGGATTCGGGATCACCGGATCTTTTTGTACCTTTGCAAAAGCGAGAAAGGAAGTACAGAGGCTGTGCGATATGGGCGCCAATGTAATTCCCATTTTTTCTTATAATGCACAGACATGCGACACCCGGTTTGGCAGCGCCAAAGAATATGTACAGGGAATCTGCGATATGACCGGAAATGAGGGCATCAAAAGCATCTGCGCAGCGGAACCGATCGGACCGAACAATTTTTTGGACATCATGGTCATCGCGCCCTGCACCGGCAATACCGCCGCAAAACTTTGCAACGGTATTACCGACACACCTGTACTGATGGCGACCAAAGCCCATATGCGAAACGGCAAACCTCTGGTAATCGCCATTTCAACAAACGATGCGCTGGGCGCAAGTTTTAAAAATATCGGTATGTTGATGAACATGAAAAATATCTATTTTGTACCGTTCGGACAGGACAACTGCAAGAGCAAGCCCAATTCCATGATCGCCAAAATGGAACTGCTGCCGGAAACGATCGAGGCAGCGCTTTCGGGCAGGCAATTGCAGCCGATTTTGCAGGAACCGTAATAAAGAATCGCTCCGCGGTTTTAAATTTTATGTGTCTGACGGCACAATTTCGGTAAAAAAGTCTTTTATATTAGGCGTTAGCAGCGGCAAGGGCCTCACGGCAGGCCTTTGCGAGCTGATCGCCGCAGGAGGTGCCTTTGCCGTTGCAGGAGATCCCTCCAATTTTCTCTTCGACCTGATCTACGGTCAACCCTTCCACCAGTCTGGGAATCGCCTGCAGGTTGCCATTGCAGCCGCCGGTAAATTTTACGTTATGTACAACATCACCCTCGAGCTCCAGCTCAATCAACTGGGAACAGGTTCCTTTCGTCTTATAAGTATATTTCATATCAATATCCCTGCCTTTCCTGTCACCTGCATATTTTATGCCCCGCCATGCGGTGCATAATTGTCTCATAATACAGGCACAAATTTTACTACGTGAACAACGTGTATGTGAAAAAACTATTTTCACACGGTTTCTTACCCTGCGCATTTACCGCGCGTTTTCATTTAATACATTTATATCCAGTATAGCAGAGAAATACGCCCTTGTATAGAATAAATATTTTCCCTGTTCGTCAAACGAGCCACATGCCGTCCTGGCAGCAGCGTTCCACTGCGGGGTGCGTGCTGCAACAGCAGCTATTTTCACTTCGCACCCCTGCGCATAAAAAAGAATCACTCCGTGATTCTTTGCAAGTTGCTTTGCAACTTGAGAATTGATGCGTCTGACGACGCAATTTCCTATAAAGTAAAAAAGGCAGACAAGGTCATCGCCCGTCTGCCTGTATTTAAATCCAAAAAAGTGATACTTACAACTGCGTCACGACAAAAATGTCGTAAATGGCGCGGATAGCGTTCTCAAAATCGTCATTGCTGACCCCGATGATAATGTTGAGCTCGGAGGAGCCCTGATCGATCATCTTGACATTGATATTCGCATGCGCCAGGGCGGAAAAGATTCTGCCGGCTGTACCGCGGGTCGACTTCATGCCGCGGCCCACGACGGCGATCAGCGCCAGATTAGCCTCCAGTTCGACGCTGTCCGGCTTTGCCAGGCGATGGATCGCGGAAATCACGGACTGCTCCTTGCCCTCAAACTCGGGCTGGTGCACAAACACCGTCATCGTGTCGATGCCGGATGGCATATGCTCAAACGAAATACCGTTCTCCTCAAAGGCAGTCAGTACTTTGCGCCCAAAACCGATCTCCGCATTCATCATATCCTTATCGACATTGACGGAGACAAAGCCCTTTTTGCCGGCAATACCAGTGATCGTGTAGCGCGGCTGATGGCATGTGCTCTCCACAATCCATGTGCCTTCATTTTCGGGGGCATTGGTATTGCGGATATTGATCGGAATTCCCGCCTTACGCACCGGAAATACCGCATCCTCGTGGAGAACGCCGGCTCCCATATAGGAGAGCTCGCGCAGCTCGCGATAGGTGATCGTCTGAATCGGCTTTGGATTCTCGATAATGCGGGGGTCTGCGATAAGGAAACCGGAGACATCCGTCCAGTTCTCGTAACAAGTCGCATGCACAGCCCTGGCAACGATCGAGCCGGTAATGTCGGAGCCGCCCCTGGAGAATGTCTTGATCTTTCCGTCCGCCCCGGCGCCGTAAAATCCGGGAATGACAGCGCGTTCTATCTTCCCAAGGCGTTCGCCAAGTACCTGTTGTGTTTTGTCCGCATCAAAGCTGCCGTCCTCCGCGAAAAAAATCACTTCCGCAGCGTCCACAAACTCGTATCCCAGATAATTGGCCATGATAATACCGTTTAAATATTCACCGCGGGACGCAGCATAGTCGACGCCGGCTTTATTTTTGAAGTCCTCGGTGATCTTCTTAAACTCCTGCTCGAGGGATAATTTCAAATGCAGGCCGTTGATAATGGCGTCATATCGGTCTTTTATTTTCATAAGCTGAACGCGAAAATCCGCTTCTTCCTCCACCAGCGCATAACATGCATATAACATATCCGTGACCTTGGTGTCCTTCGCATTGCGCTTGCCAGGCGCGCTCGGCACTACATAACGCCGCTCCTTATCCGCGCGTATAATTTTCCCCACTTTTGCAAACTGTTCTGCGCTCGCCAGAGAGCTTCCGCCAAATTTTACTACCTTGATCATATTTTTCTCCATTCCGAAGCGTTTTACGCTGAGCAGGCGAGCGATCAGATTTCGCTCCGCCATAAGGGAATTTGTGACGCTTCTACCGTTTTCTCTGTTTTTATCCAACCCATTTTACCACAAATATCGCATCCGTCAAATAGTTTTTTCTGTTATCGTGCGAGCAGCCCCCTCACAAAATAATCGGCCATCGAAAGCGCCTCGTTCTCCAGATCGCGGAAGACATCGATGCTCTTGCCATAATTGCCCTCCATCTGTTCGACACTCTGTCTCCGGATGAGATCGAGATAGTTGAGCAGCTGATTTTCCGTATCCCGCTGTCCAAAGTAGGGGTTGATGTCTGCAAAAAGCTGTGCGATCGCCTCCGCATTATCGTCTGCGTCCGCGTAATCGAAACTCTCGCCGGACTTCTCGGCGCGGATACCCGCCGCAATCAGCTCGGTCTGGCGCATCAGCATTTCCCGCAGCCTTCTCACGGCCTGCACTGGCAAAAACTCCGCAAATACGTCGGTAATTTCATCCACAGTCTCCAACAGGCGCTCTTCGGTCTGCGGCTCGTCAGCCGTGCCGGCCGCCACACTCATCAGATACATTCTGACCCAGTAAATTTGGGAAAGCCATGCCTTGCGCATATCCCAAAATAGCTCTTCCATCGAGGTGATATTCTCGGCCGGGGTATCCGGTCGATTCGTCGGCGGCATCTCCGGTCTGCCCATCGGCGGCATCGGCTGGTTCACCGGCGGCATTTCCGGCCGGTTCATCGGCGGCATTGGCCGGTTCGTAGGCGGCATCGGCCGGTTCGTAGGCGGCATTGGCCGATTCGTCGGCGGCATTTCTGGTCTGCCCATTGGCGGCATCGGCCGATCGGCAGGCGGCATATCGGGATTTTCCACAGATGCGAGATATTTATCACCCGGGCAAACCTGAATCTTTGCTCCTACGCGCAGATTATAAGGATTGGCCGTCGGATTTCCCATAATAAGCTCCGTCACGGTCGTATCATACTGTTTGGAGAGTTTATATAGTGTATCTCCCTCTGCAATCACATGAATTATTTTCTGTCTACATTCCATAATTTTCTTTCCAGCGTGTGCTTTCATCCTGTTATAAATAGTCCAAACAAATGCACTTACGCTCTCTGTTCCAATTGGTTTCAAATTATCCTATGCATCGCCGAAAGAATATGTGAATCTTACCTTACCATTCCTATCTGAGGAAACGTTTTTGTATCCTGGCACCGCCTAAATGATTTATTCTTCCTCCTGGTGACGCCGCATCAGCCGCACAACGGCTTTGTAGACCTCCCGCGCAACGGCAAAAACCGCAAACATCGCCATAAAGCCAAACACGCCCATCACAATATCCGCAAATTCCATTGCCCCGGTCCCGGTGACTTTCTGACCAATCTCGATCGCAAATGTAATCACAATAATCAGCGTAAACACATAGCCCCACGCAATCACCATAATATGGTCATGCTGGGCCAGCCATTTAAATACCGGGTAAACTACAAACAAAAAGCTCATGCCCAATATACCGATCACCAGAAAGTGAAGTTCTTTATCGGAAAAGTTATATTCATAGGCGTCGTTGAGCCGCAGTATGTAGCTGTGAATCTTGGCAAAAAGCCCTACGATATCATACAAAAATTCTTTTAACATTCTGCTATCCGCCATGCCGCTTGCCGACACAGCTTTTCCTTTCTCAAAAATATGTTCCAGTATAGCAAAAATGTGCGAAAATTACAACCGATACACCAACCATTTCCAGCTGACTGCCAGACGGCTCGAAACGGGCTTTCTGACCGCGCTCTCCCGCAGCAGGGCTTTACAAAATCAGGCTGCCACGCGGATTTCTATCCGCATGGCAGCCTGAGCATATGGCTTATAAAACTGCTTTACATTGATTTTATGGTATATAAAACTTCTTTACATTGATTTTATGGTGTATAAAACTACTTTACATTGACTTTGTGGCGTATAGGACTGCTTTACCTATAACATGTATGATAATATCACTGCGCATATGCCTGCGCGATTGCAGCTCCCGCCGCCGTCCCGACTTCATTGTATGCGTCCTGATGGTAATGGTACTGGTCTTTCATGCTGTCCTTATATTCGAGCAGGGAACCGACTGTATATACATTTTGATTCTCGGCCGCCAATTCTGCCTGCGCGTCATGCACCTTTACATACGCCTCGTCATGCGCCGCGGCATCGGCGTCCGTGCCGTTATAGTGGCCCGTCTGCACGATAAACATATCGGTCACGCCCGCCTCTTTCATATACTGGAACACGCTCAAGGTACTGCTCTTATAAGCGTCAAGCGTCTCCGAACCTTTAAAGACTTTATCCGCGTCCGCTTCGCCCTGTACCCAGACCATAAACACCCTGCCGATCTCGTAACCGTTTTTCTCCAGATAGTTCCGGGCTGCCGTAAGCCTTGCCTGCGCTTCCGCTTTCTGCGCTGCCTTGTTCCAGTAATTGAGATCGCTGCCGCCCCTAGAGCACTGTACGCCGACAAGCGGTGTCTTTGTCTGCTGATAATAGCTTTCCATTAACGCCGAAACCATGTCCCCGCTGCGTCTGTCCACTCCGTCGCTTCCGTTATCGTTGACCGCATCGTTGTTTTCCTGCTTGCCGAACGGCCCGCTCACCTGAAACAGCATGCCGGGTTCCGTCACGCTTCTGAACTCATAACCGTGCCCAATCGGGCAAGCTATTGCATCGGCGTATTCTCCGCGTCCCGCCATATTTGACTGCCCCATAAAGATTGCCAGGTCAACTTTTCTGGGTGTTTTCTTTGCATTTTCAGAGAGACTTTTTGCAAACAGCCACTCTACCGTGCCCAATTTTGCTGCCGGCTCCAAAATACCGCTGCCGGCGCCGTAGACCTCGCTGTACTCTGCGCAGGTATCCCCTGCGCCGAGCAGCGCCTTTATCATATCTCTCGCATTCTCCGTCTCATTGCTGCCGTTGATCGCCAACACTGCCGCGTTGGCAGACGCAATCGCCCTCGCTTTCGACGTATCACCCACCGCTGCAACCGGAACGGCCGCCGCAAAAATCCCCGTCTCCAGCAAATCATAACAGGCGTCGCCGCCCTCGCCGTACCCCGCAGCGTAGATTCGGTCGGAATCTGCACCTTCCAGCTGCCCGGCCAGCTCACACACCGTCGCCGCCATATCTGCCCATGTACTGTTCTGTGGGCACTGCGGCGCAATAAAAATACAATCGATTCCCGCATCGCGGATCGCCTGGTACAAAAATTGTGCATTGTACAACTGGCTCTCATTGTTCGTTCCCTTTCTGGTTTCCCCGTGAAGGAAAACCACGACGGGCAAATCACTCTGGGCGCTCTGTGGCCTTGCAATGCGGTAAGGAAGCGCTACACCGCTATTCCCCGTATAAACTGCTGACTCAAAATCGGGAAATCCGGTCTGCGTATCGCCGCCCGCACTTGCAATTTCGTATCCTTTGACGGAGAGATTATCCATATGGATATGTCTCTCGCCGTTGATGGCAGATCGCACCGATTTCATCTGTATCGCAGAGACGGTTGCAGTCTCCGCGCCGGTCAGTGCACCCGTAAATACCGTCGAACCGATCGTCACTTTCACCGTCCGCTCGTCGAAATTAAACTCATTTACCATATGCGTCACCGAATTATTCATCGGATTGCCGGATTTTGCCTGGATGGCAGCCGCAATCGCATCGCTGTCTCCCACAGACTGTCCCGCGATCACAAGCGTTCCGTTGGAACCGCTCGAGCGTTTTTCAAAGCTGCAGTTCATCAGACTGGTTCCCTCATTGTCCATGATCTCATAACTGAACCGCTGGTTGCCCAACATTCCCACATAAAGGTCAAACGAAACTCTTATCGTATTGCCGGACGCCGCCGGAGCAAGCGCGACGCGAAGCTCTCCCGTCTCTTTCGTGTCCGCGGGGAATTTCACATTATGATAGGTTTCATCCCAGACGGCAGTACCGGAAATGACCGGCACATTGACGCCGTCTGTGGCTGTCTGGTTGGTGTCAAAATTCCATATCTTCGTATAGATCTCCTCCGGCGAGGCGTTCGCCGCAATAAACTTTTCCGCCTCCGCAACGGAGTACACTCTCGTCACACCGCTCTCCTCACCGCGCAGAGTAGCGGCTGTATCGCTCTCCGACGCTTTCTTTAAAGAAGAGAGATCATGGTATGTATATGCGTAATCCGTCGTCTCATAACCCAGCTTTTTCAGCGCCGCGCAAATGAAAGACGCGTCGAGCAGCGCGCTGTGCTGCGTCATGTGCAGATTATCAGCGACATGATAATTGTTGGTAATCCAGTTTGCATCTTCCGTCTCTGTGATTGCCGTCTGTGTATAGAGCATCGTATACTTGTTGAGGTCAAAGCAGCTCACACCGAGTTCGCGCGCAAAATCCTTCAGCTCATTGGAATCGCTGTCTTTGTTGTAGGTAAAATAGGTCTTATGCTGATATTTGGCGTTATATACCGGCGTGATTAAAATTGGCGTCGCACCTTTGGACTTGGCAGCGTCAACGATTGCCTTGATATTCGCCTTAGCCGTCGCGATATCCACCCGGTTTGAACTGCTCACGGCGTCGTTGATTCCAAAATCAATCAGAATCGTATCGCCCTTTTGCATACGCTGCGTAACTGCCGCAAGACACTCCGTGTTCCAGGTCCCCGCCGTCGCACTCGGCTGTCCCCAGTTTGCAACCGCATACTGATCGGATAAATATTTTTCCAGCTGCATACCAAAACCCGTCATCATAATCTTCTGGCTCAAAAGGTCATCCCCGTCCGCATTGATCGGATAGTAATGCGCCGATTCACTGTCGCCGGCAACCCAGATCACAGGTTTTCTAAACTTCCTCGGCACGCGCACGATCTCGACCGATGCGATGCGCTCGTTGCTGCCCGACGTGTTGCCAAATGTAAGATCAACATTGCCGTTTTCCACAAAGATACCGGGCGCATACATTACGGCACTGCCGGAAGGACGGTTCTGCGAGCCCGCAGAATTCGTGTTATTGATAATCTGCACGCCCTCACTGTATACATCAGCGCGCGCGCCGCCGCGCCGATAAACCGTGATATCGTAATAGCCCGCCGGAACATCCACTTTGATCGGAGCGCCCGCCACAGGTTTACATCCGTTTTCGTTGATACTATACTCGGCATTTGCCAGTCCGTAACCGGTGCCGGCATTATAGGAATTCTTCGCCGTCACCTTGACATAACCCTGAATATAAGGGTCAGTCGGATTCTGCTGATTGGTAAACTCAAACTGATACGCCGGAACGATCGTAACGCTGCCGCCCGTCGTATTGTGCACAGTGCCGTCTGACTCCGCCGTCACCGTCTCATATCCGCCGTTTTGATGGTACATGCGGTAGGTGGTGCTGCCGTACATCGTCAGGGAAGAGACATCCACATATTCGTCTTTCGATTCTATCTCGATAAAATCGGGCGCTGCACCTTCCGGCAGCAGTTCCGTCAGTTCCGGCACAGGGTCCTGCGGCTGGCCCGTGATAAGCTGGGCTGCCTGCACCGTGAGCGTCGGCAGCAGGTAATTGGAAAACTCTGTATAATAGTGATTGTAATCTTTCCACATTGCCATCAGTTCGACAGCTCTGGCATCCGCCGCCGCGCGCGCCTCGGCTTCGGATTTTCCTGCGACAATCACCATATTATAGGTCTTTCTCACATCATTCGTCATCAGGTGGTCGGCTATCTTACCGATATCGATAAAGCCCAGCACTTTTTCATCGTTGGCCGCCGTTCTCTGAGCGTAAACCTCGCGTATCGCCGTATCATAGGAATTGGTGCGCAGTCCTTTAAACATGACGCGGTCACTGTCATAGACTTTTCCCATGGTTGCCCCGTAATTGCCGGTCGGCGTATAGCTGGCCAGTATCACATATGCGCCCATCGCCTCAATAGCATCGATATAACTGTCCGTATAGCTCTTAAACTGCTGCTTCGTGGAGGAGGAATCGTTGGTTCCCATACCACTGATGGAGACAACGTCGCCCGGTTTGATACCGCACAAAACATTGTTGAGCAGTCCCTCCGTATAATACGACTTGTGCTGTCTTCCCGCCTGGCCGCTGTTGTGGAACGAACTGATCGCACCGCTTAACTCACTGTAATTTGCAAGTGTATTATATAAAGTATACGCCCAGCTTCCGTTCTGCTGTACGGTCGAGTCGCCGATCGTCCACCACGCCGGTTTCTCATTTGCCTTTCGCTCGACTTTTTCAATCGAAACAAAGTCCAGCTTACCAGCCCCTGACAGGGTGATATCGAGCACGCCGTCGCCAAACACTGCCGTCTGATAGGTATCGTTTGACAATGTATCCTTCGTTCTCTCAAAACCCGAGAGCGCCGTGTCAATGTACTCACAGCGGATCGTTCCCTGATAAGCTGCCGTTACCTTATAAACTTCCCCCGGCGTAAGCTTTACCCAGAACCCGAAATCGGAACCGGTCAGAACGTCTGCCGTATCATTCGCCGTCCCCACGACGCCATAACCGCGGTTCTTTGAATATGTGACATCAGATAAGACCTGCGTATATCCGGTCTTTGCCGTGCCCGTTCCGAAGTCAAATTTCAAATCATAGACCGTCACCCTGACACTGCGGACCAGATCTTCCGACGAAGCCCTGACACAGATCGCCTGCGGCTTGGCTTCCGACGTCACGGTGATCACACCGTCTGTGGAGACAGAGATTCCCTGAGCGTTTAACTCTGCCGTATTATCGGCATTGTAAAGCGCATAGGAAACGTTTTTTCCTTCGATCTTGTCACCGTTTCCGTCTCTGACTTCCGCCGTATACGAATACGTCACACTGCCGTCGGCCGGAAGCATAATCCCCGACTGCGCCGACGTAAACGCCACATGATTCTTGGTTCCCGTCAGTCTGACTTTTGCCGATACGGTGGTATGATTGATCGTTACCTTAATGGGAAGTTCTCCCGGCAGCGCGCTGCTATCTACGGTGAGCAGTGCACTCTTTGCATCCTTAGGCTCAATGCTGACACCCTCCGCCATCTCGTCGTCGATGGCCCATGTTGCTCTGCCGAGCGCATCACCACCGCCTGTCATCTTCGCCGCCAAAGTAAGTGTCGCGGTCTGTGTGCCGCTCTCAGGGATCGCGATCGTCTGCGGTTCGGCTGTCACTGACACGGTAGATTCATCTACCTGCTCCGCCACAATCCTGACATTATTGATGTCGACAGGCGCCCCTGTTTTTCTCACACCAAGATTGATGCGGTAATGCGCCCCGCCGGTGTAACCGTCTTTGAAGTCGACAATACCGGTCTCTCCCAAAGGAACTGCCTGCGTATAATCACCGTCGGCCCGCTTCTCGTACACCTTGGCAAAGCAAAGCCGTGTCGTCGGATCGGCCGTAACTTCAATATGATACCATGTGCCCTGACTTGCAGCGCACACTTCCTGACCGTTGAGCGTAAGCTTGGCGTTGGCAAATGTCACCTCAAACGCCGGGGCAAAGTTGTCTGTAACCGAGGACGACTTTCCGTTGCCGTACGCGATACCCACCGTATCCATACCGAAACGTACATCCTGTGAAAACACGGTCTGCCCGCTGATATCGCCTATAGTCTGATAGATATAGGAAGAATTGCCAACCACATTTCTGGTAAGACGCAGATATTGTCCGCTCTGGGTATCCGAACTTATCACAATATTGCTCTGGTCGGAGCCGTCCGCCGACCATCCGCCAATCAGCACATCATTTTTCTGCTCCGCCTGGTACCCCACAAGCTCGCTGTCGTACCAGTTAAAATCAGAAGCATACCCGGCTTTCGGCAGCATCACCGATGAATCTTTTCCCGCATCCGCAAGCAGCAGTAACGGCTTAGAAACGCTCATCGTTTTTCCGTTATAGGTCACGGTCGCCGTCACACGCCCGTAATAATTTGCCGCCGTATTTTTCAGCTTAAAATTGACGCTCGTCTGTGCCTTTTGTGTCACCTCGCACAATCCGTAGCTGTCACAATAGACGTCTCCGGTTTCTCCCGTCGGCCGTCCGTCCATGATGCGGAAACCGTCGAATTTCCATTTGATTGCATAATCCGTGACCCGCTCATCCGGGTTCACGACAAAACTGGTTCCGCGCTCGCCGGTGATACTCAGTGAAATGATATTGTCCGCATAAGTATTCACATCCGGTCCCATCGTCAACAGATGATCGGCCGGAAA
Organism: uncultured Roseburia sp.; assembly: GCA_910584215.1. GTDB lineage: Bacteria > Bacillota > Clostridia > Lachnospirales > Lachnospiraceae > Roseburia. Next base: position 56,898 of record CAJTYI010000004.1, on the reverse strand, counting down.
ACTATTAAATTCCACGGAGGCCAGTTTTTCTTTATAGTCTTTTGATATCTGCGCTACGATCTGCGCATCCCCGGTGATCGATAATGTCTCCAGCTCCGCGGTCGTTTTTATCTCGCCGTTTACGCTCCAGCCAAGGAAGTATTCGCCGTATCTTGACATATCGGGAATGTAACGCACATGTTCGCCCGCATAGACATATTGCGAAAATTCGCTTACACCGTCGTTTAACGTCACGCGGCAGAACGTTTCCGCAAGGTCGCTAGGAAGCGCGGCCATCACGCGGATATTGTCAATACAGGTGTCCGCTCCCGTCGACGGTGAGAGCAGATGAATACATTTCCAGCTGCTGATATCTGGCGACATATCGGTCATACCATGATAATAAGTCTCTTTCCCGTCGAGCGACGTGATATAGGTAATCACGGTGTGGGTATCAAAATTGCCGACCACTTTCACATGCAGCCACGGATTACCGGCGATCTCCTTCGTCGTCACTGCCGGATGCGTATAGCGGTCGAGCGTCAGTCCGCTGTCGTCGGTCGGATTATTGATGACATAAAGGTCCTCAGCGCTCGGCCTTGCCATGAGAAAAGCATATTTCGCATTGGAATATTTGCCGTGGTTGGCATATACCGAAGATTTGCTCTCGAGCAGCTCTAAATCCGAGACATTGACATTGGAGGTGGACTTAAAATCGCATTCAAATACAAAATTTTCTTTGATTTGTGGAATCTCCACATATCCGCTGCGGCAGGTTCCGCTTTTGCCCGACACCACGGTCTGATACTTTCCGATTCCCGCCGTGGCATCTGATTTGATGCTCATCGTGCCCGCGGGCGAAGTCCATCCCCCCGTGTTCCCCGGTTCATAGCTCTCAAAATCCTCTTCATATAACAGCGTTCTCTCCGTGTCCGGCGTCTGCGTATCGCCGGCCGCCTCCGAGTTTGCGTCCTCTGTGTTTCCGGTGCTCTCGCTGCCGCCGCTCTCCGTACTTCCGGCACCCTCGCTGCTTCCTGGATTCTGCGTATCGCCCGGTGTTACTGTCTCCGTATTTCCGGCGCCCTCACTGCTTCCGCTCTCTGTGCTTCCCGTGCTCTCGCTGTCTCCGCTCTCCGTACTTCCCGGATTCTGCGTATCGCCCGGCGTCTGGGTATTTCCCGGAGTCTCGGTATCACCCGGTAACACTGTCTGTGTATCTCCTGGCGTCTGGGTGCTTGCCGGCTGCTCCGTACCGCCCGGCATCTGGGTATTTCCCGGCACAGGTTGCGGACCACTCTGAGAATCGTTTTGCGGTTTTGGATTGACCACAATTCTTACTTTTACCTTTTTACTGCCGGACTGACCCACAATATCCGTTTTGCCGCTGGAAACGGCTGTCACCTTGCCTTTTTTGTTTACTTTGGCAATTTTGATATTCTTAGAACTCCAGGAGACGGGCTGCGCCCCTTTGGCCGGAGTCACTTTCGTCTTCAAGGTAACTGTCTTGCCTATATTCATCGTGTAGGACGATTTGCCGTTCAATGTAAGCTTTTTCGTCGCCTTATAGACTTTGACTTTGCATTTGGCCGTCGCCTTTTTGTTGAACTTTGACTCCGCAGTAATCGTCACCGTTCCGGTCTTTTTGCCTTTCACCACACCGGCCGCCGAAACCACTGCGACTTTTTTGTTGGAAGTTTTCCATTTGACGCTCTTAGACGCCTTTTTCGGCGTCACCGACGCCACCTTTAACTTTAATGTGCCGCCGATATATGTGGAGGCACTTTTGTAATTTAATGTGATTTTCGTCACTTTTTTCGGCGCTGCCGCCGCCGAACTCCCTCCCGTGATACAGCTGGTAAAAAGTACTGTCCATGCCAGTAAAACGGATAATATTCTCTTTTTCTTTCCCTGCATAGCCGCCCTATCCTTTCTTTCTGCTAAACTTCCGCAACACCCATACCCGGTCTTTGCACCCTAAACTGTCATTGGTCCGGAATCGTTCTGCATCGTTATAATTTATCAAATGTTACCGCATACACCATCTACCTCCCGCATTTTGTTTCTATCATTAAACATCTTGCACAACTTTTTTGCAATATGATCGCGCGTTTTGGTTAATTTTTTACGGCAAATCTAAAAAAATTACAGAAGTTTCCTTGTGTCGGAAAGAACGAACAAATCAAAAGATCTATTTACTTTTGCGCATACTAAACGAGGGCATCGCTCCATCACCTGATTTGATGATTTCGCGACACCCTCTTATATCGTCTTAAGTTATTAAATTTTCTCAATCATCGCCAGCACGGCTTTGGAGAGCGCTGCCGACTTTTCATCCGCATCTTCTAACGATGTGCCTTTTACGCCAAGGTAGAATTTCACCTTCGGCTCGGTGCCGGACGGTCTGACACATACCCAGGCGCCGTCTGTCATCTCATAGTAAAGCACATTGGAAGACGGAAGTCCGGTTGGTTTCACTTCCCCGCTGGCAGTGTCAGTGATCGTGTCGTTTTTGTAATCCCGCACAGCCGTCACTTTGTATCCGCCGATCTCCTCCGGTGCGTTTTCACGCAGTGTATTCATAATCGTCTGTATTTTGGAGAGACCCTCGATACCCTTTAGGGTGATCGAAGTAACATCATCCTTATAGTAGCCGTATTTCTCATACATGGCGAGCATGGCATCCCAGAGCGTCATGTTTTTGGTCTTATAGTATGCCGCCGCCTCGCAAAGCGTCATGGAAGCGACGATCGCGTCTTTATCCCGCGCATAGGTACCGGTCAGGCATCCATAGCTCTCTTCCATTCCAAAGAGGTATGTTCCCTTGCCGGTTTTTTCAAATTCGAGAATCTTCTGCCCGATAAACTTAAATCCGGTCAGCACTTCCACGAGCTGAATACCATAGTAGTCCGCGATGGCATCGGCCATATTGGTAGAGACGATCGAGCGGATAAACGCGCCGTCCTCCGGCAGTCCCTGCAGTTCTTTGCGCTGTCCGATCACATAATCTCCGATCAGACATCCCGACATATTGCCGGTTAAACTGTGATACTCACCCGTCTTGGAATCTTTGACATACACGCCAAGACGGTCCGCGTCCGGATCGGTGGCGAGTATGAGATCTGCGTCAACTTTTTTGCCGAGCGTAAGTCCCAGTTCAAACGCCTCCGCAGCTTCCGGGTTCGGATAGCTGACGGTCGGAAACTCGCCGTCCGGCAGCTCCTGCTCCGGCACGACATAGACATTGGGGAAACCCAGCTCTTTTAACACCCGGCGCACCGGTAAATTGCCGGTGCCGTGCAGCGGTGTATAGACAATTTTCATGTCCGCAGCCACCTGGTCAATACAATCCTGATGAAGCACCAGTTTCTTTAATTCTTCGATATAGGGATCGTCGATATCTGCGCCGATCACCTGATAAAGTCCAGCTGCCTTGGCCGCCGCCAGATCCATCGTCTTGACCGTGGCATAATCCGTGACCTTTTTTACCTCCGCCATGATGCCGGTGTCATGGGGCGGCGTAATCTGCGCACCGTCCTCCCAGTATACTTTATACCCGTTGTACTCCGGCGGGTTGTGGCTGGCCGTGATGTTAATGCCTGCAATACAGCCAAGTTTGCGCACCGCATAAGACAACTCCGGCGTCGGCCGCAGCGATTCAAACACATAAGCCTTGATGCCGTTTGCTGCCAGGCAAAGCGCCGCCACATCGGCAAACTCCGGCGACATTCTTCTGGAGTCATAGGCGATCGCCACACCTTTTTCCCCTGCCCCGACTGCACAGATGTAATTGGCAAGCCCCTGCGTCGCCTTTCTGACGGTGTAGACGTTCATACGGTTGGTGCCGGCTCCTATAATGCCGCGCAAGCCGGCGGTCCCAAACTCGAGATCCATGTAAAAACGTTCCTCAATCTCTTTCTCGTCACCGGCGATACCTCTAAGCTCCTCTTTGGTCGCCTCGTCGAAATAGGGATTGTCCAACCACTCCTGATATGTCTCTCTATATCCCACTGCAATACATCCTCCTTTATAACATATTTTTCTCCTTTTATCTTATCGTCCCGCGGCTTTTTTTTCAAGTATTTTCTGCCATCTTTCTCCAATATTTAAATTTTTCGTTACAATTTAAATGCATCTTTATGGAACGAAGTGGTTGTTTTTTCTATGCTTAAAAAATGAGGAATGATTTCTTGTGACAACATATCATTCAATATCTTTCAGTACTTTCAACAATTCCGTCAGTGTAGATACATAGTCCGAGGACGAGGAACTGCCGTCTGAACTTCCGGTCAGCGAATCTACGATCGCCCCGATCGCAGTGTCTGTCACGCTCTCGGTGATATCCTTGCCGTTTGTGCCGGAGCTTGCGGCATTGCTGCCCGTACCGCTGCTGCCCGCATAACTGCCCGCTCTGCTGCCCGCCAGGCTTCCCGCCTTGGTGCCCGCTTTTCCCTTGGCAGTATTACTCTGATCTGTATCTTTCTTCTCGCTCTTTCCCTCACCCGATGACACGTCGGAACTGTCGGCTGATAACGAACCGCTCTCGCCCGACAGCGAAATCACGATCGTGGCCTCCTCACAGTTGACATAGAGCTTTTTGCTGTAGGTATCGTATTCGTCGGCCATAACCATCAGCGAGTGGACGCCATAAGGTATGGAAACAGGAGCGCTGTAATCAATGCTCTCGCCGTCGACAAACACCGCCGCGTCGGGCACGTCCACCGCGAAGAGAATTTTGCCGGTTTTCGGTCCCTCCCCTTTTAGGGTATCCAAATCCAGCTCGACCGTCTCATCGCGCCCGACCGTCACCTCGGTCGTATCACCGTAGCCTTTGTTGGCCACCGCCACCGTATAGGTGCCCTCCGGCACCTCAAGCTTCATATCTTTGGTGATCTCTGAAAATATCTTGTCCCCCACCTGAATGAAGCTTCCCTCAAACAGCTCGGTATTGCTAAGCTGCAATGCGCCGTGACCGGTCGTCACGGATACAGACAACAGCTGTTTTCCTACGCCCACCAGCCGCAGCGTGTCCATCTCACTCAAATCTGACAAAGACATCTGTGCGCCGTTAGAATTTACAAACAGGCTGTCATCATACGAATATCTGGTATCCGCGATCTGTAAAATATTTCGCTCTTCGTCAACGCTATAGCGGGTGACGCCTGGATATTCCCAGACAGAATCCGCAATCTGCGCCTCCAAAAGCTTCCCGTTGTCGTCCTTGCTGTTGATAAAGACGCAACGGCCGGAGCTAAAGTCCGACGCCGTCGTGTGGTTGCCGTATTTGTCTAGGAATCGCGTCACCAGCGAATACTGATACTGATATTGTTTGCCGGAAGCGATCTGTTTTAGCATCAGCGTCTCGGACTTCATATTATTGCTGACGATCATAAACAAATCCGTTCCGATCGCATCTTCCTCCTGCTCGCCTAAAACCTGCTCAGTCTCCTCCGCCTCTGTCTGCTCCTGCTGCTCTGCCACAGCTTCTGTCCCGGGATGATAGTAGCGGCCCGTCACAATTTGGTTACTCTTTGTGCCGCAGGCGCCTGCCATGCAAGATAAAAACCCCACAAAGCCCAGCGCCAACATGCGTTTATGTATCTTTCTTACGTTCATCTGATGCTCTCCTTACCAAAACTTCCTGACTGTAGACCATACGAGTTTTTCACTGACTTCTCCTATAAAAATGAAAACAACATCTGTAAAAAGCTGCTGCGTTTTTCTTCCTGTGCAACGACCTTTTGTAATTTTTCGATATTGCGCCCGGATATCCACGCTTTGTGAGAGTTATAGTAGTGGTTCGCCACTTTCCAAAACTTCTCCGGGTAAGCGAGATAAATATATAAATACGTCATCTCCTGTTTTTCCAGCGGATGGATTTTTTCGTAGGCGCGAATCATATCGATGCCAAGCCCCATATTCCAGTTGTTTTTCTCCAGCATTTTGCGCATGAAGTTGGCGAGATCACTCACACTGATATGATAGGTGAAATGATCAAAATGTACAATAGCAATGCCGTTTTTGGTAAATATTACATTGTGCTGGTTAAAGTCGCCGTGGCAAAATCCAACACTCTGCGGGCATAGCCTCGTCTGTTCCAGGAGTCTTGTCACCTGCCCGGCTTTTTCTATATAATCGGCATAACACTGGGAAAACAACAGTTCAAAATCATTTTTCTTTTTTCTGCTCCGCACATAATTTTTTACCTTATTCAGTTCCCGGTTATGCTTTCCGTAGAGCTTTAAAAGAGAATCCTCACCGGTTTTAACAAACGGAGGAATTTCCCCGCCGTACCCTGCGGCGGCGTTATGAAATTTCGCCAGTGTCTGCACCGCCGCCAGCATATCGTCGCGGCTTTTGGTATCACATTCACTGCCCGTCATAGCGTCACACAATAGATAGCCTGTTTGCTCGTCGCTTTGGGCCAACGGCTTGCCTTCTTTGGTGGGCCGTATTCTCTCCGTCAAGATGCCGCAGCTTTCCAGAAATTGCAGCATTTCCATCAAAAATGCCGCGCGCTCTTTGGAACCCTGGTATTCTTTTAACAGCTTTAATCCCTGACTGGTATCGCACAAAAAGCCCTCTCTGCTCTTTGCAATGGAATTTACCTCTAACGCATACTGCTCCAGTATCTGTTCCGGTCGATTATACACAAAAAAGCCCTCCATATGTTCAAGCTACGGCTTATCTGCCGTGTCTTTCTATCATATGCGAAGGGTTTTATTTTATGACGCTTTCCAACAAATTTCCTCTTGTATTTCGCTCGGGATGTTCAAGCACCATCTCCAATAACTGCTGTAAGGTATCGCCGATCTCTCTACCCGGTTTCATGCCGAGCGCGATTAGGTCTTTGCCGTCAATCGCCAGGTCCTTGACCGAAAGGCACTGCCTCTTTTCCATAATCTCCTCATACATCGTCTCGTACGCCGCGATATAGGAGAGACTTTCCTCCCGCCGATACTCGCTCTGGGCCATGGCGTCCGCCCGCTTTATGGCAAAATACGCGGGATACTGCTCCTGCCCGACTCTGACAATGGCACGGCGGATGGCGCGCGGCTCAAGCCGCGGCCTGTCGTCATGCCAGCGCACATACGCGCATACACGCTTAATCGTATCGTTGTCAAACTTTAAACGGCGCAGAATTGCTTTCGCCATCTCCGCCCCCTTGGCGGGATGCCCATAAAAATGCTCCACGCCGTCCTGCCCTATCGTGCTGCAAAGCGGTTTGGCCACGTCATGAAGCAGCATAGAAAGCCGCAGCACTTTGTCGGGCGGCGCCTGACGCAGCGCCTCAATGGTATGCTCTCCCACCGTGTAGCAGTGATACGGATTATGCTGGCCGGTCTCCATCATTTTATCAAATTCAGGCAGAAACACGCGTGTCAGCCCCAGCTCATACGCTGTGCGTATCTTTTCCGGGTGGTCGGAAGTCAATAACTTCACCAGCTCCGACGAAATGCGCTCCGCACTGACTTTTGCAATGTTTCCCGCCAGCAGAGACGCCGCCGAGCGCGTCTTATCCTCGATGGAAAAATCCAGCATCGCGGCGAAACGCACGGCGCGCAGCATGCGCAGAGCGTCCTCTAAGAAGCGCTCGTCTGCCTCGCCCACACAGCGGATGATGCCGCGCCCAAGATCACCGATGCCGTCAAAAACGTCCACCAGACCGCTCCTGTCATTGTACGCCATGGCGTTGATCGTAAAATCACGCCTTTTTAAATCTTCGATCAGGTTTGCGGTAAAAAGCACCTCCTTGGGATGCCGGGCATCCTCATACTCACCGTCGATGCGGTAAGTCGTCACCTCAAATCCCTCATGGCCGATCATGACCGTGACGGTGCCGTGCTGCAAACCGGTGTCAATGGTGTGCGCAAAGATCTCTTTTACCTGTTCGGGGCGGGCGGACGTCGTGATATCCCAGTCCCCAGGAGAGCGGGAGAGTATGGAATCCCTGACGCAGCCGCCCACGGCGTATGCCTCATAGCCCTTCTGTTCCAATTGTCCGATAATATACTTCACCTTTTGCGGCAGCACAATGGTTACACTCATGAATTGGCATATCCCTCCCTCTGTCACTTACGTTTTAACCGCTTAGTATGATTTGCCCCAGTAAACCAGTCTGTGCGCCGGTTTGCCGCAGCAGACGCAGGTATCCGCGATCTGCTCCTGGTCATGGAACGGCATACAGCGCGAAGTCACCGTAAAATCTTCCTTGAGCTTGTCCTCACATGCCTGCTCTCCGCACCACATGCCGCGGATAAATCCCGGCTTATGTTCTGCGATTTCTTTTAACTCTTCATAGTTGTGCGCATCCCAGATATGTGCGTCGCGATGTGCCTTTGCGCGCGCAAACATGTCGCTTTGTATCGTCTCTAAAATCTGCGGCAGTTTCGCGCTAAGCTCGTCAAGCGCCACCTCGATTTTCTCCCGCGTGTCGCGCCTTACGACCACGCATTTGCCCGCTTCGATATCCTTAGGTCCAAGCTCGATGCGCACCGGTATCCCGCGCATCTCCTGCTCAGAGAATTTCCAGCCCGGGCTCTTGTCAGAATCGTCCAGTTTCGCGCGGCAGACTTTGCCGAGTGCGGCGCAAATCTCTTTCGCTTTCTCCAACACGCCCTCTTTGCGCTGCTGTATCGGAATGACAACGGCCTGCACCGGCGCAATCCTTGGCGGCAGTACCAGTCCTGAGTCATCGCCGTGTACCATAATAATTCCGCCTATGAGACGGGTGGAAAGCCCCCAGGAAGTCTGGTGTACATACTGAAGCTTGTTTTCTTTGTCGGTATACTGTATCTCAAAGGCCCTGGCGAACCCGTCACCAAAATTATGGCTCGTGCCGGACTGCAGTGCCTTGCCGTCGTGCATCAGCGCCTCGATCGTATAGGTAGCTTCGGCTCCGGCAAACTTCTCTTTTTCGGTTTTTTGTCCGCGGATCACCGGCATCGCCAGCACTTCCTCACAAAAATCGGCGTAGAGATTCAGCATCTGAATCGTGCGCTCTTTGGCCTCCTCTGCGGTGGCATGTGCAGTGTGGCCCTCCTGCCAGAGAAACTCTCTCGAGCGCAGGAAAGGACGCGTCTCTTTTTCCCAGCGCACCACGGAACACCACTGGTTATAAAGTTTTGGCAGGTCGCGATACGACTGAATCAGATCATGGTAAAAGTCACAGAACAGGGTCTCGGAAGTCGGTCTGACACAGAGCCGCTCCTGCAGCTCATTTAATCCGCCGTGCGTCACCCACGCGACCTCGGGCACAAACCCCTCCACATGGTCTTTCTCTCTCTGCAGCAGGCTTTCGGGTATGAACAGCGGCATATAGACATTCTCCACCCCGGTCTCTTTGAAACGGATATCCAGTTCTTTTTGAATATTCTCCCAGATTCCATAGCCGGCCGGCTTGATGATCATGCATCCCTTTACCGACGAATAGTCGATCAGTTCGGCTTTCTTTACCACATCGGTGTACCACTGTGCGAAGTCGTCTTCCATGGAAGTGATGGCTTCCACCAGCTTTTTCTTATCGTTTGCCATATCGGTCTCTCCTTCTATGTTTGATTGCCATTTCTTAATATTTTTATATTTTATGCCAATGTGTACGGGTTGTCAATTTCAAAGTCAAGTTTCTTATGGGTTTTCGGATGGCGAAACGCGATTTTGCAGGCACACAGCGCAAGGTTTTTGCCGGACGGGAGCATATTTTCCTGAAAGTTATATTTTTTGTCCCCTACGAGCGGAAAACCCGCATGTGAAAGCTGCACCCGTATCTGGTGGTGACGCCCGGTCATAAGGCAGACGCGCAGGATAGCATATCCGTTGTTCGCTTCTTGCACCTCATAGGAAAGCCGCGCCAGCTTTGCCCCCGGCGTGCTTTTAGACACAACGGCGGAGACATTGCTTTTTCCGTCCCGCAGCAGGTAATCTTCGAGCAAATCTTTCTTTTTTTTCGGCACTCCCTGCACCATGGCATAGTAATATTTGGCGGTCAGTTTTGCCGCCATCTGGCGGCTTAAGTCCGCCGCGGCCTCACTTGTCTTGGCAAAGACAATCAATCCCTCGACCGGCTGGTCAAGACGGTGCACCACACCGATATAGGGCGGCTGGCCCTGCTCTGTGCGGTAATTTTTCAGCAGGCTTTCCATGTCCTGCTGCACAAAACTTTTGGTCTGCACCGGTAAGCCGGGCGGCTTATGGCAGACGATGATCTCCTCGTCCTCGTATAGGGTTGGTATCTGCATAATGTCCCTCCACTTATGTATCAGCTTAAACAAAATCCTCCAGCGCTGTTTTCGTCAGTAATACCTTTGCTCAATCTGTTTTTTATCATACTGTATGTTTTCACACATTTCAATCCATTTTTTGCCCCCCGCCGAAAGCGACTCAAATAGGCAGTCCCAGCCAGCGCAAAATTTTATCAAATTATGTCTTGTACCAATTATTTTTCTGTGCTATACTGTCAATGGTTCTATATGGAACTGTTCTATTTAGATGCGAGGTGGCAGATTGGAGACAAAAGGCGGATTTTACATCACACAGATCAAACAGCTTCAGGGCAGAATTTTCGAGCGGCTTTTACTCGCTAACAACTTAGAAATAAGCGGCGGACAGGGACGTATTCTTTTTATCCTGTGGAAAACAGATCATCTTACCGTCGGCGAGATCAGCGAGCAGACCTCGCTTGCCAAAAATACGGTTTCCGCTGTCATCGACGGCATGGTGCAAAAGGGCATTGTCACAAGAGAGATCAATCCGGCAAACCGCCGGCAGACCATCATATCTCTCACGGAATACGCAAAGTCCTTGCAGGAAAAATATGAGTCTGTGTCAGATCAGATGAACGCCTTATTCTATCAGGGATTTTCAGAGGACGAGCGGGTGCAGTTTGAACAGTACCTAGCGCGCATCCTGCACACGCTGCGCGAACACCTAGAACCGGACCATACGGCGTCAAAAGAGTAAACATGCAAGCTTTCAAAGAGCAAAGCATACGGCTTGTTCTGCAAATTTATGGAGGATGGAATTATGAAAACACGAGAACAGATCATCGGATTTATCCAGAAACAAAAGACGGCGTTTATCGCTTCCGTGGACGAAGATGGCTTTCCAAACATAAAAGCCATGTTTACGCCGCGCAAGATTGAGGGAAATTGCTTTTATTTTACGACAAATACCTCTTCTATGCGCACACAGCAATATATGAAAAATTCCAAGGCAAGCATCTATTTTTATAAAAGAGGACGTTTTCAGTATGAGGGCATTATGCTGACCGGCACAATGGAGGTACTCCAGGACCCGCAAATCAAAGAAGAAATATGGCAGACCGGCGATACGATGTATTACAAGCAGGGAGTCACTGACCCTGATTACTGCGTGTTAAAGTTTACAGCAGTCAAGGGAAGGCGTTACTGCGCTTTGAAATCAGAAAGCTTTGAAGTTGCAAAGTGGTGAGGTTTTTCTCTTATTCATATGCTGTGAGGGTGTAACTCACAACGAGTCGCACCCTCACCATTTTGAACAAAATATTTCCTGATAGCCCCGTCCCTGGGGCATCCCTTATTCATCTTTTTTAAGAAGCAGCGTCATTTTATTCACCATCTCATTAATCGTGTTGGCCTGTGTGGCAACCTCTGCCGTATCGCTGGCATTGCTTTCCGCCATTTCGCTTATTGCACTAAACTGTTCGTTTTCGTTTCTGATACTTTCTGCAATATCCTGATTAATTAAAACTGTGTTCTTAATCACTTCTGACTGCTCTCTGTGTGCATCTCCCATGGCTTTAATGGCATCCACTGACACATTGAGCATATCCGTCATCTCTTTCATTCCGTTGAAAACATTGACAAAAGATTCATTTTGTTTTCCTAATTTAGAGGAGTTTTCTTCTACCTGCGCAGTGATTTCAACCACATTTTGCTGTACCCGTTCAATCACCGCCCGAACATCTTTTAAAGATTCCTGCGTGTTATTCGCGAGATTCCCCACTTCTGTTGCAACTACGGCAAAACCCTTTCCCGCTTCTCCGGCCCGTGCAGCCTCGATGGCTGCATTTAATGCCAACAGATTAGTCGACGACGAAATATCATTAATCAGATTTAACGTTACTCCTATTTCCTGAACGGCTTCCGATAATTTATCCGTTATACTTGTTGTGGCATTCATGGATTGAGATACTTCGCTATTGATGAGAGATAAATCGTTCAGCAATTGCTCATACTGTTTTGATTTGTCCAAAAGATCTTTGGACGTATCCTCCACCTTTTCTACATTCTCAGCTACAACATCTTCCCACTTATTCAATTCACTAAGATTAACCATGCTCTCATCTGTCTTTGCGCTTAACAGATTATTTCCGGCCGCCAATTGCTCGCTTGTCGCCGCAAGTTCTTGCGCAGAGGCACTTTCCTTTCCGGAAATCTCGGAGAGAGCCACCCCGGCCGTATGTAATTGATCGGATAGTTCGCGGACGGTGACAAGTATACTGGTGACATGTTCATTATTTTTTTCCAATTCATCTTTTTTGGCATTTACTAAAAAATGTGCAACAAAAAATATAAAAATAATTAATCCGGTTAAGGATAACACTAATGCAACCAGACACATGATAATATCTGCCAGGAATAATTCATCCTTAACGGGAAGAAGGTCCGTACCTTTTATAAACCATCCTGCAAATAAAGAACCCATGCATGCCAAACCGCTTACGAGCAACAGTTTCATATCTAAAAAGAATGCGATCAAAATGAGGAAAAAGAATAAAAATCCCCAAAACGTTCTTGAAGGCAGCATATATAATAAATAATTCCATTGAAGAACTAAAACTACCACAGAAAAAATCTTACCAATCTTTAATCTGCCTTCTTTTAAATATCCTTCTTTATCAAAGGATGATTGTATGATTCTGATAGCTATCGCAAAAAATGCTACATCCATGATACCCAAACCAATTGTTGCAAGCCAAGGCACTTCAGGATATAGTCCAAACATTTTTTCTGTGTTAAACATGACAGTCGCACACATACAAGCACTTACTAAGATAATAAGCCCCCATTTAAACACCGTAGATAAGTAAACTTCAACAGACGTCTTTTTCTTGTTCAACACGATTAACCTCCTAAATGTAAATAATGGAACAATGTAAGATTTGTCACGTCATTTCTTTCATCCGCTCTGTGCATTTGTGCTGTTAGCAATATATCATTTTTAATCACTTTTGTCAATTTGCTTGAGAAAATCACACGCCAAATCAGCGTTTACGGCCTGCATCTCCCACATGGCTCATACCCCTGCCTAACCAGCTCCGCTCTGCTTCCCTCATACTCTGCCCTATTTTGCGGTTTGATATCGGCCGCGCTGCCGCAATCGGGTGTATGAAATTTATGCGTATTCTGATTGAGGATATACTGGCCGCTCTCCTCCTTAGCTTGCTGCCCTTGTTCATCGAATGCGCCGTCGGCATCTCCCGAACCATTCCTCTGCGTCTTGTCGGGCTGCGCCGCGCCGTCGGCACCTCCCATCTCGCTGGCAAGACGGCTCTCCCCGGTTGCATAATCAATCTCTACGCCGGGCTGTACATTATACACATAAACGCAGAAACAGACCCCTGCCCCCGCGTCCTCGACGGAGTATGCCTCCATCATTACGCCGGAGGCCACAAGATTATCTCCCTGATAAACCGGCGTGACGCGGTAGAGCACATGGCCGCCGCTCTCCTCCACATAGTCTGCCACCATCTGCTCAAACGGCAGCATACCCTCGACATTAAAATAGCGGGTACCCGTAATCAGATTCTTTTCGTTGTCGTTCTCCCCCGCCAGCATAAAGGCGATCAGATGACAGCGGTTGTAGAGATAATTGCCGTCCACGCTGTCATACTTAACAGTGTGCCATCCGGTCGGCTTGATCATACCGATATCCCCGCGCGGCTCCGTCGGCATCAGCTCCTCACAGATATTGGCATAGGCCGTGCCGCAGCGCCCCAGCTCGTCCAACTCACTGTAACGCTCAAACGGTTCCGTCGTGATCTCTTCCTCCGGGAACGAGGGGACATTGCCGGAGAGTTCCACCGAAAGCTCCCCATCGTATGGCGGGATGTCGGCCAGTGAAATACCGTCAGCTCCGGCGGATGCCGCCTGGTTGTATATTTCTTCCGCTTGCTCACTGTCTGCCCTGCATCCACCAAGCGCCAATGTCACCAACAGCCCTAACAGCGCTATGTATATGATATAACTATTTTTCTTCTTCATCATGCACCATCCTTATCGTATCGAAAAAGAGCAGCAGACGCCCCGCACCTGCTGCTCCCACCGGTCTAAATATTTTTCACTTTGGCGATATCCACTGGTGTCGGCGTATCCATCGCCGACTCAAGACTTAAAGCCAGCGCATTGGCCGTATCCATCGCGGTAATACAATAAACCCCCGTCTCGATCGCATTTCGGCGGATTAAAAAGCCGTCGCGCGTCTTATCACCGTTGCCCTGCGTCGGGGTGTCGATGACAAGGTCAATCTTATGTCCGAGTATCAGGTCCATGACATTCGGCGACTCCTGCGTTATCTTGTTGACGCGCCGCGCATCCACACCATTTTTCTGCAAATATTTTGCGGTACTCCTGGTCGCGTAAATCTTGTACCCGAGCGCCTCAAAACGCTTGGCGATACCAACCGCCTCCTCCTTGTCCGCGTCCTTTACGGTCATAATCATCTGCTTGTGCTTGGGCAGTTTGATACCCGCGCCGAGAAACGCTTTGTACAGCGCTTCATTAAAAGTCTCTGCGATGCCAAGGCACTCGCCGGTCGACTTCATCTCCGGCCCTAAGGAGATCTCCGCGCCGCGCAGCTTTTCAAACGAAAACACCGGCATCTTGACTGCAATATACTCTGCGGATGGCGCAAGACCTGGCTCATAACCCAGGCCGCGGATGGTATTTCCCATGATCACTTTCGCCGCCATATCCACGATCGGAATCCCCGTCACCTTGCTGATGTAGGGCACGGTTCTCGAGGATCGCGGATTGACCTCGATCACATATACCTCCTCATTCATGGCGATAAACTGAATATTGATTAAGCCGACGACATGGAGCGCCTGCGCCAACCGCCTGGTATAATCGATGATCGTCTCCTTCACATGGCTGCTGATGGTCTGCGCCGGATAGACGGAAATGCTGTCGCCGGAATGGATACCGGTGCGCTCAATATGCTCCATGATACCCGGAATCAGGATATCAGCGCCGTCACACACGGCGTCCACCTCGATCTCCTTGCCCTGTAAATATTTGTCCACGAGAATCGGATGATCCTGCGCAATGCGGTTGATGATGCCGATAAACTCCTCGATCTCTTCATCACAAAAAGCGATGCGCATCCCCTGCCCGCCCAGAACGTAAGAGGGCCGGACAAGCACAGGATAGCCAAGACGCCCCGCCACCTCTTTTGCCTCCTCGGCGGTAAATACCGTTCCGCCGGCAGCCCTTGGAATACCGGTCTGCTCCAATATCTTATCAAATAACTCCCTATCCTCGGCGGCGTCCACATCCTCCGCTTTCGTTCCCAGAATCTTAACACCCATCTTCATGAGGCTCTCTGTCAGCTTAATCGCCGTCTGGCCGCCGAACTGCACCACCGCTCCGTCCGGTTTCTCCAGCTTCACAATCGCCTCCACATCCTCCGGCGTCAGCGGTTCAAAGTAAAGCTTGTCCGCAATATCAAAATCGGTAGAGACGGTCTCCGGGTTATTGTTGACGATAACCGTCTCCCAGCCCTCTTTCGCAAACGCCCAGGTACAGTGGACCGAACAATAATCAAATTCAATACCCTGTCCGATGCGTATCGGCCCGGAACCAAGCACAAGCACCTTTTTCTCTGGCTTTGTGATGGCTGCCTCGTTCTCGCTGCCATACACCGAATAGTAATAGGGCGTGCTCGCCTCAAACTCCGCCGCGCAGGTATCGACCATTTTATAAGCCGCAAGGATGCCGTGCTCATAGCGCATATCGTGCACCTGCTGCTCGCTTTGGCCGGTCAAAGCCGCAATCACATTGTCCGGGAACTGGATGCGTTTTGCCTCTTTTAAGAGTTCGGCCGTCAGCGGTTCCGCTTTTAAGCGTCCCTCCATCTCCACTAAGATCGCAATTTTGTCGATAAACCACCTGTCTATCCTTGTGATTTCATTGATCTTATCGTAGCTCACGCCGCGCCGCAGCGCTTCCGCGATCGCCCAGATACGGCGGTCGTCCACCTTTTCCAATTGGAGATAAAGCTCTGCCTCGGACAAATCGGAAAAATCATAGGAGAGCAGGCTGTCCACATGCTGTTCTAACGAGCGGATCGCTTTCATCAGCGCTCCCTCGAAGTTGTCGCAGATGCTCATCACCTCGCCCGTGGCTTTCATCTGCGTCGTTAAAGTGCGCTTGGCCGTGATAAATTTGTCAAACGGCAGCCTGGGAATCTTTACCACACAGTAATCGAGCATCGGCTCAAAACTCGCGTAGGTCTTGCCGGTAATCGCATTTTTGATCTCGTCCAACGTGTAGCCTAAGGCGATCTTGGCCGCCACCTTTGCGATCGGATATCCGGTCGCCTTGGAGGCCAGCGCGGAAGAGCGCGAAACGCGGGGGTTTACCTCGATCACGCAGTACTCAAATGTATCCGGGTGCAGCGCGTACTGGACATTACAGCCGCCTGTAATGCCAAGTTCCGTGATGATATTTAAAGCGGACGTGCGCAGCATCTGATATTCTTTGTCCCCCAGCGTCTGGGAGGGAGCAACGACGATCGAGTCGCCGGTGTGCACACCCACAGGGTCAATATTTTCCATGTTGCAGACAGTGATGCAGTTGCCGGCCGCATCGCGCATCACTTCATACTCGATCTCTTTCCAGCCTGCAATGCAGCGCTCCACCAGCACTTCGCCCACGCGGCTTAATCGCAGTCCGTTCGTCAAAATTTCAATCAGTTCGTTCTCGTCGTGGGCAATGCCGCCGCCGCTCCCGCCGAGCGTAAATGCGGGGCGCAGCACGACCGGATAGCCGATCGTATTGGTAAACCGGATACCGTCGTCCACATTATTTACCACCTGTGAAGCGGCGCACGGCTCCCCGATTTTTTCCATCGTATCTTTAAAAGCCTGCCTGTCCTCGGCGCGAAAAATCGTCTCCGCCGTCGTGCCGATTAAGCGCACGCCATATTTCTCTAAAATCCCTTTTTCGGAGAGTTCCATGCCAAGATTCAACCCTGCCTGTCCGCCCAGCGTCGGCAATATACCGTCCGGTTTCTCTTTTGCGATAATCCGCTCCAGCACAGAAACGGTGAGCGGTTCAATGTAGACCTGGTCCGCAATATCCTTGTCCGTCATGATGGTCGCCGGATTGGAGTTTACCAACACCACCTCAACCCCCTCCTCTTTCAAGGAGCGGCACGCCTGCGTGCCCGCATAGTCAAACTCCGCCGCCTGCCCGATGACAATAGGACCGGACCCGATCACCAACACTTTTTTTATCTCTTTCTTTCTAGGCATCTTTTCCTCCATTCCGACAATGTATCCCTATGGCGCGCACGCTCCGGTACAGCGCCTATAGAACTTCTATCCTCTAAACCGGCCAAACGAAATCCTCTCTCTGCCGCTCTCAAACATTTTTCATCGCTGCATCATCTCTATAAACCGATCAAACAAGTACGCCGAGTCCTGCGGCCCCGGGGAAGCCTCCGGGTGAAACTGCACGGTAAAAATATTTTTCCCGACATAGGATAAGCCCTCGTTCGTCCCGTCATTGACATTGACAAACGCCGGAACGGCAATGGAAGAATCCAAATGCTCCGTATCCACCACATAGCCATGGTTCTGCGACGAAATATAGACGCGCCCCGTTGCCAGGTCTTTGACCGGGTGATTGCCGCCGCGGTGGCCGTATTTCATTTTGTGCGTATCCGCGCCGGTTGCAAGCGCCATCAGCTGGTGCCCCAAGCAGATGGCAAAAATCGGCGTGTCGGACTGATAGAGCTTTTTGATCTCCTCGATAATCCCGGTGCAGTCCTTCGGGTCCCCAGGTCCGTTGCTGAGCATAATGCCGTCCGGCTCCGATGCCAAAATCTCCGCCGCCGTTGTCCGCGCCGGATAAATCGTCACCTCGCACCCCCGCCTGTTAAGCGACTGTGCGATATTGTTTTTCGCCCCCAGGTCAAGCAGCGCTACTTTCTTCCCCCTGCCCCGCAGGATGGATTTTTCGGCGCAAGTCACGCGGTCCACGACATTTCCGGTCTTATATGCCTTTAACCTGGGTAAAATCTCCTCAATATGGTATTCCTCGTCGGTTGTAATCATCCCGTTCATCGTACCTTTTTCACGCAAAATTTTTGTCAGTGCGCGGGTATCTATGCCAGCGATGCCCGGAATATCATATTGAAGCAAAAAATCCTGGATGCTGCCCTCACAGCGGAAATTGCTTGGCATCCGGGACAGCTCCCGGACAATATAGGCGTCCGGCCAGGGCTTTCTTGACTCCATATCCGGCGTGACGCCGTAATTTCCGATCAGCGGATAAGTCATAACCACGGCCTGTCCGGCATAAGAGGGGTCGGTCAATACTTCCAGATAACCGGTCATCGACGTATTGAATACGATCTCACTGATTACTTCCTTCGCCGCGCCAATACTGGTCCCAGTAAATACAGTCCCGTCTTCGAGTATTAAAAATGCTTTCATTCCTTTCCCTTGTCCTTTCCTTTGGCAAAAATCAACGAAGCCCAAAAAAAAAAACGCTGCCGTTTTTTTCTGTCATTCTCGTATTCAATCGGGTCGGAGACAATTGCCTGCTTCCCGCCCGCTGTGCCAGGCACAGACAGCTTTCACTGTCATCGGTCTTTCTGCTCTCGTGCACCATATACAGGAAACGCCAGAAATTTGATTATGACGTTTCCTGTGTCAAATTTGCTGGATGCCTCGTGAACCGCCGCCCGGCAAAAATGATTTACTTTACTCAATTAAAGAGATTCTATCATAACACCCTGTCTTTTTCAACCTTTTTTCGAGACGAATCTCTGCCATCGGTACGCAATGGCAAAACGCACATTCCATCGCACACAACTACCATGCTAATAAAGCAAAAGGCTGTATAGGATGGAAACAACGACTGCGGCCCCACTGACTACAAACAATACCGCCAGAATAAATACCAGCATCCCCGTGCTGATGCCTTTCGACGGCGCAGGCTGTACATACGCGGCAAAGCGATATTCCAGCGGACAAAAATCCACACCCGAAGAGATTTCCGGCATCTGCGTAAAGCCATTTTTGATGAAGAAGCCCGCCGAAGCCGCCGGAATGGCGTGAACCGTTACACGGCCTGCTCTAAGCACATGCTCTGCAAAACCTATCATCTCCTGCAGCATCGCTGCCCCAATCCCCCTCTTCTGATAATAGGGATGCACATAGAGCATGGTGATATGGGCATTGCTCTGCATCGCTCCCACCGCACAGAGCGTCTGGCCTTCAATGGCCCCCCACAGCAGCAGACTCTCGGCCCGAAACTGCTCTGTCAATACCTGGGGCTGCATATAATCATAAAACTGCTGCACCATAGCCGGGTTTTGTACCTGAGGTTTGGCACTGTATTCATAGATTCCTGTCGCCAACTTTATGACGCTTAGCAATTCATTTTCTTTCATTCTGCGAATTTCCATCGTTCTTTGCCTTTCTACTGTTTCTGCCGTCCTGCCTGCTGTTTCCTTTTAATCTTGGACGGTTTCTTATTTTGTTTCTGCCGTCCTGCCGGTTGTTTCCTATTTGATCTTGGGCAGTTTCTTATTTGTTTCTGCCGTCCCGCCTGCTGTTTCCTATTTGATCTTGGGCAGTTTCTTATTTTTTCGTTTATATACTGCGCAGATGGTCTCTTTCTTCGCGCCCTCTCCCAAACAGCCGCGCAAAGACTGACTCCCTCCTGTCCTCCGGTTCCTGTGTTTGCTCCGTGGGAACGGGCAGTATCTGATCCATAAAGCGAAGCTCCTCCAGTCCGTTTAAATGATTGATCTTTTGGCACATCATGCGCAGGCACTCGAATGCGGCGTTCATCATACGCTTGGCGTTGCCTGCCATACGGTTGTCAAACTCCTGACGATTCTCTATGCCCTCCCCGGCCAGACAGTCGTCGCCCAAGACGCGCAGTAAAATCAGCCGGTCGCGCTGTTCTTTGCGCACAACACTTAAAAATCTGCTCACCAGCACATTGTGGCTCTCCTCCTTTGTATAAGACAAAAAAGTCTCGAGGCGCGCGTCGGCGGAAAATCCCACTTCATACTGCCTGTTATAAACCCTGCAAATCTGCTCCGCCACGGAGCGCAGCAAAATGCCGCACTGTCTGGGCTGTCCCCAATAGACCTGCTCCGCCTCCGCCAGCGTGTGCGCCATATCGTCATAGAGATCTTTCATCCATTGCAGTGGACATTCTGCATGCTCCAAAAAATCAAAATTCATATCGGTAAGCCCACCTTTCCCAAACATCAGCTGAAAAATAAGTTTTTCACTTCCTCCACCGGCATGTCCTTGCCAGTATAAAGCTTAAATGCCGACACACCCTGCCAAAGAAGCATACCCTTACCGCTGATGCAGGTACATCCCGCCTCCTTGGCCTCCCGCAACAACCTGGTCTCCTCTGGATTATAGACGGCATCCGCCACCACAAGGCCCGGCCGAAATGCACGCGGGTCTTTGACCACGCTCTCATTTTCCATCGGCTTCATGCCGACAATCGTGGCATTGACAAAAATATCGCTCGTCGCCATTTCCTCCGTCATCTTCGCCGTATCTGCGATATCATAGACATTTACCGCGATGCCCGGAACTTCTCTGCGAATTTTCTCCGCGGTCTCTAGCGTGCGCGTAAAGAAATCGTCCTTGATATTAAAAACCGCAAGCTCCCTCGCTCCGTCTAAGGCGCACTGCACCTGAATCGCTGTGGCCGCTCCGCCTCCGCCCGCAACGGCAATTTTTTTGCCCTTCACATCAATGCCGTGATCTTTCAGATTATTCACAAAGCCCTCTCCGTCTGTGATATATCCGATCAGCTTTCCATCCTCGTTGACAATCGTATTGACTGCCCCGATAATGCGCGCCGCCGGCGAAAGCTCATCCATATACTTTGCCGCCTCCGTCTTGCACGGCATCGTGACATTCATTCCACGCATATGAAACAATTTCATAGCCGAGAGCGCCTCTTTTACCTGCTCCACTCTGATATCAAACGCCACATAGGCGTAGTCTAAGCCCAATTTTTCAAAACTGTAATTGTACATCGCCGGCGAACCGGAATGTCCCACCGGGGAGCCAATCAGCGCCAACAGCCCTGTGTGTCCCGAAATTCTCTTCTCCACTTGTCCCGTCCCTCCCTAAAATACTCTCGTTTTTATTCTAACTATTTTGTGATTCTTTTTCAATAACATTCGTGCTTTTCCATAAAAAAGTGTTATCTATGGAACATCTGCCGTTACTCTGCATTTTTTCATAAAAGTTGTTATATGCAAAAAAAATCCACCATTTGCATGGTGGATTTGTAAAAGGGGGAGAATTTATGAAAAAAATGTTATCACCTCATGTGATAGTTATACTATATACTTTAATTATGACCCTGTCTTGTATAAATTTTGAATTCTATTTGAAGAATTCTTAACAATTTGTACATATTTAACAATTGAACAGTTTTTTCCGAAAGATCGCATTCCCGTCTATTCGACAGCCAGTTTTTCTACCAGTTCGGCACAGATCGCCGCCACATCTTTGTGATCGGTGGCTATGGTGATATCCGCTGCCTTCTGATAGGTTTCCCGCCGCTTCTCCATCAACTGCGCAATATACTCCACGTTCATATTTCCGTTTAAGATCGGCCGCTCCGTGGAATTTTTGACGCGCTCTAACGTCGTCTGCGGTGTCGCAGTGAGAAGCACAATACGACTGCTTAGCTTGAGATTTTCCACATTCTCCTTACGCATCACAAGACCGCCGCCGCAGGAAATGACAGCCTGCCCCATACTCTCTAAGCTGAGTACCGTTTTACTTTCCAGCTCTCTAAAATACGGCTCGCCGTATTTCTCAAAGATGTCTGTGATTGGCATACCCTCCTGTTCCACGATCATGGCGTCCGTCTCCCGCTCCGCCAGAGCAAGCGCACGCTTTAGATAGCGCGACACCGTGCTCTTTCCCGCGCCCATAAAACCGATCAGGGCAATGCTTTTTGTCCCGCCAAAAAGCGCGTTGAATAGGGCAAGATTCTTCTGCGCCTCTCGCTCGTCATACGCTCCTGCTCCTACCAGTGTCACGCGCTCTGCAAGCAGCGAAGCCAGATTCTTGTCGCAAAGTCTTAACTTTTGTTCCGCGTCCATATTAACCTCCATGCTATGTCCTGATTTCTACAAAAGAGCAACGCCTACAGGTACTCTTTGCTCGGCTTCTTTCGCCATCAGTCTCCCGGCCTCCGGCAGGATGCGCCTTCGCTACCAGCAGAGCACCTCATGACCCTCTTCGGTGACAAGCACCATAATCTCCCACTGTGCCGAGGGCAGCCCGTCCTGGGTATACACCTCCCAGTCATTCTCGTCATCCACATAAATCTCAACCTTGCCCATATTTACCATCGGCTCGATCGTGAAGATCATCCCCGGCACCATAAGCATCTCCGTGCCGCGCTTACTGTTATAGCCTACCCACGGTTCCTCATGGAACTCAAGCCCTACGCCGTGCCCGCCGATCTCCCGCACCACGGTATAGCCGTTGGCAAATGCGTGGTCGTGTACGGCCTGTCCCATATCGCCCAGAAATCCCCATGGTTTCACCTGCGCGAGTCCCATCTCTACGCACTCTTTGGTCACATCCACAAGTCTGCGCTTTTCCGGTGTGATCTCGCCAATGCAAAACATGCGGGATGAATCAGAGAAAAAGCCGTTCAAAATAGTAGAACAATCGACATTGACGATATCACCCTCTTTTAAAATCACATTCTCGGAGGGAAAACCGTGACACACCTGTTCGTTGACAGAAGTACAAACGGAATAGGGATAGCCCTCATAATGTAAGGGCGCCGGGATACCGCCCATATCGGTCGTGATATCATACACGATCTTGTCAATCTCCGCGGTATTCATTCCCGGGTGAATATGTTCCTGAATATAATCCAACACCGCGATATTGATCTTGCAGCTCTCCTTGATTCCCGCGATCTGATCGGGTGTTTTGATGATGTCATGGGGTGGCACGATGCACCCCTGATTTGCATATGTCGCTATTTTTTCATCAAAAGCCTGGTGGCACACCTTGTACTTTTTTCCGCTCCCACACCAGCATGGGTCGTTTCTGCCAATTTTAAATGTCATGTCTCTCGTCTCGATTCTTTTTATTTATTTTATGCCACATATCGGGCGCATGGCCCTCCTGTGATCTCATCCTGCCCCGCTTTTTACCTGCCTTTTGGATTTGCTCTTATGCACGATCAGTGATTCAGCGTCACTCCGCCAAATTTGATGCGCTGCCAGATATCGCCCTCCTCATAGTCGTGCTCCTCCAACAGCTCCAAATAGGCTTCACCTGTATAAGAATATTCTTCAAACTCCTTTTCATAAAAAGCAGCAAGATACGTCTGATACTTCTCCGCGAGGGTGATTTTTAGCATCGTCTCCCCCATCTCTTCTTTGGTAACGCCAAGCGCGTTTCGCTGTTTCTCACTCAGATCGCTCCAAAAGTCCGTCAGGGCATCGGCCGCATACTGCTCCTCCTCTTTGGTCAGGACAATGTCCTCCGCCCTCGACGATTCATAAAAAATCTTGTCGTGCACGGCCATCTCAATCACACTCTGTTTCGCCTTTTTACGGAAAAAAGTATGGTTTGTAAAGGCGTTCCAGAAAGCTCCGGTATTTTCATCGTCATAGATCTTGGCATAGTATTCCACCAGCCCTTCCTCATATGCGACGTAGAAAGCCACATCCCGCACCAACAGCTCGTCCCCGTCCACAACTGCCACAACCTCATCGAGCGCCTCGTTAAAAACAACCGTGCCTCTGTTATTGCCCCGGTTAAGCGCATAAAACACCAGACACACCATCACCGCCGCAACCACAGCGACAAACTTTATCGCCTGTTTATTCATATTAATAACCATGCCTCTCTCATAGCCTGTCAACCACTGTATCGTCCTCTAATTGTAACATACACCCTTTCTCCTGTTACAGCACCCTGCGGATGGTGGATATCGTGCGGTAAGTCGCGGTTCCGTAGCAGACACCTGTCCGCGGTGTGGACGCATGAATGATCTGCCCGTTTCCGATATAGATTGCCACATGTCCCGGGTAACAGATAATATCGCCCGGCTGGGCATTTTCATAGCTCACGGGTTTACCGCAGCTTTGCATGCCGTAGGAAGTGCGCGGCAGGGAAATGCCGAATTTGGCAAATACCGCCATCACGAAATAAGAGCAGTCGGTACCGTTTGTCAGGCTGTTGCCGCCGAGCACATAGGGCGCGCCCAAAAACTGAGACGCATAGGAAACCACAGCGCTGCCGCTGACTCCGGTCGTGTAGGCGGGATTGGAGCCGCCGTCTGTCAGGCCACTGGTATTTCCAGCATTGCCGGTTCCCGCCGCGCCCCCGGTCGTCGTACCAGCCGCACTCTCGGAGGAAGCGGTCACCGTCTGTCCACTTTCGGATGACTTGGTCTTATCGCTCTTTTCTTTCTCTTTTTTGCGCTTTGCCTCCTCCGCCTTCTTGCGTTCCGCCTCCTGCCTTGCCTTCTCTTTGGCGATAATCTGATTCTGTTCCTGCACCGTCTTCGCATATTGGCTGGCAAGCGTCTGTGCGCTGGCGAGTTTGGCGTTAAAGTTGTCCATCTCGGAGCTCTTCTTCGCTATGATGGATTCCAACTGCCCCTGCTGTTCTTCGTAGCTGAGCTTGAGTTCCTCCATCTCTTCCATCTCATTGTCCAACTGAACGGTAAGCTCCTCCACCTGCGCTACGGTATCCTGGTACTGTCCTAGCAGCGTTCTGTCATAATCATAGACTTCGTTGACATACTCGGCTCTGTTTAAAAAATCGGTGAAGCTGTCTGCCTCGAGCAGAGCGGCCAGAAACGACTGATTGCCGTTTTCATACATATACTGGATGCGCTGCTTCATAGCCTCGTACTGCGCAGCTTCCTCCTGGTTCGCCACCACGAGGGCGGCATCGGCCTCCTCAATCTTAATCTCCTGATTGGCAATATCACCCTGCAAGATCTCCATATCCGTCAGAAGGCGCATCAACTCATCATCATACCGGTTCATTTCGGCCTGTAAGCTGTTCTGCGCCGCATGGATATTGTCTATCTGCCGGTTTACCTCATCCAAGTCTTCCTGCGCCTGCGCTTTCTTGCTCTCTGCATTCTTAATCACGGAAGCAAATGCCGGTCTTGCACAGACAACGCCGAGTACGCCAATGAGGGCGAGCGCCGTTATTTTTTTTATCGCATGTCGTTTCTTTGTGTGCTTTCTCCTGTTATCTTTTCTCTCCATCTTTCTTCTGTCTCCCGTTTTTCGCAAATCCCTCTTTCTGTTCCGTGTTTTTTGTTCTGTATCTTTTTTCTATCCTCTATGCCCCGCCGTCGGCCGCATTATAACTGTCCGTCATTTTCTTCCCAGCGCGGAAAGGGACGAAAGCTTTACATCCTCCGTCAAACCTTAGTCCCTGCCCCATACCGGGCAACTTCCGCACTTAACCATTTCAAAGTATATCACAAAACAACGGCAGAAAAAAGACGAATTACACTTTTTTTATAATCAAAATCTGGTCGCCCGGCGTAAGCTGCTCTGTCTTTAACTGATTGGTCTCCATAATATCTGCAACTGTCGTATGGTTTTCCTTGGCAATCTCCCAGAGACTGTCCCCCGGCCTGGCGATATACCCCACAAGACCTGGACTGCACTTTAACTGTTCGATATCGAGCGGTTCCTCCTGCAGTTCACAGATATTGGACACCGGTATCTCGTCGAATACAAACAAATCCATGTGCAGCACTGCCTTGATCTCAATGTGCATCTGGTCAAGCATCGCCGCCGACAACTGCTCAATGCCGCAGTCAAGTTCTATCCTGGCAGGGCTTGCGGCATCCGGCACTTCCAAGAGCTGCGAAAACGGATAGATCTCCCGCACCGTGCCGACCGGCATATGATCATCGGTCGTGATATAGAGCAGCTCCACCGTCAGGATACCCTCGACAAATACACCCTCCGGCTGCATCTCTTTTTTCTCCACCAGAACGGTTCCCTCGCAGGCACAGATCTGCAAAATCTTCTCCTGGTCACCCGACAATTCCATCTGCTCCACCAGGCGCTGTTTCGCATAATTCTTAATTCGCAGATTTTCCAGATTCTGCATCTGGCGCACTGGCATCACCTGTTTTTTCAGTGAATAAACGTCCTCCAGCAAGGGCATGATCTCTTCCTGCCACATGCGCAGCTCCATATCCAGCGCCAGCTCCAGCACGAGAATCCTCTCCTCGCCGTCGTAATCCTGTTTAGATTCCAACTCCATGGAAACAGGCGTCAGCTTTACTTTATAGAGCAGATCTTCGCGCGCCGCCTCCTTCTCCACGCTGCACGAGAGCGGCACAGAAGTCTCATACCACTGCAAACGCTCGCTTTCGGCCTCCGCGTAGAGTAACGCCACGAGCACTTCTCCGTTTATCACGACCTCGCGGTCCTTTAATGTACTTTCTATGTTGCGCAGCTCCACACTCTTCCAGAGAATTTCATGTACATTCGGTTTACTGGACGGGAGGATGATCTCACTTCTCTGTCGGCAGATATCGCGCTCGGAGAGCACCAGCCGCAGCATTTCCTGTTGTCTGGTACGCGTTTCATATTCCCCGCCGTCCTCTAATCCGGTGGTAAACTCCTGATTGGTCTCTTCCTCCGCCGTAGTGCGCAGCACGACGACCGCCCGCACATTTAATTTGCGAGAATTGATCACACCGATCGTAATATCCTCAAGCTCTCCACTGACCTTTACCTTGTCATAGTCCGTAATCCCGTCCATATTGAGCTTTTCCTGAAACGGAATCTCACCCCGCAGACAACTGATCTTCCCATCTTCCTGGTCGCTGCGGTACAATACGCGGAAAATCATACTGCCCTTAACCCATGCGGCTCCGTTTGCAGCCTTCACCTCGTCGAAACGCAGCTCCCCTTTCTCTTTCAGCACCTTGACGATATCCGGCCGGTAATCCGGCACGTTATAATCATCATCCAATGTGATTTGGCTGACAGCGCTTGCTTTTTGCTGTTTTCTATGTATCCCTGTCTTATTTAACTGCATATAAAAAAGTCCCCCATCTTTGCCTATTTGTAAACAACATATGCAAAGACAGCAGACTTTATGCCACATGATTCATATAGAATTAACATAATTTCATACGAATATCACGGGTAATAATATCCGAATAACTGAACGACAACAATTGTGGTGGATTATTTTCGTTTTCATCTTTCACTAATATCGTAAATACGCTGGGATAAGCTCCCTGAATGACTCCTTCCTGAATGTCTACCTTGTTGCGGCCCCGATCCAGCTGTATCATCACTTTTCTGCCACACTGCTGATATACGGAAGCTCGAACTTTGTTGATATCTTTCTGTTCCATAGTCTACACCTCCACCCAGAAAAACTCTACTTCAGTATATCACTGTGTTAAAATTCTGTCAATTAAAAATTACGCTCTCCTCCCGTTTTTCGGTTTTCACCACGATAGACGGATAGCTCGGGCTCTTGCTCACCTGCTCCCCCTTGCGCGGCCCGATCAGCTCTGTATCAAAATAGATCGCATTTTCTGTCAGATAACAGTCTTTGACCTGGATGCTGTATCCGCCGGTCTCCTGTTCGCCGTATCCGTGCACAATATAGAGCGCGTCCTCGGACTCGTATGTCATTTTAAAATCCGCCGCTTTTCGCTCTTCCATCATGGCTCCCAGCTCCTCCGGGATATCTTTTTCCTCCACCACCGCGTACTCTAAATCCGCCACTTTTTTGGCCGCGCGTCCCTCCACACCGCAGGACGCTGCCGTCATCAAGCCGCAGGCGGCGATACACAATAAAACTCCCCGTTTCCATTTTCCCAGACAACAACGCATCATGTTCCCTCTCCCAAAACCGGATGATATTGTTATATCTTATGTCTGCGCTTCTAAAATATGATTGAAAGAAACGATTGACACAATACTTGCTTTCTTAATATAATAGAACTCATCAGTATGTTAGGAAGGTACAAACGCATGATTCGTCTGATCTTAATCGCACTCATCATTGTTTTATTTCTTATTTTAAGTATCCCCCTCCTTGGCGTGGAGTATCTGATCGGCAGATCCCATCCGCAGAAGGCAGATTTACATCAGCTGCGCCTTATACAAGGGATATTCCGTTTTATCCTGTTCGTGGCCGGAGCCAAAGTGACCGTCATCGGCGAAGAAAATGTCCCGACAGACGAACCGGTCCTCTATGTCGCCAATCACCGCAGTTACTTTGACGTCGTCAGCACGTACAGCCGCTGTCCGGGCCTGACCGGTTATGTCGCCAAATATTCGATGCACCATATCCCTCTGCTCTCTGTCTGGATGAAACGGCTGCACTGCCTGTTCATCGACCGCTCCAATGTCAAGAATGCTTTGAAAACAATTCTCGCAGGTATCGATCTTGTCAAAAGCGGCGTTTCCGTCTTTATTTTCCCGGAGGGCACACGAAACCGCTCCGATGAGCAGATGCTGCCGTTTAAGGAAGGCAGTTTTAAAATCGCAGAAAAAACAGGCTGTGCGATTATCCCCATAGCCATCTCCGGTTCCGCAGACATCTTTGAAAACCACATCCCATTTATAAAGGCAGGGCACATCACCCTCGAATACGGAAAACCAATCTATCCAAAAACTCTGGAAAAAGAAGACCAAAAGAAGATCGGCGCCTACTGCCAGCACATCTTAGAAGACATGCTGAAGCATTAATATATTACATCTGACAAAAACCGCCAGCTTGCGCTGACGGTTTTTATTAGGAACTTACTCCCTGTATTAGGTTTCATCGCCGTTCTTTATGAATTGATTTCCTGCCTTTTGTTCATCGGCGTTCTTTATAACTGTACAAACTTCTCGGCCTCTTTCTTTAACTCACCCGCAATCGCACTGTTGCTCTCCATCTCCGTGGAAATCTCTGTGATATCCTTTACGAGGGAATTGGTGTTGACCGCAGCATTGGTAATACCGTCGGCGCTCTCCGATACTGCCTTGGAGATTCCCTCGATCGCCTCCGTGATATTTCGGATCAGGTCTTTGAGTTCAAACGACATATTGTTAAACTTGCCGACAATATCGTTGACATGCACCGCATCTTTGTTATACTGCCTGCCCGAAGCCACAAAGCTGTCATAATCGGGCATGATATTTTCATTGACGTATTTAACCAGAGAGTCGGAACTCTGCACCAGCTCCGTCACCGCCGCGACTACCATACTGTTGATCGCCTGAATATTGTTCGCGGCGTCACGGCTCGAGTCGGCCAACTGCCTGATCTCATCCGCCACAACCGCAAAACCCTTGCCGGCGTCACCGGCGCGCGCAGCCTCGATGGAAGCGTTCAGCGACAAAAGATTGGTCTGACTCGAAATGCTAAGAATCTCGTCCGTCAGGTCATTGACACGCGATACGCTTTTGCTGTCCTCAATCGCTTTCTCAAGCTTCGTCAAAATATTGCTTATAATCTCACTTGTATTCTGCTTGTTGGCAACGGCCGTCGTCTCCAGATGAGACGCCCTCTGCTGCATCTCGTTGGCGTAGCTGAGCAAGCCTTCCGAGGCATCCGCCAGCTCCACCACATTGGAATCTACGTGAAGTGTATTCTCGTTGACCCCAGCAACCGTCGCGGAAACTTGCTCCAGGGAAGCAGACAACTGCTCCATCACAGAAGAAATGTCATAGGAGTTGTCGTTGGCTGTGGTGACATTGCCGAGCACCGTTGAGACGATACGCTCTAACTGCAAGGAATTGTCCGTGATTTTTGCCATAATGCTCTGAAGTGTCTCAATAAATGTGTTGATGCCGTTGGCAAGCTGCCCAACCTCGTCTCTGCCGTGACTTGGCACGCGCTGGGTCAAATCTCCCCTGCCGGACTTGATATTATCGACAATCTTATTAAGCTTTTTATTCATGCCCGTCATCGGACGGATAATACCGGCAATGCAGATAAGAACAGCGCACCCTGCCAGTACCAGAGCGAGAGCCAAAAGCCCAAGCCCAAGCGCTCGCGCACTCTGATATGTACCAGCCTGGGAAGCAACCGCCTGATTCAAGGCAGTCTTATTGAGCTCTAACAGCGCGTCGAGATTCTCCGTGATACTGTTGCTCTTTGCCGTCACTTCACCGTTTGCCATCACCATAGCCCGCTGGGTCTGGCCGCCGCCGCTGTATTCCAGCGCCTTTCCGAAACTCTCCAGGTATAACAGGTAGTTGCCCTGAAACTGCTGGTAAACTTCCGACTGCTCGCCACTGCTGATCTTAGTCTCTAAGACGTCACAAATCCCATCGATCTTTGCTTTCATCTCCTCCGCTTCGGCCGCAAGCGACTTTTTCGTCGCCACGTCATTGGCGGTACAGCTGGCAAACACCATGCGGTTGAGCGACTGGAACGACGTGGACAGCGCCCCGATCTGTTCTATATTATCTACATATTTTTCCGAAATCTGTGTACTCGCCTTCATCACACTGCCCAGGCTCGAAATACTAGTGAGCGTGACAACCACCAACATCAGAGCCAATAGTAACATTGGAACCAATACTTTAAATCGGATGCTGACATTATCTAATTTTTTCATTTCGCATATCCTCCTGTGACTTGTTTCCAAAATGTACTATTCTTATTATAGTATGAAATTGGCAAAATAACAACGTCTTTTTGACATTTTACAGCATTTTTAGCTGCGCCTGTTGACCTTTTTTTTCATCTTTTCTTTGTACATAATTTCATCGGCCTGTCTGATGTAATCATCCATCGTTTTACTGCTTTTCCAATCGGTATAGATCGTACCGATGCTGGCAGAAAGCTCAAACGGCAGTTCCATGCGCTCCGCCATATCGCGGATTTCGCCGTGAATATTTTCCACCAGCGCCCTCAGTTCTTCCTCCGGCACACTGGGTAAAATGGCTACAAACTCGTCTCCGCCGTTGCGCACAGCGACGCCGCCTTTAGGCACATAATGCAGCAGCGTCCCCGCAATCGTGCGGATGGCAAAATCGCCATACTCATGCCCATAGGTGTCGTTGATGAACTTCAGACGGTCCATGTCAATAAACATGACAATCAGATTTTCACCCAGCTTTTTCTTCTCCTCAAACATCCGCGGTACCAGTGTCTTATAACCCATGCGGTTATAGAGACCCGTCATGGCGTCCTTGATATAGAGCTCGGAAAGTACCTTGTTCATATACTCGGTCCGCTCCTTGCGGTGCAGGTTTTCCATCGCGGTAATTAAGGTATTTAGGATTTCATACAGATATTGGTGCTCCATGACATAGATTCCGTTGCGGATGACAAAATACCCCACCGTATATTTCTGGAAATGCAGCGGCATAAACACAAAATCCGTGGCCGGCTCATCAAAATCAAACATGGGAAACAATTCTTTGATCTGCCTGCCGCAGCTGTCAAGCGCTCCCTCCTTACCGTAGGCAAATTCTACGTTCATATGCGCGGGATACCCCTCGACACAGAAATCCTCATCCTCCAGCAAATGTTCGTCGAAATATTCTCTCTCACGACGAAAGTCATTCATATGATCATCCAAAACAAGATAGACCGCATCACACTGCATGATATCAAAACAGTGCTGAATGCACTCCGCCATATCACGAATCGTAGGGCAGTGCATCAATTCATATTCGAGCACCCGTATCTTCTCACTAAACTTTTCATCGCCCAGTTTATAAATAATCTGATCTTTTGCATTTTGCCTGTGATCTACCACACGCTGCGGCACACAGCCGCAGCTCTCCGAAAAAATACTCTTCGTCCGGGTATAATGAAAACGTCCGATCTCCTCTCCGGCCCAAATCTTTAATAACATTTCTGCGCAGAGTGCACCGACCTCTTCGCGGATGTAATTGACCGTCGACAGATAAGGCTTATACATACTCGCCTTATCAAAGTCGTCAAAACCGGTAATGCGAAAATCATCCGGCGCATGGTATCCCATGGTGGCAGCCGCCTCGCAAAACCCTACGGCAATGTTGTCGTTTGCACACAGCACCGCATCCGGCAGCTTACCGTCATGGCGCAAAAGCAGGGTGAAAAATCCCTCGTATCCGCAGCGAAATTCAAAACTGTCGCAATAGAAATCCGCCTCGTCGTACACGAGATTCTGCTCTTTCATATAATCTTTCATGCCGGTAATGCGCAGGACATTTTCATAATTGCCCATGTCCGCCATCACAAACCAGAAACTTTGGCAGGCATGAACCTTGTGCAAATGAGCGATCATCTCCCTCATCGCGTGATAATTGTCAATTCCCACGAAGTAAAACCCTTCGATCTCACATCCGATGACAATCACCGGTTTTTGAGATTCCCTCGCAGCGCGCACGATATACTCCGATGCGGAAGCCGTGCGAATGTTATTCAAATCCAATATGATGCCGTCAAAATCGGAAAGGCAGGGCAGTCGGTAAATATTGTACTCACCGATGTTATAATTCTCATCCAAGCTCCAGGAACCGGAGCTGTTAAAAATATAGAGGTTGATCTCTTCTTTCTTCTCTCTGATCTTTTGCAGGATTCCCGCCGGCCAGGCGTAAGTGAAGAAACGCTTCCACCCATCCATGATCAATGCAATTTTCTTCATATTACCCCCCGCCTTTCCTTGTTTGCTCTACTTTTTGCCGACCAATTTGTATTTTTTCAGTCCGGCTTTTTTAAAATAAGACGCATATTTCTTTTTCTGCGCTTTTGGAACTTTAATGGTTAAGTTAGCTTTCGCTTTCTTGAACGCATTTTTTCCTACTGAATTTAACTTTTTCGAGTTAATCGTGAGCGTTTTCAGCTTACTGTCGCCGCTGAATGCCGACGCTCCAATCGTTTTCAGTCCCGTTCCAATCGTCACGGACGCAAGCTTCGTACAGGATGCAAATGCCCCGGTATCCAGCTTCTGTACACTGTTTGGCAACGTTATCTTTGTAAGCGCCTTATCCCCTTTAAATGCACTCGCGCCAATTTTCTTACACTTACTGCCTTTCTTAAACGTCACGGTCTTAAGTGACGTACACTTCTCAAAAGCACTCTTGCCGATTGACTGTACATTTTTGCCGATCGTCACTTTTTTCAGTTTTGTTTTCTTATAAAACGCTTTGGCGCCAATGGAAGTCACCTGGTAAGAGATACCGCCAACTTCCACCGTATCGGGCACCGTAACATCTGTTGCCTTTGCGTTTGTGCATCCGGTATACTCGACTGTCCGACCGCTTCCTGTAACGACATACTTATTACCTTTCTGATCGGAAATCGGATCGCCGTCCTTGAGCGGTTCCCTCTGTTCGGAGCCGCCACTGCCCGTGCCGCCTGTTCCGTTATTGCCGCCGTTTCCTCCAGAATTCTCACTTCCCGGCGTTTCACTTCCTGGTGTCTGGCTGCTGCCCGCACCTTCGCTGTTTCCGGTTTCGCTTCCCGGCGTCTCACTTCCCACCGTCTCCGTGCCTGTCGTCTCGCTTCCGTCTGTACCTTCGCTGTTTCCGGTTTCGCTTCCCGGCGTCTCACTTCCCACCGTCTCCGTGCCTGTCGTCTCGCTTCCGTCTACACCTTCGCTGTTTCCGGTTTCACTTCCCGGTGTCTGGCTGTTGCCCGCACTTTCGCTGTTTCCGGTTTCACTTCCCGGCGTCTCACTTTCGACCGTCTCGCTTC
This sequence comes from uncultured Roseburia sp., assembly GCA_910584215.1. Taxonomy (GTDB): domain Bacteria; phylum Bacillota; class Clostridia; order Lachnospirales; family Lachnospiraceae; genus Roseburia. Next base: position 22,991 of record CAJTYI010000004.1, on the reverse strand, counting down.
CTCCTGCCTCTTCTCTGGCAAATGCCGCTTCGACCGTCTTATCCGCCGTCACATTCTGTAACGTATAGGTTGTCACCTTACCGACCGAGTTTCCGTCTACTTTCACGTCCGCGACCGCATAACCGGCATCGGGAACAACGGCAAACGTCAGATTATCCCCATGGGATACACTCCAAGTTTCCGCCGCGTCACTGCCATCTACGGTAATCTTTCCGCCTGTTCCACTTCGGAACGTAACCTGGTGCTGTATATGGCGGAACGCTGCCTCCACCGTAACATTCTCTTTTATGTTTTCTAAAGTGTAACCTGTCACGCTGCCCACCGATACCCCGTTCACTTTCAGGTCTTCGATCTCATAACCGCTGTCAGGGACAACGACAAACGTCAGGCTGTCTCCGTAAAATACTTTCACGTTTTTCGCCGCGTCACCTTCATTCACAGTGATCTTTCCTCCGACGCCGCTTGCAAATGCTACAATATATTGGATACGCTGGAACGCAACCTCCACCGCGACATCCGCCACTACATGGCGCACAGTATAACTTGTCACTTTGCCTACAGAAATTCCGTCTACCTTGACATCGGCAACCTCATAACCGGCATCCGGCACGATCGTAAACGTCGCGTCACCACCGGCATTGACTACCTTGCTCTCCGGTGTTACTTTTCCGCCTGCTCCCGCCGTGGCTGTCACAGTATGGTGCTCGACCTCAGCAAAGCTGACCTCTACCGTGATATCTTCCGTCACCGTCCGTATCGTATAGTCGGTCACTGCTCCGAGTGAAACGCCGCCGACCTTCACATCCTCAATCTCATAACCGTCTCTGGGGGTCACGGTAAACGTAAAGTCATCATTCTCCGTCACTTTATTGGCGCCGGCAGGTGTCACGCTTCCTCCCTCGCCCGCATTGACCGTTACGGTAAATTCTTTCAGTGCTTCCGTGCGCGCCGTCACCTTGACTGTCGCTTTCAGACCGTAGACAACTTTTTCGGTCTGCTCATTGATGGGAACAAAATACACTTCAAACTCATGCGTTCCCACATCTCCGACACTTAAAGTGTCGTCTTTCCAGTGGTAATATCCTCTGGTCGGGCTTCCAGGCAGCGCAAGCTGCGAAAGTTTTTGTCCGGTCACCGCATTGATCGTGCTAAGTTTCACCTTGCTCAAATCCGGCATGGCTTTGTCGATTGACCACGATAACACCTTATTCTCCACGGTATTGTCCGACCATTTGTATCCGGGTTCAAGCGTACAAAGGGCATTGTAGGTGCCCGGATATGTGGCTTTCCCGTATTTTACAGTATAACCTTCTTTTTCCGGCACACCAACCTGCATGGTTTTGTAGATATAGACAAGGTTCTCCGCCGCCTTCGGAATATCCACCGCGGTAAGCGTTGAAATATCCGGCGCCGCCTCCACAACTTTGACCTTGCAGACTGCCTCCTCCGTGGAACCGACAACCTCGCAGGTAATTTCAGCACTTCCGACTGCCAATGCCGTAATCTCACCGGAGGCCGAAACCGTCGCTACATTTGCATCACTGCTCTTGTATTTGTATGTTACTTTGCTTCCCGCCGGCGTCACAGACGGAGTTAAGATATGTTTCTTACCCGTCTCCAATTCCAGATTCGAGACATCAAGCTTTAGCCCCGTGATCGTGGGTTTCTCGACAAAAGTGACGGTAACTTCCGCGTATTTCGCTGTATTCTTCGTCAACGCTGCACGCACAGTCGCCGTTCCCGCGCTCTTGCCGGTAATGACACCCGCCGCGTTTACTGCGGCCACATCTGCGCCCTTTGTCACCGTATAGGTTACGCTCTGATCGGATGCGTTTGCCGGCAGCACCTTCACCGCCGCACGGATTTCCTCGCCGACAACAGCCGTCATTTTATTGACGCCAAGTTTTACATCCGTCGCCGCGGTCGTTCCCCCGGCGGCCGTAACCGGGCGCACGATAATGCCGGCCACACAGTTAAAGTTACTTCCTGTAAACTCTAGCGTAAGCTGCCCGTCAGTTACATTTACTGTCTTAGTGACAATGCCATAAGAGTTCTTTCCACATGAAATCGAAAAGCTTTCCCCCTCGATCGTTCCATTTGTTCTCAGAGAACCGCTGGATGTTCCACTACAAATAACATCAACCTTGTAGCTTCCTTCCGGTACATCCACTACAAAACTGTTGGTGCCTACCATGGCATAATCCCGATAGACTTCTGAAGGTATGATTCCTGCTGTATCATACCCCAAACTGCGTCCCTGGAAATTAGCCGCTGCATTCAAAAATCCATAGCCGCGCTCTGCCGTGTAGTTGATTCCCAATGCCTCCGTCGTGGAACTGCCGCCGCTCGCGTTGGTGTTTACCGCAGTCCAGCCCTCCGGCGTTGCACCTCCCACAATGCCGATATCAAACCGATGTGTGGGTCGGTAATCGACGGTAACCTCGGCCTCCACATAGCCCTCGTAGTCCTCTGCCACGCCCTGCACCGTCTGGGTTCCAAGTTTTGTCGTATCCACTGCGCCCCAGCTGACCGGACGTGTCGTCACATCACCTGCTTTACTCTTTATCGTCTCAGTCTCAGGCAGACCGGATGCATCGCCGTAATAGACTGTTTCCGCGTACACTTTATCTGCTGACGCCGATAAATCGATCACAAGCGGCCTTGACAGATAGGAATCGCGCTCCGCCATTTCCTCGCGGTACGTTACATCGCCACCGGTTACCCGAACCAACTGCGGTACTTTTACCACAGCCGCGATCTGATAAGCATAACTCTTTCCAAGTGTGACACTCGTATCGGTATATTCGGCAGCATCGGCTCCAAGCGTCGCCAACAGCTCATACGCCCCCACAGTGCCGTTATTCACCTCTGCACGGTACAGATGATACCCGCTGATCTCGTGTCCGCGCACGCCGTCCGATGCCGGCGCAAACTTCAGTACGACCTGCTGGTTTGTCGTCTTCTTTTCCACACAGCCAAGCTTTGCCGTCACCACACCCTCTGAAACGAGATAACTGGTGTTGGCCGGCTGGTTGTAGCCGACATTCTGCCATGCGACAGCCTCACGGTAGGCCAGGTCTTCGAGCAGGCACGGAACCACATAATCCGTCTGTATCGTCGTCGCATATACGCGCGCCTTACTTGCATCCGCAGCGCTTCTTACAATAACCTCTTCCCTCCAGTCGCCAAAGATATCGGCTACCAGACCTGCATTATTTTTCGTGCCGTTACTGTTTAACGCCTCTTTGGTGGCAAACAGTGTCGTCGAATCTCTTCCGGTCAGATAATTCCACTTTGACACCACCGGATTCTGCTTGTCGGCGCCGTCATACAATTCGCTGAGCAGATCACCGTCCCAGAAGATCGAAAAATTCATGGCCGGTGTCGCGCCTGTCTGCCCTAGCTGCACCAATTTATCCATCGTGGAAGATGCTGCAAACACTGCTCTGGATGCAGTGTTCCTGATGCCCTCTGGCCCGTAACCGGCATACCACTCGCCGCCAAGGGATGTCGGGTCAATATCGGCCATAAGTCCGCGCCCGGTATCCCCTCCCGTGCCGTATCCCATCAAGAGCTTGCCAGTCGCCGCGTCATGCACCTCCACCTGCACGTTGATCGCTTCGCCGTCCATGTGTGAGCTTAAATCCTCATGAACCTGCATAATCTCCAGTCCCGGATTGTCCGGTATCCAATCCGACACATGCATGGCATCGCCGTGCTGAAGCCCGGTACTCCAAAGTACTTTGCCGTCATGGTCAATACAGAGAGAACCGTAAATCAATTCGTCGCATCCGTCGCCGTCGACATCATTGACCGCAACGCCGTGATTGCCCTGCGCCTCGTACTCGCCGCCGTCTTTCATCGTATCGAACGCCCAGTAGGTGTCAATCTTATCGCCAATCCCGTCGCCGTCCGTGTCTTTCAGATAAAATGCCGTGATAGCAATCCTCGTATAATAACCGCGGCCGAACAGAGCGGCCGGTGCCTTATCCTCCCCCATCACATAACCGGTTGCCGAGAGGTAGCGCTCGGAGCGGTTTCCGTAATCGTCTCCCCAGGAGGTCCAGTTTCCACGGTCAGGGATATAGGCAGTATTGTCGAGAATCGTCCCGTCCTCACCGTTAAAAATCGTAAAATACTCGTCTCCGGTCAGCGACCTGCCGCCGCCGTTACGGTAATCATAATTCATCTCACCCTGCACGACATCGACTCTCTGCTTGTCGGCGCTGATTTTGCCGACATGCCCGGTCTCCTTCAAGGTCGCTGCGGTGCCGTCCGCCGATTTGTAAGTCGTCGTACCGTCCGCCGTCTTGACCGCGATCTCGGCTATGCCGTCACCGTCAAAGTCCCAAACCTGATACTGCGTATAGTGCGCACCGGCGCGGATATTGACACCCATGTCGATACGCCAGAGCAGCTTTGTCTCCCCGGTGTTCCAGTCCACCCGGTAGCCGTCGAGAAATACCTTGCCGGTATAGCCGTTACTGGAATTATCCTGCGAATTGTTTGGGTCCCATTTCACAATCAAGTCAAGGGAACCGTCGCCGTCGAGCTGTCCGACCGACATATCATTGGCCGTATAAGTACATGTAGTGGGATATGGTTTCGGATTACCTTGCTCATCCTTACCTACATACAACGGTACGGTTTCATCCTCTGGCTTACACAGATCAAGCTCCAGATACTGCTTTTGCCATGGGACGATCTCTTTTGCCTCAATACCGAGCACCACATCCGTAGAGCCAACCACACGGTAAGTATCGGTGGCTTTTCCCTCAGGGTCCACGAGATTAGTCACGGTAATACCAGATGCAAGCTTACTGTCATTGCGATACACGTCAAACACCGCATCCGCTCTGCCATCACCGTCAAAATCATCTTCCTCAAAGCTCCTCCAACTCACATAGACGCCGCTCGTGATCGGATTGCCGTTCGCATCCGTGGCACTTACTTTTGTCTCCGCGCCTGTCTCCCCTCCAAGGTTGATCGCGACAACGCCGCGGTCCCGCAGCCCGTCCTTGCCGATCTTAACATCTGCCTGCGCCGCCGGTTGCTGTGCGGCTTTCACCTCGTGTGCGGGCAGCCCGGTAAATATGGACTGCACCCCGAAAAGGAATGCCAATACGCCGGCCCCGCAACTCTTCCACTTTCTCATGGTATTTCTCCTTTTCTGATACTTAGTACGCTCCCCTTCCACAGCAAAAATTTGTCAACCTAATCTTGGCAAAAATATGCTATTTTCTCTATTTTAACAAATTATTTCAAATTTTCCTAGTCTATTATTTTTAATATTTATCAAAAAATTCTCCTCTGTTATTTTTAAGGCTTAAGAACGTCGTGTGCTCCCACACTCACGCTTTAGCATGACAAAGTCTTTTCTAAATTATAGAATAAAAAAGTTCCACCTCATCTGGCGGAACCTTTCATCTTTCTCTTTTTTTCATACATACGGTCATCTGCAACCTGATATACCTTTTCAATATCATGTTCACTCTGGCTGCCGCACGCATACCCATAGGCGATTGACAGATTCATATCTGTTACCGTTCGGTTTTTGTCGGCAATATCCTGCAAAAACTGTTCGACCAGAAGCGATATCTCTGTTTCATCGGCCGTTCTTATCACCGCAACAAACTCATCTCCTCCCACTCTCGCCACAAACCCATGCGGCTCAAAAGTTTTTGCAATAACTTCGGCCGCGCTGCGGATCAACAGATCCCCTTTGGCATGGCCGCATGTGTCATTTACGGTTTTGAGATTGTTGACATCGAAGCATAGGACGGTATATTTGAAATCCCGCTCCTCCTTGAGTTTATTCATATATTCCATACAGTAACGTCGATTGTGAAGCTGCGTCAACTCATCTGTATATGCTCTTTTGATCAGGAAATCGCGCTCTTTTTGCTGCATCATGCTCTGTGTCATCTCTATATAAAAGGACAGGAAGAGAATACAGATAAAAATCATAATTCCGCTGGAAGAAACCCCCCTGACATTAAAAAAATCATTTCCTAAATATCTCATAAAATTGTAGCCGACCATATCATACGCGATGCAAAGCATAACAATCAACATTCCAAACACGGACAGTCGGTTGGCAACCTTAGAAAACTTTACATTTAGTAACAGAACAACGAAAAAGAATAAAAGTCCGGCTGCAAAAATCACCTGCATATACTTTAACGTCCCCGCCATATGTGCAATATCAAATCCATGAAGCGTTATCATGGCAAAGATGGCTGTAGTCTCCGTCACAAAAAACAAGCGGTAAAACACTTCTAACGGCTTCCACCCGAGATTCATAATCTCATGATGCATATACACCGTCAGAGGAATTGGCGCCAGATACAGTGCGAGATAATTGATCAGTGAGATCGAATAGAGCGGCATCCCAAAAATTGCCATGACGTTGTAATAGCTCAGTGTCCACAACCCCATACAGATCGAAAATATTGAAATACAAAAAAGACGAATATATTTTATGGAACCGACGAGTGCAAAAATAGTAATCACATTGGCAATAAGACCAAACAAAAGCAGAAAGCAGCCGCAAAACAGGGGCAGTCTGTTTTCCACCATCAAAGCAGGATAGGCATGCTCCCACTCATACAATTTTATAGCATCAAACTTTGCAAATGCATGATCCTCCGCCGAATAGAGATGAATACGAAACGTCTTGCCCTTGTAGCTGTCCGGAAATTTGATAAACTGATAACCGCTTCCGAGTGTTTTGCCCTGTGTCAGTCTGTCATAACCATAGGTATAGACTGGTTCGCTGTCAATATACATTTTGACGGCACAATGCCTGACGTAAAAACGCAACGCTCCCTCGATCAACTCCCAGTCGGACGGCAGCGTGCGCTCCATGATAATCTCATCGCCTTTTTCGACCGGTGGAAACGGAAAGTCTGTCAACAAAACATTCGGATAAACTTCACCCTTTATCGTGACATCCCACGCATCATCTAGCGCAATACAAGCTGCCCTCTCAGACATGCCGCTTGTAATCATCTTATCGACTTTGGGTATCCAAAACAGCATACTGGCCAGGGCAAAGAAAACCCATATGAACTTTCCTATTCCTTTCAAAGAAACTCTTGTCTTCATAAAAACCATGCCTTTCCCATGGTCCACAAACTTGGACTGCCTTTTTACGCTTGTCGTATCCCGCGCCGTCACAAAACGCTCAAATGCTACGACCTCATCTGAAAAAGCCCCCGGAGGGACGATAGACCTCCGGGGGCTTTTATTGTCACAAACAGTCCACTGTGAACCAATCTACTGTTTATCACCAGCCACTAAGACAAAGATTATTTTGTCACCTTAATTTTCTTGTTACCTTTGTTTTTAAACTTAGTTGTATAGGACTTCACCTGTTTTTTCGGAACCTTGATCGTAAGATTCTTCTTGGTTGATTTCAGTGCATTACTGCCCACTTTTGCAAGCTTTTTGGACTTGATGGTGATCTTCTTCAAAACCTTATCCCCACTGAACGCACTCTTGCCAATCTCTTTGAGCCCTGTACCGATTGTCACAGTCTCCAGTTTTGTACAGGATGCAAATGCACTGTCTCCGATCTTTTGTACGCTGTTCGGAATAGAGATATTCTTGAGCGCTTTGGCACCCTTGAACGCACCAGTTCCAATGGTCTTACACTTCGTTCCCTTAAACTTCACGGAAGTAAGTTTTGTGCAGTTTGCAAACGCATTCGTACCGATCGCCGTTACATTCTTGCCGATGGTAACGCTCTTTAATTTTGAAGATTTCTCAAACGCCTTGTTGGCAACCGATGTTACTTTAAATGTAACGCCTCCAACACTCACCGTATCTGGAATAGTTGCACTGGTGATGTTTTTCTTATCTGCCGGCGCCGTGTAAGCAACTTCCTTGCCCGCGGTCATCACCTTGTACTTCACACCGTCGCTGGAGGTAAAGGTCTCGCCCTTTCCGGGAGCCGGTGCCTGGCTGGACTGTGTTTCACTGGATGGTGTCTCACTGGACGGTGCCTGGCTGGATGGTGTCTCGCTCGGCTTCGTTTCGCTGTTGTCCGTCTTTACCGGAACAAGCGCTCCAATTGCGCTGTTTAACGCTGTTACTGCCGCCGCAATCTCTTCCGCTGTGGCATCCGGATCAACAGCTTTTGCTGCCGCGAGCGCACTCTCCAGCTTCGCATAGCTGTCCGCCGTGTAATCTGCCTTTGCCTTAGCCTCTGCCGCCGCAATCGCCGCATTGAGCGCCGTTCTGTCAGCTCTCTTCACCAGATTGCTCACTGCCTCATTTAAGGCTGCCGCTGCCGCTGCGATCACATTCTGATCATCTGCGACACCGAGCTCTTTTGCTCTGTCCAAAGCCGCTTTTACTGCCGCGTAGCTCGCCGTCGTATAGTCGTTGGCATTGATCTGCTCTGCCGCTGCAATCGCTGCGTTAAGCTCGGTGAGATCTGCCGCCTGGCCTTTTACATTGATCACTTTGTATGCCGTGTAAGCCGTACAGTCTGTAGTCGCCAGGTCGCCTGCCGTGTAAGCCGCTGTCACGATCGCGGAACCCTCGCCGACCGCTACCAGCTTGCCATTTTCATATTTCACTACTTTTTCATCTGAGATATAAAGCGTAACATTTTCTTCTTTGGCATTGATCTTTAAATCTGTGGAAGCCATATTCTGTGCCGGATCTACGATCAGGCTGCCTGCACAGTCGATGGAAATATAGTTGTCATCCGTCTGCGGAATCATCAGTGCTTTTACCGGAGCCAGCTTTTCGTCTGTTGACGCCCGCAGTAAATTGCCCATCAATGCCTTAAACATCTGCGCGCCCGGCTCTAAGGTGTGCACGGTATCCAGATAGATGCCCAGATTTTTCGTATTGTCAGCGCCCATCGCATCAACTAACGCTATGGTAGCGCCCATCAGGTCAAGTACAGGAATGTTATCTGTTTTTGCCTGCTGCATCATGGCAAGGCGATAATCGTCAAATCTGTGATCAATCATACCGCTTTCATCCCATGCTTCAATGACAATCGGTGTCACAAGCACAAGTGTCGCTCCGCGCTCTGCCAGCGCTTTGTCATATGTACTGATTCTCTGCTTAAATTCATTGAGGTCCGCATAGCGGTTTACACGCGGCGCATTGTCGTCGTTATGTGCAAACTGCATAAATACATAATCGCCATCGTTTACGTTGAGCAGCACTTCATTGAGACGGCCTTCCTCTAAAATCGATCTGGTGGAACGGGCATCTCTCGCATAATTGCGGAAGATGACATTGTCTGTCTCTAAGAAGTCATAACCGGTATTGCTCTGATTTGCAGTGGTTGTATTCATCTCGCCAAACAGCTGATACAGGTACTGTGCCCATGATTTTCTGTTCTTGCTGGCTCCATTATAGTAGGACTGCACAGTCGAATCACCGATGGTATAGATTGTTTTCTTCGCAGCCTCTGCACTCTTGCTGCCGATCTCGTTGATGACAACACTCTTAACATAGACATCCGTTGCCGCCGCAGGCGTATCCGCCGCAACGCTGTTCTGCTCAAAGCGCAGATTCAACTGTCCGTCTGTCAATGCAATATCAAAACTTGCCGCAACTGTCTCTCCTGCCGGAACAGTTACGGTCGCGATCTCTGCCGTCTCATGGTCACCGGCAGAATACCGCATGATATCCTCTGCTTTAACCATCACATCCATCGCCGCAGCGCCTGGATTGGTAAAGTTGACTGCCACATTATAGTTACCATTTGGAAGGTCAGCCGCAAAAGCAGCGGTGTTTTCATAAGTAATCCGGTCCTCATCACGTCCGCCACTTGGAAGCTCTGTCCATACCTGACTGCCGATCGCAAGATAATCCTTTGCTGATGCGGAGGTATTAATATAGTTTGTTCCCGGTGTCTGTGTCAGTTCTCTTCTAAAATAAGTATTGATCTTCTCATCTGCATTGAAAGGATTCGGAACCTCTTTCCAGCCCTCTGCCGCGTTCGGATAAGCATAATTCATAAAGCCGTAACCGCTCTCCTCATCATAAGCTTTCGTTGTATCGGTGCCGAAGAAGTATGCGCGTCCTGTCACGGTAATTTCTACCGAACCGGACACTCCGGAATTGGCTCCGGTCGCCGTAATTGTCACGGTTCCCGCCTGCTTTGCCGTCACAACCGCTTTCTTCGCACTGCCGGATACCGATGCAATGTTCTCATCTGAGGAGGTATAAATGATCTCCTCGTTGGCATCCGTCGGTGTCAGCGTCGCCGTAATATTGGCAGTCTCACCGGCTTTTACATTGGCCGCAGACGTTCTCAACTTGATCTCCGTCGCATTTTTAAGGACAGGAACCGCTGCCGCTGCCGCGTTGATCTTGCTCGTCGCATAAGTATAGTCCGCCGTAGTAAAGAATCCTACGTCCTGCTTCATGATATCTATGATGGCATTGGCAAGTACAAACTGATCGCCGCTTAAAACACTTCCGCCAAGACCAGCGGTCTTTTCCTGATAAGCTTCTACTGCTTTGTTGAAAGCAGACGCGCTCGTCGTATTCTTTGCCGTCGCGTAATAGATGCCGTAATTGTCGATACGGGTATCCCAAAGTGTAGACAAATCATTGCCGGTATCGCCGTCTTTTCTACCTCGCTTCATCAAGAAATTCATCTTTACAATTGTATTGGCATCGGCAACGATGTCAATATCTTTTACGATAGCAGAATCAAGGGATGCATCATCCCGCGGCACGATGTACAGATCTGCTTTTTGATCTGCATAGCGGAATATAATCTTCACATTGTACCACGCTTTGCTCGTCAGCCCCAAATCCACGGCTTTAGATCCCTCATACTCATGGAAACCTGTTCCGATTAAGTAGCGGTTATCACTTGGATAATTGCCCACCACATAGCCGACATGACCAGTATCGCTGTCCATGCAAGCCGATTTTAAGGAGAGTACACGCTGCGCCGCACTGCTCCAGAACTCTACCTCGGTACAGTTTCTTGTGTCCGGCTTACCCGGATACCACTCGAACTCTACCATCTCCACTGCGGCGTTAATATCGGAAGCGCCCGCAAATTCTTTATAGCAGAAACGCTCTCCGCTCGCCTCGACATAAAGCTGAAGCAGACGGTTGCCGTTGACATCCATAATAGCTGAGAGCAAACCGCTCTGTGTGCCAGCCGCACCCCACGCCGCAGATTTTAACTCTTCATCTGCAAATGTTGTATTTAAGAACTCGGTCGCATTGAGCTTTAGCGCCGCTATTGCAGTTTCTACTTTATTCAACTCAGAAGTATACTGTGCGTTTGTCGCACCCGCCTTTGCCAGCAAAGCCTCGGCTTTTGCCAGCTCAACTTTCAACGCCGCATAGGTCTCTACGCTGTAAGCGCTGGCGTCAAACAACTGTGTCTGATACTGATCGACATAAGCCTGCAATTTGTCCTTATCTGTTGCCACATAAGCAGACACATCAAGCGTGTCGGACGCAGCGCCCTCACCGGTCACACCCTGTACCGTCACATAATATGTATAATCCTGCGCATCGGGCACAGCCACCGTCGTGTAAAGCTGCGGACCTGTCATACCCGCGGAAATATAAGCGGTCTGTGTCGCCACCTTAACTGCCGCGTCCGCAGAGCCTTTTACTTTCCTGTATACATGGAAGCCTGTGATAAGCTGATCCTGTGCATATATCGTACTCTCCGGAATGTCCCAGGCCAACGTAACAAAATCGCTGCCCTGCTTTCTCACCTTTAAGCCGCTGACTTTAGCCGTAGGCGCCGCAGTGTTGACTGGTATATCTTTGATATGGCCTGATATACTAAGTCCTGTCAAACCTTTGATATCTGCCGCTACCAGCTGCGCCGCCACAATACCGCCGACGCGCTTTAAATGTGTGCCGTCCACTGTCAGGTTATCGTTGCCATTTTTCGATGAATTTGCTTTGATATATTCGTTCCACTTTGTGAGCAAATCCACATAATGCAGGTTGTTCGCTGTCGCAACTTCCTGCATTGGCGCCGTATACTCTGCAGTCGACTTTGTGCCGGAACTGATGATAACATCTAAGCCGAATGCTTTTAGGACATCCACAAAATACTGCAGATAGGTCTTAAACTCTGCACCCGTGCTATAGCGGCGTCCTGCCGCACTGTCGTTGATACCGCCCTCTATGATTACGGTGTCACCCGGATGGCTCGTCAGCAGGAAGTCATTTAAGAATCCCTCGTAAACCCAGCTCTTGATCGAACTGCCTGCCACAGCCTTGTTGACTAACACCACTTTTTCATCTACAAACTTACCCATGGAGAACACTTCACCCCAGCCGGTACGCTCAGGAATCGGCGTCCACACCTGTCCGTCCTCGGGCGGATACTTGGCCAAAGTAGAGTCACCGATAAATCTTAAGGTCGGAGCCGCCGAAGCATCCGTGATCTGTTTTGCTCTTGTCACACGCACCTCTTTGATATAGGTCGTACCAGATTCCCCTGCGTCTGTCAGGGATGTGGCAAAGTCGATCGTCAACTGGCCATCGGCAACTGCCGCCTGAACCGTCGACTCTTTGGTCTCTCCCGCCTTCGTATAAATCCAGGAATCTCTGGCAGGCATGTCGTAGGAAGTCGAAAATCCGACCGATGACCACGGTACCGCGTACATATTGCCCTCGACATAAGCACCGTTGACCGCGTCGTTTGTACCGTCGGTTCCCTGCACGATCGTGACATCATAGATACCGACCGGAACATCCACCACAAATGTCGGATATTCCCACACATGGTTCGTAGCGTCCAGCCAGTTGGTGCCGGAAACATAGTCTGCCCCGTTTTTCAGTTCTACGTTTTCCGCTTTCTCCCAGCCGTAGCCCTTTGACTGTAAATACGCGGTGGTAGCCTTTACGTCTCCTGCGGAACCGAATGTAAAAGTCTTTGTCTCGCCAATTGCGAACTTGTCCGTACCTGCATCCGTGTAAGCCGCTTTTTCCAGCGTACCTACGTCCGTCACAGTCTCATCCTGCGTAACATCCTCCGGCACTGCGGCCGCAGCCACACTTGCGGTACCAGCGGACAGGCTCTCGATCAGTAAGCCCGCCGTCAACGCCAATGCGCCAACACGACGGCCTGTTTTGCCCGAAAACCTAAGGTAACTGTTACCCTTTTTTTTCATGTCAATCCTCCTTGTTTTGTGGAGCAGCTATCCGCCCTACTCTGCGTGAAAAGCGGGACTTACTC